>JBIOIA010000038.1:0-16548 GCA_044449445.1 Gemmatimonadales bacterium
GCACGTGCTCGACGCCTCGCGCAGCGTCGGCGTCGTCGGCGCATTGCTCAACGCCGACCGGAAAGCGGCGTTCGCCGGCGACGTGAAGGCCGAATACGTCAAGCTGCGCGAGGAGCACGCCGGACGCCGCGAGCGCTCGCCGCTGCTCGCGCTCGAGGAAGCGCGCAAGCGCCGCCACCAGACCGACTGGTCGCACTATTCCGCGGCCCGTCCCCTGTGCCCGGGCGATGCGAGCTTCGCCGACTATCCGCTCGAAGAGCTGACGCGCTACATCGACTGGACGCCGTTCTTCCACACCTGGGAGCTGAAGGGCCGCTACCCGGACATCCTGAAGGACCCCGCCGTCGGCGCCGAGGCGACGAAGCTGTTCAAGGACGCGCAGGCGCTGCTCGGGCGCATCGTCAAGGAGAAACTGCTCACCGCGAAGGCGGCCGTGGGTCTCTACCCCGCCGCGTCGGTGCCGGGCGACGACGTCGAGATCTACACCGACGAATCGCGCCGCGGCGTGCGCGCGGTGCTGCGGTTCCTGCGCCAGCAGAACGACAAGCCGCCGGGCCGGCCGAACCTGTGCCTCGCCGACTTCATGGCGCCCGCCGGCGCTGGAGCGGACTGGATCGGCGCGTTCGCCGTCACGGCCGGCCACGGGCTGGAGCCCCTGGTCCGCGATTTCGAATCGCACCACGACGACTACAACGCGATCCTCGCCAAGGCGCTCGCGGACCGGCTCGCCGAAGCGCTCGCCGAGCGGCTGCACGAACGGGTGCGGCGCGAGCTGTGGGGCTACACGCCAGACGAAACGTTAGGCACTGATGACCTAGTCGCCGAGAAGTATCGGGGCATCCGGCCCGCCCCCGGATACCCCGCCTGCCCCGATCACACCGAGAAGCGCGCGCTGTTCGACCTCCTGGGCGCGACCGACCGCACGGGCATCACCCTCACCGAGAGCTACGCGATGTGGCCCGCGGCCTCGGTGAGCGGCTGGTACTTCGCGCATCCGGACGCGCACTACTTCGGCGTCGGGCGCATCGGCAAGGACCAGGCCGCGGATTACGCGCGGCGCAAGGGAATGACCCTCAAGGAGACCGAGCGCTGGCTCAGCTCCAGCCTTGGATACGATCCCGATGCCTGACCTGCGCGCATTGATCGCGGACGGCCGTGCCCACGTGTTCGACGGCGCGATGGGCACCATGCTCTACCAGAAGGGCGTGTTCATCAACGTCTGCTACGACGAGCTGAACCTGCGCTCGCCCGACGTGATCGGCGACGTGCACAAGGCGTACGTCAAAGCGGGCGCCGAGATCATCGAGACCAACACGTTCGGCGCCAACCCGGTCAAGCTCGCGCAGCACATGCTCGCCGACCAGACCTTCGCGATCAACAAGAAGGCCGCCGAGATCGCGCGCGCGGCGGCGGGCGATCGCGCCGTCGTGGTCGGCGCCATCGGCCCGCTCGGCGTGCGGCTCGAGCCGTTCGGCGAGACGGGGAAGGACGAGGCGCGCGCCTGCTTCAAGCTCCAGGCCGAAGGGCTCGTGGCGGGCGGCGCCCAGGGCTTCGTGCTGGAGACGTTCGCGGACCTCGACGAGATCAAAGAGGCGCTCAGGGCGGTGCGCCAGGTGAGCGACCTGCCGGTCATCGCGCAGATGACGATCACCGAGGACGGCGCGACGGCCTACGGCACCGACGTCGAGACGTGCGCACGCGCGCTCGACGAGGCGGGCGCCGACGTCATCGGCGTCAACTGCTCGGTCGGGCCGCAGGGCGTGCTCGAAGCCATCGAGCGGATGGCGAAGGTCACGGAGAAGCCGCTCTCGGCGCAGCCCAACGCAGGGCTGCCGCGCGCGGTGGGCGACCGCAAGATCTACATGGCCTCGCCCGAATACCTCGGCACCTACGCCAAGTTCCTGGTCGAGGCGGGCGCGCGGTTCGTCGGCGGCTGCTGCGGCACGACGCCCGACCACATTCGCGAGGTCGCTTCGTTCGTCGCGAGCGTGTCACCTCGCCGCACGCCGCACATCGCCGAGGGACCGGTCGTCGCGCCCGCCGGCATCCAGCCGGTGCCGCTCGCCGAGCGCTCGCGCTGGGGCTTCAAGCTCTCGAAGGGCGAGTTCCTGCGGACCGTCGAGATCGTGCCGCCCAAGGGCACCGACGCCACGCAGATGCTGGAGAGCGTGCGCGCGCTGAAGCGCGCCGGCGTGGATGCCGTCAACGTGCCCGACGGCCCGCGCGCGCAGAGCCGGATGGGCGCGCTCATGACCGCGCTGCTGATCGAGCGGGAGGTCGGGCTCGAGACGGTGATCCACTACTGCTGCCGCGACCGCAACTTGCTTTCGATGCTTTCGGACCTGCTGGGCGCGGCGGCGCACAACCTGCGCAACCTGCTGCTCGTCACCGGCGATCCGCCGAAGATGGGCCCGTACCCCGAGGCGACGGCCGTCTTCGACATCGACTCGATCGGCCTGACGAACCTCGTCAACCGGCTGAACCACGGCCTCGACCCGGGCGGCAACCCGATCGGCAAGCCGACGGCGTTCGTGGTCGGCGTGGGCGTCAATCCGGCCGCGGTGGACCTGGAGCGCGAGCTGAAGCGGTTCGCGTGGAAGGTGGACGCCGGCGCGGAGTACGCGATCACCCAGCCGGTGTTCGATCCGGCGCAGCTCGAGAAGTTCCTGAAACGCGTCGAGAGTTTCCGGATTCCCATCGTCGCGGGCATCTGGCCGCTGATCTCGCTGCGCAACGCCGAGTTCCTGGCGAACGAGGTTCCCGGCGTCTCCGTTCCGGATGACGTGATCGCCCGGATGCGCTCGGCCCAAGAGCAAGGGAAGGACGCCGCCCTCGCCCAGGGCGTCGCCATCGCGCGCGAGATGCTGGACCGGGTCCGGCCCATCGTCCAGGGCGCGCAGGTCAGCGCTCCCTTCGGCAGGGTGCCGGTGGCCCTGGAGGTCTTCGGGTAACCGACCACGCTGCAGCGCTTTGCACGGTGAGCGCGCAATCGGAGGCGTTCGACCCTTGCCGCAGGCATCCCTCGAACACAGGTTACAGGATTGCAGGCATTGGCGCCGCAAGGACTTAGTGGCGGGCGCCTGGGCACGGAACGAACCTTGCTCCTTATCGCCTGGATGCCGTTGAGGGGAATGCCATCATCAGGGGCGCAGATCTGGTCCGTGGAACGCAACCGGGGCTTCAGCACCATCGAAGCGGTGATGGTGCTGCTCATCGTGGCCGTGGTCGTGGGATCCCTGATCCCGACCCTCCACCGCCAGCTGACGCACGCCCGGATCAACCGCGGCGCCAACACGATCGCGAGCGACCTGCTCCAAGCCCAAAGCCTCGCGGCCCGGCAGCACGCCCCGGTTACGGTGATCTTCAACCAGGCGACGAAGAGCGTCTACATCACGCGCACGGTGGCGGGCGATACGCTGGTGCGGCGCAACTACGGGGCCGGCGGGGACTTCAATTTCCAGACCTTCACGCCCAGCGTCGGGAGCGCGATCGTGTTCCCGAACGGCATGTGCAGCGCCTCGGTGACGATCACGATCAGCGGCGAGTCGCTGACCCGCACCATCACCATGAGCCGCGCGGGCCAGGTGCGCATCAGCTGAGCGGGTTCTCGCTGATCGAGGTCATGATCAGCGTCATCATCTTCTCGGTGGTGGTGCTCGGCCTCGCTGGGCTCGCCTTCCAGATCGCCCGACACAGCACCCGCTCGACCGACCAGGCGTACGTGACGGGCGAGTTGTTCTCGCACGTGGACCGGGCGACCACGATCCGGTACGACAGCCTCAACTCCATCGCCACCTGCGACACCACGCTGCGCGGCACGGTCAAGATCATCGGGTGCACGTCCATTGCGGTGGTGACGAACCGCCAGTCCACCGTCACGATCACGATGCGCACGACGGTGCCGGGCGGCCGCGCCGACACGATCGTGATGACCCGGTCCAACCAGCGCAAGCCGCTGCCGCTGCGATGAACGCGCGCGGCTACTCCATCGCGGAGCTGCTGGTCGCGCTCGTGATCGCCGGCATCGTCGGCATCGCGCTGTCCAAGCTGATCATCAACCAGTCGCGGTTCCTCCAGAGCCAGGACAACTACCGGCAGGCCCGCTCCGGCGCGCGCTCGTCGCTCACCATCCCGACCGACGAGCTGCGTATGGTGACGGGCGGCGGCGCGGACTCGGCCCTCGTCCAGGCCAGCCGGGACTCGTTCTCCGTTCGCGTGCCATATGCGTACGGGATGGTGTGCGGCAATTCGGGGGGAGCGACCCACATCGCGCTGTTCCCCGCCGACTCGGCGACCTACGCCGGCGCGACGCCCAGCGGCTACGTGTGGCGCGACTCAACCGGGGTTCTCCACCGGGCCTCGATCATCAGCATCGGCGCAGGGAGCGGCACGGTCTGCTCCACTACTGCCAACCCACCCATCACCGTGCTCAGCGCGACCGGCTGGAGCGCGACGGTCGTCGCGGTGACTCCGCAGATCATCGCCCCGAACTCCGTCGGTGCGATTGCGTATCTGTACCGCCAGATCCGCTACGTCTTCGCCACCTCCGGCCAGTTGCCGGGCCGCCGCGCGCTGTGGCGGGTCCTCCTTGCGGCCGGCACCCGGGACGAGCTGGTGGCCCCGTTCGACACCAGCGCCCATTTCGAGTACCTGGTGGGAGACGCGCTGACGGCGACCATGACCCCGGCAGTGCTGGATTCCGTCGAGGGGGTCCGCTTCGTGATGGTGGGCGCCAGCCAGAACAACGCGCCGGGCGGCTCAGCCCCGGTTACATTCAACCTCACGTCCAACATCCTGTTCAGGAACCGTGCGCTCCACTGACGCCCCCGCCGCGCCTCGATCGGGCTTCATCCTGCCCACGACGCTCCTCGTGATGACCCTGCTCACGGTAATGCTCACCGCGGCGTTCATCATGGCCTCGGCGGAGTTCCGCGCGTCCGACAACTCGCTCGCCAACAGCCGGGCCCTAGCGCTCGCCCAAGCCGGGCTCGAGAACTACTTCTCCCAGCAGCGCCTCCTGAACAACTCCTCGAGCTACGACTCAGTGCGGATCACGTTCAGCAATGGCTATGCGGATGTCGTCGGCCGGAGGGTGCGCGCGGACACGCTCAACAACCACCTGCCCAAGTGGCTGGTCCGCTCCATCGGCACGTCCACCGACCCGAAGCAGCCCGGCCAGCCGCAGGGCCAGCGCGCGGTCGCGCAGATGGCCGAGCTGAACGCCGGCCTGATCCCTGCCGGCGCAGCCTTAACGGCGGTGAACGGCGTCACGATGTACGGGGCGAACGGCAACCCTCCGTATCCGATCGACGGCACTAACTACGGCGCCGCGGTGACGGGTTGCTCGACGCCCTCGACTCCCTACGACGACACGGCCGCCGTGGTGGCCCCGACAGGAGGCTACAACAACAACCATGCGGTTGACGGCACCCATCCGATGCCGCACGGGTCGGTACCGCCTTCGCTCGGTTCTGCCTCAGCCGTCTATGACTTAAGTCACGTCGATTGGGCGCGCGTGCTCGCCGGCGATTTCTCGCCCGACTACGTCGGCACCCTTCCCACATGCTACGGGAGCGGGTGCACCGTCTACAGCTCGTACTACATAGTCGGCGACGTGACCGTGCCTTCTCACGCCAAACCGAACAACCTGCGCGCCTTGCTGGTCGCCACCGGGAACGTGACGCTCCAGGCCGGCGTGCACTGGGATGGAATCATTATTGCCGGCGGCCGCCTCATCATGTCGGCCTCCGACTCCCTCCACGGCATGGCGATCACGGGACTGAATTGCGGCACGAGCAGTTGCCCGTCGGCGGACTCGATCGTGCGGACCTCGAACACCCAACTGTCGTGGGACTGGTGCTACACCCACGCGGCGATCGGCGGGCTCAACGGCCTGGTGCCGCTCAAGAACACGTGGGTCGATACCTGGTCGCTCTATTAGCATGACCACCGAGACCGCCGCGCAGCCCCTCACGGTCCTCTCCGAAGAAGAGACGATGTTCCGGGACGCCGTCCGCGATTTCGCGGAGGAAAAGGTGCGCCCGCTAGTCTCCAAGATGGACGAGCACGGCGCGCTCGAGCCCGCGCTCATCCCGGCGGTGTTCGAGCTGGGGCTGATGGGGATCGAGATTCCCGAAGCGCTGGGCGGAGCGGGCGGCAGCTTCTTCATGGCGACCCTTGCCGTCGAGGCACTCTCGCGGGTGGACGCGTCCACCGCGATCCTCGTGGACGTCCAGAACACTCTCGTCAACAACTGCGTGCTGCGCTGGGCCAACGACGAGCAGAAACGCCGCTACTGCCCGAAGCTCGCGTCGGAGTGGGTCGGCGCATACGCGCTCAGCGAGGCGGGCTCGGGTTCCGACGCGTTCGGCCTGGCGACCCGAGCCGTGAAGCAGGGCGACCGCTGGGTGCTCACCGGCCGCAAGCTGTGGATCACCAACGGCGCCGAGGCGCAGCTGTACGTCATCTTCGCCAACGCCGATCCCGCGCAGGGCTACAAGGGCATCACGGCGTTCCTCGTCGAGCGCTCCTTCAAGGGCTTCGCCGTCGGCAAGAAGGAGAACAAGCTCGGCATCCGCGCCTCGAGCACGACGGAGCTCATCCTCGACGACGTCGAGGTCGCCGCCGAGAACGTGCTGGGCGAGGTGGGCAAGGGCTACAAGGTCTCGATCGAGACCCTGAACGAGGGGCGCATCGGCATCGGCGCGCAGATGATCGGCGTCGGCCAGGGCGCGCTCGACGCGGCGCTCAAGTACGTCAAGGAGCGCAAGCAGTTCGGCAAGCATATCGCCGACTTCCAGGCCGTGCAGTTCCAGCTGGCCCAGGCCGCCACTGAGCTGGAGGCCGCACGGCTCATGGTCTACAACGCGGCGCGGCTCAAGGACGCGGGCCAGCCGTTCACCAGCCAGGCGGCGATGGCCAAGCTGTTCAGCTCGCAGGTCACCGAACGCGTGACGTCGGTGTGCCTCGAGCTGTTCGGCGGCTACGGCTACACCAAGGAGTACCCGGTCGAGAAGTTCTACCGCGACGCCAAGATCGGGACGATCTACGAGGGCACGAGCAACATGCAGCTCCAGACCATCGCGAAGCTGCTTCTGAAGTAAACGTCCGCCGTCCAGGCAGCATCCCATCAACGTGACCGCCGTCGCCACGCCCTCGGACGCCATCCGTCGCGCCCAGCAGGGCGACGCGGACGCTTTCGAGGCGGTCTACCGCGAGCACGCGGGCCGCGTCTACGCGCTGTGCCTGCGCATGAGCGGCGACGCCCAGGCGGCGAAGGAGCTGGTCCAGGACGTATTCGTGCGCGCGTGGGAGAAGCTGGACACGTTTCGCGGCGAGAGCGCGTTCTCGAGCTGGCTGCACCGGCTCGCCGTCAACGTGGTGCTGATGGACCGTCGCACCCGCGCGCGCCGAGCCGAGGATTCGCTGGACGACGACGAGGACTCGGCTCCGGTTGCGGCCGCCATCGCGCGCTCGCCGGAGCTTCGGATGGACCTGGAGCAGGCGATCGCCACGCTGCCCACGAAGGCCCGCCAGGTGCTGGTGCTGTTCGACGTCGAGGGCTACAGCCACGCGGAGATCGGGATGATGCTGGGGATCGCGGAAGGCACGTCGAAGGCGCACCTGTTCCGCGCCCGCGGGCTGCTCAAGGAGATGCTGGCACGGTGAACGATCGCGATGATTTCGCGCTGAAGCGCGAGATGGAGCAGCTGCCGAAGGCGATCGAGCCGCCCGAGGACCTGTGGCCTGGCGTGCGCGCCCGCCTCGCGCCTCGCGCCTCGCGCCTCTGGTGGCGTCGCCCCCGGGCCCTGCGCATCGCGGCACTGCTGACGTTGCTCGCCGGCTCGGCCGGCTGGCTCGCGGTGAATCGCCATCGCGCGGCGACCTGGACCGTCGCCTTCGGGGCCCGCTCCGGCGCATTCCGCGCCGGCGACTCGCTTGCGACCGGCCCGGAGACCGCTCGGCTCAGGGTCGGCACCATCGGCACTATGGACGTCGGCACCGGATCGAACCTGCGGCTGCTCGTCGCGCGCGCCGGCGAGCAGCGCCTCGCGCTCGACCGCGGCACGATCAGCGCCCGGGTGGATGCCCCGCCCCGGCTGTTCATCGTCGAGACGCCCTCGGGCACGGCGGTAGACCTGGGCTGCGCCTACACGCTCGACGTGGACAGCGCGGGCAACAGCTCGATCCACGTCACGCTGGGCTGGGTCAGCTTCGAGGACAAGGGCCAGGAATCGCTGATCCCGGCCGGCATGCGCGCGAAGACACTGCGGGGCGGCGTGGTCGGCACGCCGTTCCGCGACGACGCGCCGGATTCGCTGCGCTTCGCCGCCCTGCGTTACGACGAAGACCCCGACGACTCGACGCTCGTGCTCGTGCTGCGCACGTCGCGGCGCGCCGACGCGGTCACGCTGTGGCACCTGGTGGCTCGCACCAGCGGCGCGCAGCGCGACGAAGTCGTGTCGCGTCTGCTGACCCTCGTGCCGCCGTCCGCCGGCGTCACCGCCGAGGCCGTTCTGCGCAACGATCGCGCGGCGATGCAGCTCTATTGGGAGCAGCTCCCGGGCACGCTAAAGGTCACCCCCGAGTGGAAGCGGCGGCTGTGGACCTGGTGGCTCCGCGTAGGCGGCTGAAAGTCCTCTAAACGACCCCCCGTCCCCGCGCATCACACTTCCGCCCCCAACGCGGAGATCGCAGATGAAGAGCATCGCCCTCGCCCTGGCCCTCGGCGCGACCGTCGCCGCCAGCTCGTGGCCCGGCCCCCCGTGGATCAGCGTCGAAACGCGCCCCTTCGGCGCCGCCTTCCTGGTCGCCCGCACCTGGCGCCAGACCGTGCCCATGTCGCTGCCACTCACCGGCACGGCGTACGGGCTGGTGAACGGTCGGCGCACTCTGGTCCCGCTGCGCTTCGAGCAGGAAGGCGACGCCAACAGCTTCGCCGTGCCGAAGACCTGGGGCTCGGAGGGTGTGTGGGTCCTGAGCATCGGCGTGGACGCGGGCGAGCACGGCGTCGCGGGCGCGGTGGTCGGGATCGACCGGACCGGCGCCGCGGCGTTCATTCGATTCCCGCGTGGCGTCACCGGCAGCTCGCGCGTGGCGACCAGCAGCGAGATCGACGCGATGCTGCACGCGCTCGCTGCCACTTGACTCACCCATCAAACGCGACTAGTATTGTTGCAGACATAGCCACCCACCCCGCGATGGCGGTGGCCCCTGAGGGGGCGCCGTAGCGAGGGACGAGGGTGGCAGTTTTTTTGTGCCCATTTTTCCCGCCGGAGGACTCGTGGCCGAGCCCACCAAGCAGGACCTGCTCAAAGACCTCGTCGTCGGCATCGACATCAAGCAGCACGACGTGCGCGCGATCGTGGACGCCATGGCCGACATGGCATTCCAGGCCCGCAACCTGGGCCGCGCCGCCCGGATCTACGACATGATGCTGGCCGACAAGGAGTGCTCGGTCATCGTCTGCATGGCCGGCTCGCTGTGCTCGGCGGGGCTGCGCGAGGTGTTCATCGACATGGTCGAGAACCGGATGGTGGACGCCATCGTCTCGACCGGCGCCAACATCGTGGACCAGGACTTCTTCGAAGGCCTCGGCTTCCGCCACTACCGCGGCGACATCCGCGCGGACGACGACCTGCTCCGCCGCAACGCGATCGACCGCATCTACGACACGTACATCGACGAAGACCAGCTCCGGATCTGCGACGACACGATGGCGAAGATCGCGGAAGCGATGCTCGAGAACGGCGGCCCCAGGGCGGTCAGCTCGCGCGACGTGATCCGCGAGATGGGCGCCTATCTCGTGAAGCATCACCCCACGACGCGCTCGATCGTCGCCGCCGCGTACCAGGCCGACGTGCCGATCTTCGTGCCCGCCTTCTCCGACTGCTCGGCAGGATTCGGGTTCGTGTACCACCAGACCCAGCACCCGGACGGCTACCTCGCGCTCGATTCGGCCGCGGATTTCCGCGAGCTGACCGAGCTGAAGCTCAAGGCCGGCCGCACCGGGCTGTTCATGGTCGGCGGCGGCGTGCCGAAGAACTTCGCGCAGGACATCGTGGTCGCCGCCGAAGTGCTCGGCCACGACCCCGAGATGCATCGCTACGCCGTGCAACTCACCGTGGCCGACGAGCGCGACGGCGCGCTGTCGGGCTCGACGCTGCGCGAGGCCAACAGCTGGGGCAAGGTGCAGATCGGCGACGAGCAGATGGTGTTCGGCGAGGCGACCGTGACGCTGCCGCTGGTTGCCGGCTACGCCTACCACCGCGGCGCGTGGCGCGCCCGCGCGCAGCACCGCTACGCCAGGATGTTCGAGAAGGCGGGCGCCGCGAAGTAGCCATGAACAAGCGCGAGTTCGTGCGCACGCTCGGCGGGGCCTCGCTGGTCGCATTGTTCGGCGAGGACCTCTGGGCGCAATACACCGCCCAGGAACCGGCGCAGCTCGCGCAGGACGAGGCGTTCTGGGCCAGGATCCGCCGCCAGTACCTGCTCAAGCCCGACTACATCAATCTCGAGCACGGCTACTACTCGATGCAGTCGCAGCCCGTGCTCGAGGCGTTCATCCGCCACGTGCGCGAGGTCAACCGCGAGGCGTCCCACTACATGCGCACGCGCCAGTACGACGACAAGAACGCCGTCCGCGCGCGCATCGCGCAGCTCGCCGGCGTGCCCGCCGAGGAGCTGATCGTCACCCGCAACACCACCGAGTCGCTCGACACCGTGATCGCGGGGTTCGACTGGCACGCGGGCGACGAAGCCGTGATGGCGGCGCAGGATTACGGCGCGATGCTCGACATGTTCAGGCTCCAGGCGCGCCGCCACGGGATCGTGAACCGCGTCGTCTCGCTGCCGATGGACCCGCAGTCGGACGAGGAGATCGTCCAGCTCTACGAGAGCGCGATCACGCCGAAGACCCGCCTGCTCATGTGCTGCCACCTGGTGAACATCACCGGGCACATCCTGCCGGTCGCGAAGATCGCCGACATGGCGCACCGCCACGGCGTGCAGGTGATGGTGGACGGCGCGCACGCGTTCGCACAGCTCGCCTTCGCGATTCCCGACATGCGCTGCGACTACTACGCTGCCTCACTCCACAAGTGGCTGGGCAGCCCGTTAGGCGCTGGCATGCTGTGGGTCAGGCGCGACCGCATCCGCGACCTGTGGCCGGTGTTCGCCGACATGAGCATGGCCGACGACGACATCCGCAAGCTGAACCACACCGGGACGCATCCGGTCCACACCGACCTCGGCCTCGCCGACGCGATCGACTTTCACCTGACCATCGGCATCGAGCGGAAAGAAGCGCGCCTGCGCCACCTCCAGCGCCACTGGACCGACCAGGTGCGCGGGCAGCCGGGCATCATCCTCAACACGCCCAGCGATCCCGCGCGCTCCTGCGGCATCGCGAACGTCGGCGTGCACAACATGGCGCCCGCCGATCTCGCGCGCACGCTGCTCGAGCGCTACCACATCTGGACCGTGGCGATCGACGGCGCGGGCGTGCACGGCGCGCGCATTACGCCACACGTGTTCATCACGCCGGCAGAGCTGGACCAGCTGGTGAGGGCGTTGAAGGAGCTGGCCGCCTGACGGCCAAGACGGCGCTCCGGCTCGCCGTCCTCTGCCTCACCGCTTCACGCCCGGCGCTCGCGCAGGCGCCGACGAGAGACACCCTCCACATCGCATTCGTCGGCGACATCAACGTCGGCCGCTCGGTTGCGAGTCGCTACGTCTTCGCGGGCCGCTCGGCGGCGATCCTCGCGGGAGTCAGGGACCGCCTGAGAGCGGCGGATATCGCCGTCGGCAATCTCGAGAGTCAGCTGCTGGAGCGCGGCCGCACCGCGGACACGACGAACAGCCCGGTGTTCGCCGGCCCGCAGGCCGAGGCCATCCGGATGCTCAGGGACGCGGGATTCGACGTGCTGGGCGACGCGAACAACCACGCGTGGGACTTCGGCCGGGCGGGCCTGCTCGAGAACATCGCGCACCTGGACTCGGCGGGGTTCGCGCACGCCGGCACCGGGCCCGACCTCGATGCCGCGTGGCGGCCGGCGCTCGTGCACGCGAAGGGATGGACGGTCGCGATCTTCTCGCTCACGGCGATCTTCAACGACACGAGCCTGACGGTCGTCGGCACGCCCGCCGAATGCTGCATCGCGTGGGCCGACACGCTGCGCGCGGCGCGGCAATTCCGTCTCGCGCGAGATTCGCTCGGCGCGGATCTCGTCATCGCGTTCGTGCACGCCGGGCTCGAGTACCGGCCGGTGCCGCCCCCGGACGTGGTGCGGCGATTCCGCGGGCTCATTCACGCGGGGGCCGACGCGGTGATCGGACACCACCCGCACGTGCCGCAGGGCGTCGAGTACGTGGACGGCAAGCCGATCGTCTACTCGCTCGGCAACTTCGTGTTCAAGCAGGGCCAGCCGTGGACGAACCGGGCGCTGTGGGCCGATTTCCTCGTCATGCCGGACGGCACGACCCGCCTGACGCTGGTGCCCCTCGGCGTCGGCTACACGCCGACGTTCCTGACCGGCGCCGACTCGGCGGCCGTGATGGCGCACGAGGACTCGATTTCCGGCCTCATATCGGATCGTCCACGCTTGCCGAACCCCCGGGCGCGGCGTAACGTTGCCCACCCCCGCAGGCAGTAAAGGCACATCGAATGGACGAGCGAGCACTCGGATTCCTCAAGACGCTGCTGGACTCCCCGGGCCCGTCCGGGTTCGAGTCCGCCCCCGCCCGGCTGTGGCGCGAGGAGGCCAAGGGCTTCGCCGCGGTCACCACCGACGTCGCGGGCAACTCCGTCGCGACGCTGAATCCCAAGGGCTCGCCCAGGGTCATGCTCGCCGGCCACCTCGACGAGATCGGGCTGATGGTCGTGCACATCGACGACGAGGGTTACGTCCACTTCGGCGTGATCGGCGGCTGGGACAGCCAGGTGCTGGTCGGCCAGCGCGTGATCCTCGAGGGCAAGTCGGGTCCGGTAACTGGCGTGATCGGCAAGAAGGCGATCCACCTGATGAAGTCCGAGGACCGCGACAAGGTCTCCAAGGTCACGGACCTGTGGATCGACATCGGCGCGAAGAACAAGGAAGAGGCGGCCGCGCGCATCCGCGTCGGCGATCCCGGCGTGATCGCGTCGGGCGTGCAGGAATTCCCGAACCAGCGGATCGTCTCGCGTTCGATCGACAACCGCATCGGCTGCTTCGTGGTGCTCGAGGCGCTGCGTCGCCTCTCCAGGGAGAAGTCGCTCGCCGCGTCCGTCTCCGCGGTGGGCACGACGCAGGAAGAGATCGGCTACACGGGCGGCGGCGCGCGCACGACCGCGTTCTCGCTCGAGCCCGACGCGGCGATCGTGGTGGACGTCACGCATGCAACGGACTATCCCGGCGTCGAGAAGAAGGAGATCGGCGACTTCAAGCTCGGCGGCGGCCCGGTCATCTCGCGCGGCTCGGCCGTGAGCCGTGTCGTGTTCGACCAGCTGATCGCGGCGGCCGAGGGCGCGAAGATCCCGTACGCGATCGAGGCGGCGCCGAGGGGCACGAGCACCGACGCGGACCAGATCTTCACGGCGCGGCGCGGCGTCGCGACCGGGCTGGTCTCGGTGCCGTGCCGCTACATGCACAGCCCCAACGAGATGGTGTCGCTCGAGGACCTGGACCGCGCGGCCGAGCTGCTGGCCGCGTGGGTGGTACGGTTGGACGCCAAGGCCTCCTTCATTCCGGCCTGACTTCAACTTTCAACTTTCAACTTTCGACAGGCCCATGACCCAGCCCTTCAAACCCTATGTCGCCGACGACAAGTCCGTTCCCGAGCTGACGGCGCGCGCCCTCATCCTGGGCGCGCTCGCCGGCGTGATCTTCGGCGCCGTGACCGTGTACCTCGCGCTGCGCGCGGGTCTGACCGTCAGCGCCTCGATTCCGATCGCGGTCATCGCGATCAGCGTGCTGAAGCGCTTCGGCTCGACGATCCTCGAGAACAACATCGTGCAGACTGCCGGCTCGGCGGGCGAGTCCATCGCGGCGGGCGTCGTGTTCACGCTGCCGGCGCTGATCTTCCTCGGCTTCCAGCTCGAGATCAGCCGCGTGTTCCTGATGGCGCTGGCGGGCGGGATACTCGGTGTGCTGTTCATGATTCCGCTGCGGCGGACGCTGATCGTGAAAGAGCACGGCAACCTGCTCTACCCCGAGGGCACCGCGTGCGCCGACGTGCTGGTCGCGGGCGAGACGGGCGGACGGTTCGCGGGCCGCGTGTTCATGGGACTCGGCGTCGGCGCGCTGTACAAGTTCTGCCATGAAGGACTGAAGCTCTGGAAGGGCACGCCGACCTACGATCCGGCGTGGTATCCGGGCGGGCGCATCGCGGGCACGACGACGCCCGAGTACCTCGGCGTCGGCTACATCATCGGGCCGAAGGTCGCGGGAACGATCTTCGCGGGCGGCGTGCTGAGCTGGCTGGTGGTCATCCCGCTCATCCATTTCTTCGGCGTGCACATCGCCGAGCCCATCTTTCCGGGCATCAAGCCGATCGGGCAGATGTCGCCGAGCGACATCTGGAACGCGTACATCCGCTCGATCGGCGCGGGCGCGGTGACGGCCGCGGGGCTCATCACGCTGGGCCGCTCGCTGCCGACGATCTGGGACTCCCTCCAGGCAGGGTTGAAGGACATGGCGGCCTCACGCGCCGGCCAGGTCGTAACCCGGGCGCGCACGGCGGACGACCTGCCGCTTAACTTCGTCCTCCTGGGCTCGGCGGCGATGATGTTGATGGTGTGGGCGTTACTCAGCATGAGCGTCAATCCGGGCCACGTCATTGCCAACCTGTTCGCGTCGCTGCTGATCGTCGTGTTCGGCTTCGTGTTCGTGACCGTGTCGAGCCGGATCACGGGCCTCATCGGGAACTCGTCGAACCCGATTTCGGGCATGGCGATCGCGACGCTGATGGCGACGTGCCTGATCTTCCTGCTGATCGGGTGGACCGGCGGCACGTGGCCGGCGGTGGCGCTGTCGGTCGGCGGCATCGTGTGCATCGCGGCGGCGAACGCCGGAGCGACGAGCCAGGACCTCAAGACCGGGTACCTGGTGGGCGCGACGCCGTGGCGACAGCAGGTCTCGCTGCTGGTAGGCGCCCTCGCTTCGGTCGCGGTGATCGGCTTCACGCTGACCAAGCTCAACGCGACCTACACCAGCGTCGAGGCGCGGGACATCGCGCTGCCGGCGGTCACGGCCGAGATGCGGGACCTCGGGCCGACCGTGTACGAGGGGCACACGTACACCGTGGTGAACGTCGTCGGCTCCCACACGGTACCGGACGGCCGCTACTTCTTCGACGCGGAGGCGCACAAGCTCGCCTTCAAGCAGCAGCCGGGCATCGGCTCCGAATCCATGCCGGCGCCGCAGGCGACGCTGATGACGACGGTGATCAACGGCATCCTGAACCGGAATCTCCAGTGGGGCCTGGTGCTGTTCGGCGTGTTCATCGTGGTCTGTCTCGAGCTGGTGGGCGTGCGGTCGCTCGCGTTCGCGGTGGGAAGCTACCTGCCGATCTCGACCACGGCGCCGATCTTCGCGGGCGGCGTGGTGCGCTGGCTGGTCGAGCGAAAGGGTGGCGCGAAGGCGGCGGGCGAGGGCGAGGTCTCGAGCGGCTCGCTGACCGCGTCGGGCCTGATCGCCGGAGGCGCGCTCTCGGGCCTGCTGCTCGTCACCCCGATGGACACCAAGCGCGCGCTGGCGCGCGAGGCGGCGAAAGTCGCGCACCAGGTGATCGGCGTGGACTGGGGCGACATGGGCGCGTCGTGGTGGCCGAGCATCCAGGGCAACGACCTGGTGGCGCTGGTGATGTTCGTGGTGCTTGCCGGGTTCCTGTACACGATGGCGAGGAAGAAGCTGCAGGCGTAGGAGCGCTGCCGGCGCCCCACTGCGTGGTGCATCCCGTTGATGACGTACGGGTCGGGGATGACCCGCGCGCAGTACAGCGCGGCGAGCGTCGCATTCAGTCCGATCAGCACCGCGCATAGCCACGGCCTGGGCCGATCGAGGAACCGCATCAGGCCGATCGCGAAAATCGGCGTGCAGTTGAGGAGGATGCGGTTTCCGAACGTCGCCCCCTGGTCCGGCGAGACCCAGGCGGCGGTGACGTACACCTGCATCAGAAGCGCCCCGGCGAGGAGCCCGCCCAGGATCCGGTCGGTGCGAGCGAACCGGAACAGGCCCACCAGCGCCAGGACGGTGACCGGCGCAAACGTGAACAGGCCGTTGTGAAGCGAGAAGAGGATCCTGCCCCACGCCGGCGCGAGCCAGTTGAACCCTCCCAATGCCGGGTACCCCGTAACCCACGCTGACCCGTAGTAGTAGGAGTTCGCATAGAGCTGCACCGACAGGGCGCACGCGATGCACGCCACGTAGCACGCCAGGGAGAAGGCCGCGTGCGCCGGCTTGCGCAGCGCCCGGCCCGAGACCACCGCATCGATCACGGGAATCGCGCAGAAGAGAGCGTCCTGATACCTCACAATGGCGGCAAACCCGCCGAGCAGGCCCAGGAGTGCCC
>JBIOIA010000039.1:0-16415 GCA_044449445.1 Gemmatimonadales bacterium
CCTCGAAGATGCCGTGCGCCGGGACCCCGTTGGACGGTCGGCGAACGCGCGAGCCGAAGTCGATGCCGCAATGGGCCACGCCGGCCTCGCCGAGCTGTTGCCGCCGTTCATCAAGTCCGGCGAGGTACCCGCGCGCATCGCGCACAACGACGCCAAGCTGTCCAACGTGCTGCTCGACGACGCAACCCTCGCGGCACGCTGCGTCGTGGATCTCGACACCGTCATGCCCGGCTCCCTGCTCTTCGATTTCGGCGACATGGTTCGCTCGATGACGACCGTGACGGACGAGGACGAGCCCGACCTCTCACGGGTCGGCGTGCGCGTACCGTTCTTCGAGGCGATAGCGGCCGGATTCATCTCGGAGGTGGGAGCGATTCTGACGCCGCGCGAGCGGGCACTCCTGGTTCACGCGGGCGCCCTCATCACGTTCGAGCAGGCGATCCGGTTCCTCACCGACCATCTCCAAGGCGATCGGTACTACCGCGTGATGGATCCGGCGCAGAACCTCAGGCGGGCGCGTACCCAGCTGCGCCATCTCGATACGCTGATCGCCGCGCAGGATCAGCTCGAGGAGATCGTCGGGCGCTTCCTGACCTGACGTCGACTCGCTAGGCGCGCATCTCCCACATCTTCGGCACCAGCCTGAGCAGCCCCACACCGCTCAGCACGAACAGCGCCGCCCAGACCGCGGCCTGCGGATTTCGGCCGTAGAGGAAGCTGCCCACCCCGAACAGCGCGCTGTAGATGAACGTGCAGCCCAGCACCCAACCCAGCATCGCCATCGGCAGCCGGTCGGGCGAGCCCTCGCCGCCCGCCTCGGCGCGGACGTCGCGCCATCCGGGGCCGGCAGGCCGCACCAGGCGGTAGAACTTCACCAGCGTCGCGCGGTCCGCGGTCGGCGCGAGGAACGTGACGGTGACCCAGATGACGGTCGTGGCCGCCACGGTGACGATCAGCGCGATGTGCTCGGGAATCTGCGCACCCATCTTGTGCGCGACGAAGAAGATGTTCGCGACGACGAACGAGCCTGCCATCGCTGCGACTTCGCTCCAGGCGCTGATGCGCCACCAGAACCAGCGCAACAGGTACAGCAGCCCCGTGCCCGCCCCGATCGCGAGGATGAAATCGAACGCCTCCTTCGCGGTGCCGAGGGCGTACGTCAGCAGCGCCGCGCAGACCATCAGCCCGGCCGTGGTCAGCCGGCCCATGAGCACGTAGTGCTTCTCGGTGAGGCCGGGACGCAGGAACCGCCGGTAGAAGTCGTGGACGAGGTACGACGTTCCCCAATTGAGGTGCGTCTCGATCGTCGAGCGATAGGCGGCGAGCATGCCCGCGATCATCAGGCCGAGGAACGGAGTCGGCAGGAACTTGAGCATCGCCGGGTACGCCAGGTCGTTGCCGATGAGTTTGGGGTCCACGTACGGGTACGCGCGCGCGATGTCCGAGAGCTGGGGGAAGATCAGCGTCGAGCACAGCGCGACGATGATCCACGGCCAGGGGCGCAGCGCGTAGTGCATGATGTTGAACAGCAGCGTGCCGACAACGGCGTCCTTCTCCGTCTTCGACGCGAGCATGCGCTGGGCGATGTAGCTGCCGCCGCCGGGCTCGGCGCCCGGGTACCACACCGACCACCACTGGATGGTCAGCGGGATGATCATCACGGAGAGCGCGACCGACCAGTTGCCGAAGTCGGGCAGCAGGTTCAGCGTGCGCGGGTCCACCTTGTGCAGCAGCCCCGCCAGGCCGCCCACCTCGGGCTGGCGCAGGGCGAAGATCGCGACGGCGAACGTGCCCGTCATCGTGATCGCGAACTGGATCGAGTCGGTGACCAGCACGCCCCACAGCCCGGACACCGACGCGAAGAAGATGGTGATCGTCGCGCAGATCGCGAGCGTGCGGTGCATCGGCCAGCCGAGCACCACGTTCGCGATCTTGGCGGCGGCCAGGTTCACGGTCGCCATGATCACGCAGTTGAAGAACAGGCCGAGGTAGACGGCGCGGAACCCGCGCACGAACGAGGCCGCACGGCCGCTGTAGCGCAGCTCGTAGAACTCGAGGTCCGTGAGCACGCCCGAGCGTCGCCACAGCCTGGCGTAGAAGAACACCGTCGCCATGCCGGTGAGCAGGAACGACCACCACAGCCAGTTCTCCGCGACGCCATGCTCGCGCACCATGTTGGTGACGAGGTTCGGCGTGTCGGTGCTGAACGTGGTCGCGACCATCGAGACGCCGACCAGCCACCACGGAGCGGCGCGGCCCGACGTGAAGAACTCGGCCGTGCTCGAGCTCGCCCGGCGCCAGAAGAACAGCGCCGGCAGAAACGAGATGATCACCGAGGCGGCGATGACGAGCAGATCCAGGCGTTGCAGGTGCATGCGTTCCCCGACGCTCAGGCCTCGATGATCCCGAGCGGTGGCGTGGTGCGCCAGCGCCCGCGCGTGAAGTCCGGAATGTCCATGGCGCGGCTCTTCGAGGCCACCGAGCGCTCGGTGAGCTCGCACATCACGCTCCAGGTCGCCGCGTCGTAGACGTTCTGGTCGGTCGGCAGGCCGGCGCGCAGGCAGGCGACCAGCCGCCAGTCCTCCAGCCAATCCATGCCGCCGTGTCCCACGCTCCTGTTCCGCACGCTCTCCGAGCGCCAGAACGGGTGCTCGTACTGCGCATACCACGTATCGAGCGGCTCCCAGGCGTCCGCGCGCGCGCTGCGTCCCTCGACGTAGATGCGGTCGGGCCAGCCCTGCATCAGGCCGCGCGTGCCCTGGATCATGTTGATGCGGGTATAGGGTCGCGGCGAATTCGTGTCGTGTACGAGCGTGATGGTCTGTCCCTGCTCCGTCCGGATCAGCGTCGTGTTCACGTCGCCCAGGACGTAGCGCTCGGCGCGGCGCGGGTCGTCCACCGCGAGGTGCTCCTCCTGCCACAGCTGCAACCCGCGAGAGCTGCTCGACAGCGACACAAGGTAATCGAACCGGTTGCCGCGGTTGACGTTGAGACACTGCGCGATGGGACCGAGTCCATGCGTGGGATACAGGTTGCCGTTGCGCTGCGTCGCGTGGGCCCTGCGCCACAGCCCCTCGCCGTCGGCCGAGAATTTCACGGAGCGCAGGTCGTGGTTGTATCCGCACTCCGCGTGCAGGAGATCTCCGAACAGTCCCTGGCGCACGAGGTTCAGCATCAGCATCTCGCGCCGGTCGTAGCAGCAGTTCTCCATCATCACGCAGTGCCTGCGCTCACGCTCGGCCGACTCGACCAGGCGCCAGCAGTCGTCCACCGTATAAGCCGCCGGGACCTCCGTGGCCGCGTGCTTGCCGTTGCGCATCGCCTCGAGGCACACCGGCACGTGCCACTCCCACGGCGTCGCCGTGAACACGAGGTCCAGCTCCTGCTCGGCGATCATTCGCACGAAGTCGCGCGGGCCACGGTCGTAGATCGCCGGCCGCGGCTGTCCCGCCGCCACGACCTTCTCGGCGTTGACCCGCGCATGCTCCGGATCGATGTCGCAGATCGCCTTGACGTCCACGCCGTCGAGCGTGAGGAAGTTCTCGACGTGCACCGAGCCCTGCCCGCCGACGCCGACGAACCCGACTCTCACCCGGTCCATCGGCGGCGCGGCGAACAGGGTCGTACCCTGCGCGGCCTCGGCGGGCCGCGCAGCGAGGGCAGCCGGTGGGAGCGCGGACAGGGCGCCCAGCGCGGCGCCCAGCCTCAGGAATTCGCGGCGCGAGGGATCACCCTGGCGCGGATCGTCGGCAACGCGGTCCGGCACGGAACGCCTCCTGCTGGCGGGTCGGGCACCACGATGCACCCCCGCGCCGCCTGGAGCAAGCGGTCAGCCGAGAAACTGCGCGAGCCGCTCGAACATCTGCGGCCAGCGTGCGGACGCTTCCGTTCCGCTCACGCCGTACTCGGCGAGCGCGACGTGGGTGCCGCGCGGCGTCGGCCGCAGGATCGCCACGACCTCGCCGCCCGCGTCGCCCGCGCCACCCGATCCCGATGGCGAGCGCCAGCGGACCAGCCGGTTCTCGATTTCCTGCGTTCGCGCGATTCCGTCGAACACTCCGTCGCTCCAGCGCGCGAGCACCGCGGGGTCCACCAGCGCGCGGTAGACCGGCGCCGCGTCGGCCGCTATCTCGCCCGAAACGAAGTAGCGCCCTCGCCCCCGCACTGCCGACTCGCTGGCGCGCGCGTCCACGCCGGACTCGATCAGGAGACCGAGCGCGGCGAGACCCTGGAGCCAGCCGGCGAAGTGTCCCTGGATCGCCGCGTCCCACGCCGGTCCCTCGCCCCAGCCTTCGTGACGCACGTCCACCCTCGTGCCGCCGCCAAGCGCACGCAGCGTCACGGCGACATCGGTGGCGCCGCCCGCGCTCTCCGTGAACGGCCACGCGGTCTTGAAGTGGAACGGCGGCTGCTCGCCCGTGCGCGCCGGCCACGCCCGGGCGGGCAGGCCGTCGAACAGGACGTCGGTGCGAGACAGCAGCGCCGCCCAGATGGTCTCGGGCGGCGCGGCGATGAACGTCTGGATGACGATCGCGGTCATGCCTGGAGCGCGCTCTCCTCGATGATGATGCCGCGCTTGGCCAGCTCGGCGACGTAGGCGTCGACCGGTACGCACTCGTCGGGCACGTACACGCCCGGCGGACCGATCCGGCCGTCGCACTGCATCACGCCGGTGATCGCGAGCGAGTAGCCGGTGGTGCGCATCATCGCCGTAACCTCGGTGCGTTCGTCGAAGCGGTCCACGAGCTGCCAGCGCGTACCCGCGCTGCGCCCGTTCTTCTTGCCGCGCACGTCGACCCGGAGCGCGACCAGGTCGCGCCCGTGCGGCCACGTGAGCTTCGGGCCCGCGGCGGCGATGAACAGCTTCCGCGGGCTCACCTTCTCGGTAACGCCTTCCACCGGGATCGGCGTCGCATCGATGAGGCCGAGGTCGCGCACCGGTTTCATGATCGCGACGTGCCCCGGATAGCGCAGCGTCTTGTACTCCATCACCGGGATCTTCCCCTCGTACCGGAACGGCATCAGCGAGATGCCGCCGCCGGTGTGGAACGCCTCCAGCTTGCCGACCGGCGTGGGGAAATCGATGTCCTCGAGCTCGCTCAGGGCCTCGACGTGGACCATCTTCCCGCCGCGCAGGACCCACGAAGGCGTCGTGTAGTAGTCCAGCGCTCCCTCGAGCGAGTAGACGACCATGTAGTTGATCGGAGGCTCGGGATGCTGCGGGAGCCCGCCGACGTAGATCTTCACGCTCTCGGTCGTATCGAGCCGGCGGATGCCCTCGCCCGCGAGGATGTTCACCATCCCGGGCGCGAGGCCGCAGTCGGCGACGACCGTCACTCCCTGCTTCACCGCCGACTCGTGCATCTTCTTCTGCTGGAGGACGATCTCGGTGTTGCCACCGAGGTCGGCGAAGTGCTTGCGCAATTCGATCGCGACCTTCGTCAGCTGAGCATTGAAGTAGTACGGCGCGGCCGAGAGCACCGAGTCCACCCCGGAGATCGCCCGCCGCACGGCGGCAGCGTCCGCGAGGTCGAGCTTGAGCAGCTCCAGTCGGCCGGACCGCTTGAACTCGGCGAGGAACGGCCACTCCCGGTCAATCGCCTTGTCGGCCAGGCAGACCCTGGCGGTCGTGGGGAGCTTGAGGAGGTCGAACGCGCACGCCGAGCCCTGCTTGCCGGCGCCTATGACGAGAAAACGCATGCGTTAGGTATCTGGGATCGGGTGATGAGTCAGGGTCGAGGCGGCCCGCGAACCGCTCCCAATGTAGCCGGGGGCACCCCCGCCGCGCACCTCAGTGACGCACGACGGCGACCATGAGAAGCGTGCGCTCCGGGTCGATTACGACCTCGTCGGGCATCTCGCCCACCCGGAACGTGACCAGCTGGGAGTTCATCTGCGGCAGGAGCTCGAAGGCCCCCCGGCCCACCACGCGCCCGGCGCGCCGAAACTCGACCGGGACCTCGGGGATTGCGAACCGGCCCCACGCCCCGGGCTGGCTCTGGAGTGCCTCGATCGTGACGGCGTGCGCGGCGCTGTCAGCCCGCCACGCGACGTCGAGTTGCGGGTAGCCCGGCTGCCTGAGCCACTGGCTGAAGAACCACCCGAGCCGGCGGCCCGACGCGCGCTCCATCACGCCCTGGAACTGGTCGGTGCTCACCGAGGAGTCCCGGTACAGGCGGTAGTACTCGCGGATCCCGCGGAAGAACGCGGAGTCACCCACGGTCCCGCGCAGCATATGCAGGACCCACGCCCCCTTCGGATACACGTTCGCGTTCAGCAGTGCGTTGGGATCCTGCTCGGTCGTGTCGATGACGGGCCGGTTCACCACGCCCGAGCGCATCCAGCCCGCGGCGTTCGCGCGCATGCCATTCACCAGGACCGAATCGCCGTCCAGCGCCGCGCCGATCACGAGGTCGAAGTAGCTCGCGAAGCCCTCGGAGAGCCACAGGTCGTGCCAGTCGCGCTCGGTGACGGCGTCGCCGAACCACTGGTGCGACGTCTCGTGCCGCACCACGCTCTCGCGCATGGTGCGGCGCACGTAGGCGTGTTCGTCGTAGAAGATCGCCGTCGCGTTCTCCATGCCGCCGTAGCGCGTCGAGCTTTGGACGTGCGCGAGCCGCGCGTACGGGAACGGTCCCACGATCCGTCCCATCGTCTCGACGATTTCCGTCGCCCGGGTGAACGGCACGCTGTCGGCGAACGCGGAGTCCTCGGGGTACGCCCACACTTCGATCGGGATGGTATCGCGCCCGATGATCGCGGGCCGGTGCGCGCTGACGCTCATCCGCGTCGCACCGAGGACCATGCAGTAGGTCGGCAGCGGCGCGCTCTCGCCGCACAGCGGCCCGCTGCGGGCTCCCTCGCGGCACTGCGGCGCGTTGGCGACGACGCGCCATCCGCTCGGAGCCCGAATGCTCCACAGGACGCGCGCCTTGTCGGACGGATGGTCCACGGTGGGCAACCAGTAGCGCGCGCGATTGGGCCAGTTGTCGCCGAACACGGAGCGGCGACCCCGCGCGTTGATGGAGAAGATGAGCCCGTCGGAGGGCGCGCCGTGATACTCGACCATGACGTCGCGGCGCGAGGCGATCTTGAGGACGCGGCCGTCGTGCGTGAACGGCACCCGGTCCATCGAGTGCAGGTCGTAGACGTGGTCCACGGTCATGCCGACGAGGTCGAGGCGCAGGGTGTCGTCGAATCCCCGTCGCGTCTCGAACAGCACCGATGCCCAGCCGCGGATCACGCTGCCCGTGTCGGGCAGATCGATGCGGAATTGGTAGGCCTGTACGTCGACGGTGGGCTGCTGCGCGACCAGCGGTCCGGCCGCCCCGACCAGGAGCCAGGTAGCGGCGAGGATCCTACGAGGCGTACACGCCATGCAGCGCCGACTCCGGGCTCGGCAGGCTCTGCTCCCGGCTCGCGAGCGCCTCCGACTCGGCGCGCAGAACATCGGCCTCGATCCGGGCCTCGACTTCGGCCAGTTTCCTGTCCCCGTCCTTCAGTTTCGCCTTCAGGAACTCCTCGTACAGGCCGATCGGGTCTCTCCGGCCCCACTCGGCGAACCATGCCGCCGGAAAGGTCTCGCGCGCTTCGCGCTCGTCGTGCGTCGCGTGGCCGCCCATGCGGAATGTGTTCGCGATCAGCATCGCCGGCCCCTCGCCGGCGCGGCAGCGGTCCACGGCGATGCGCGTGGCCGCCCACGCATCGAGCACGTTGTTGCCGTCGAACACGGCGCCCCACATCCCGTACGCCGAGGGCAGATCGGCGAAGTCGGCCGGCAGGTGGTGCTGCTCGAGCCTGGTGCCGAGCGCGACGAGATTGTTCTGGACGATGAAGATCGCGGGCACCTTCTGCACGGCGGCGAAGTTGAAGCCCTCGTGCGCCACGCCCGCCTTGGTCGAGCCGTCACCGATCCACGTGAGCGCCACGCCGCCCGTGCCGCCGAGCTTCAGCGCCAGCGCGATGCCCGAGGCGACCGGGACCATGTCGCCGACGTGCGAGACCGGCTGGAGGACGTTCCAGCGCATCGAGCCGTGGTGGAGATCGCGCCCCAGGGAGGGCGAGTCCGCGGTGCCGAGGTAACTCTTGAAGCTCGCGGCGACGTCCATTCCCATTTCGGCGCATGCACCGGCGTTGCGGATCATCGGCGCCGCGATATCGCGCTTGCGCTCGAGGGCGTGCACCGGACCGACCGTCGCGGCCTCTTCGCCGGTACCGAGCCACGCCTTCGAGATCACGCCGGTCATCACCCAGCGCTTCAGCGTGACATCGTGGAGTCGCGTGCGGAGCAGGCCGGCGTACAGCTCGAGCAGGAAGGCGTCATCCAGCGCGTCGATCAGCTTGCCTCGCGCCGGGTCCGCCTGGGCGGTCTCACCGAAGGCCCGGACCAGCTCGGGGTCGGCCTTCCAGGAGACGTACTCGGGTGGGTCGTAGGCGGGATAACGTTTCAACGGCTCAGGACGACCTCCCCGCCCTTCATCACGAACATCGGATGCTGCAGCAGCGTGATGTCCTGGAGCGGGTCGCCGCCGACCGCCACCAGGTCGGCGAACTTGCCCGGCTCGATCGAGCCGACGTCGCGCTCCATGCCGAGCAGTGTAGCCGAGTTCATCGTGCCGGCCTGGATCGCCTGCATGGCGTCAGCCCGGCGACGGTCACCAGCAGCTCGAATTCCTTCGCGTTCGTGCCGTGCGGGAACACGCCCGCGTCGGTGCCGAGGGCGATCTTGACGCCCGCCGCCACGGCGTAGCGGACGCCCTGCTGCAGCGCCGCCCAGGCCATCCGGCCCTTGCGCGCCGCCCACTCCGGCAACCTCGCGCTCCCTTCCGGGGTGCCGACGTTGTAGCCGGCCAGCAGGGTCGGCACGTACCACGTGCCGTTCTGGGCCATCAACCGTGCGGCCTCCTCGTTCATGAACGAACCGTGCTCGATGCTCGTCACGCCGGCGCGCGTGGCCGCCATGATGCCCTCGAGGCCGTGGGCGTGGGCGGCGACGCGGCGACCGAGCATGCGCGCCGTCTCCACAGCGACGCGCATCTCTTCCTCGGTGTACTGCTGCGCGCCGATCTCGTCGCCCTGGGACAGGACGCCGCCCGTGGCGCAGATCTTGATCACGTCGGCGCCGTACTTCACCTGGAGGCGCACCGCCTCGCGGATCTCGTCGGCCCCGTTCGCGATCCCCTCGAGCGGTCCCGGCTCGTGCCCGAACAGGCCGGCCGCGTAGCCGTTGACGTCGCAGTGTCCGCCGGAGATGCCGATCAGGTGGCCGGCGACCACCATGCGCGGGCCGGGCACGCGTCCCGCGTTGATGGCGTTGCGCAGGGCCACGTCCGCGAAGAACGGCGCGCCGACGTTGCGCACCGTCGTGAACCCCGCCAGGAGCGTGAGCCGCGCATTGCGGACGCCGAAGATCGCGTCGTCGGCCGCGCTCTCGCGCACCGCGCGGTTGACCCAGTCGCCCTCGCCGACGGGACGGTCGGCCAGGTGCACGTGCGCGTCGATGAAGCCGGGGAGCAGCGTGGCGCGCGAAAGGTCGATCACCGTGGCGCGCGCCGGCACCCGGCCGGCCGTGTCCACGGCCGTGATGCGGCCGTCCTGGACGACGACCACCGCGCCGTGCAGCGGCGCGCCGCCCCTGCCGTCGATGAGCGTGCCGGCGCGGATCGCGACGGTCTGCGGCTGCTGCAGCGCCGCGAGCAGCAGCAGCGGGGTGAGCGCGCTCAAAACAGCTTCCCCTTGATCTTGTCCATCAGGCTGGAGCGGCCGGTCGCCTGGGCCAGCGCGTCACCGAGCTCCCGCGCGCTCTGGTAGCGGTCGTTCGGCTCGGCTTCGATCGCCTTCATCAGGGCTTTCTCGAAGTCCGGCGAGAACGTCAGGTCGGCGCGCGCCTTGCGCAGCGGCAGCGGCTGGCCGCGGAGCCGGGCGATCATCATGTCCTGGGCGCTCTTGCCCTCGAACGGCAGCCGCCCGGTGAACATCTCGTACGCGACGAGTCCGAGTGCGTAGATGTCGGAGCGGCCATCAAGCGGCTTGCCGCGGATCTGCTCGGGGCTCATGAACTCCGGCGTCCCGAGGATGATGCCCGTCGCGGTGAGCTTGGCCATGCCGGGCTCGGCGCGTCGCTCCTTGGCGAGGCCGAAGTCGGTCACCATCGCGATAATCTTCCCGTTCTTGTCGGGCACCAGGAAGATGTTCTCGGGCTTGAGATCACGGTGCACGATCTGCTGCTCGTGCGCGAACGCGAGCGCGTCGCAGACCTGGCGCATCAGCGGGATGCCCATCTCCAGCGGCATGGGCCCGTCGCGGACCTCTTTGTCCGAGAGCAGCTCGCCCCTGAGCAGCGGCATCACGAGATAGATGAGCCCCTCGGTGGTCTCGCCCAGGCGCAGGATGCGGCAGATGTTCGGATGATCGAGCCGCATCGCGAGGCCGGCCTCGCGCCTCAGCCGCTCGGCCGCCACTTTGTCCTGCGCGAGCTTGGGTGTCATGATCTTCACCGCGACGCTCTCGCCCGTGGAGATGTCCTTCGCCTCGTAGACGAACGACATTCCGCCCTCGCCGAGCTTCCGACCCACCTCGTAGCGCTGGTCCAGCACCTGGTTGCGCAGCGTCTTCGCCGGGTCCGACGCGGCCGGCGGCGGCTTCACGGCCTGCCGGATCTGGGTCGAGCCCGAGTCGCTGAGGGCCGCGACCAGCGGCGCCCCGTCTTTCGGGCAGAACTTGGCTTCGGACCCGTACAGGGTGCCGCACTTGGGACACTTTTTCTGGCTCACAGGCGCACCAGGTTGCGGCCGTCGGCCTTGGCGCGATAGAGCGCGGTGTCGGCGACGGCCAGGAACGATTCGGGTGAATTGATCTTCTGATCGGGGAAACTCGCCACCCCGACGCTCACGGTCACGTGCACCGGGTGCACCTGGTCGCCGAACGGCTGGCGCTCGATGTGCTGGCGCGTCCGCTCGGCGAAGACGAGCGCGCCGTGCGAGCCGGTCTCGGGGAGCACGATCACGAACTCTTCGCCGCCGTAGCGCGCGACGGCGTCCACGCTGCGCACTTCCTGCCGCAGCATCTCGCCCAGCTGGCGCAGCACCATGTCGCCGACCAGGTGACCCATGGTGTCGTTGATGCGCTTGAAGTGGTCGAGGTCGAGGAGCATGATCGTGAGGACCAGTGAGTAGCGGCGCGCGCGTTCGAGCTCCCGCTCCAACGTATCGCTCAACGCCCGGCGGTTGAGGCAGCCGGTGAGCGCGTCGGTGCTCGCCAGCTGCTCGAGCCGCTCGCGGTCGCTGATCACGTGCGCGTAGTCGTGCGCCTTCTCGATCGCGGCGACCGCCGCCACGATCACCGACTCGGCGAACTCGGCGTCCTCGCGCGTCAACGGCTTCTCGCCCACCACCGAGCGCATGTAGAGCACGCCGGTCTGCTCCTCCTTCATCCGGAACGGCAGCGCGACCACCGTGCGCGTCTGCACGACCACGCTGTCTTTCGCCCACAGCGCGCGCACGCCCTGGAACAGCGGATCGGTCGTCACGTCCTCGCTGATCACCATCCGCCCGGTCTCGAGCGCCTTGACGATCTCCGGATAACGCACCAGCTCGACGCGCAGGTTGCGCAGCATCGGGTTGTCGAAGGCCGCCACCACCGTCCCGTGGGATTCGGCCGGGTTCGCCAGCACGATCGAGCACTTCGTGATCCCCAGCGCGCGCGCGACCCGCCGGCTCAGGATGTGGAAGATCTCGTCCGGCTTGAGCGAGTCGGTGACCTCGTGCAGGATGTCCACGATCGACGCCGACTGCTTGAGGTCCTCGGCCGCCGCGCTCAGCGACGCCTTCATCAGCTTGAGCTCGCCCCAGCGCCTGAGGTGCGCGTCCACCCGCGCCAGCAGCTCCTTCATCCGGAACGGCTTCGCGATGAAATCGTTCGCGCCGATCTCGAGCGATCGCACCGTGCCGTCTTCCGGCGGCATCGAGCTGACCATCAGCACCGGCAGGTCACGCCAGGTCGGCTCGGCGCGGATCTGGCCGAGCAGCTGGAGGCCGTCCACCTTCGGCATCATGATGTCGAGCAGCACGAGGTCGGGCCGCTCCTCGCGCAACCGCTCGAGCAGGCCCTCGCCGTTCGGCACCGTGATCACGTCGAGGCCGTGCTCCCGGAGGATCCAGCTCAGCGTGCTGACCAGCGCCGCGTCGTCGTCGGCGACGACGACCTTGGCGCGGGCCGCGGCGGTGGGCCGGACCGGCTGCGGCACCGTCATGCGCTCCTGCCGAGCAGGGACACGAGCCCTTCCCAATCGATGTTGCCGCCCGAGAGCACGCACACGACGGGCCCCTGCACCGTGCCCTTCTTCTGGCCGCGCAACCACGCCAGCGTCGCCGCACCCGATGGCTCGAGCACGAGCTTGAGCCGCTCGAGCGCGTAACGCACGGTCTCCTTCATGGCCGCGTCGGACACCGTGACCGCGCGGCTCACCGCGCGCGCGAGATGCTCGTAGTTCAACGCGCCGACGCTCAGCGTGATGAGACCGTCGGCGATGCTGCCCGTCTTCTCCAGCACGACGCGGTGCTTCTGCGCGAAGGACGCCGCGAACTTGCCCGCGCCTTCCGGCTCCACCGTCACGATGTCCGCCGAAGGACGCAGCGCGTGGAGCGCGGTGGCCACGCCGGCCGAGAGGCCGCCGCCGCCTACCGGCACCAGGACCGACCGCACCTCGGCGCAGTCCTCGACGATCTCGATCCCGACAGTGCCCTGCCCGGCGATGATCGCCGGATGCTCGTAGGGCGGCACGACCGCCAGCGCCTCGCGCTCCGCCAGCTCCATCGCCTTCTGGTAGCGGTCCTGCGACGTCCTGCCCGCCACGACCACCTCGCCTCCCAGCCGTTCGACGCCGCCGCGCTTGGCCCTGGTCACGGTCTCGGGCATCACGATCACGGCGCGCAGGCCGAACCGGCGCGCCGCCCAGGCGACCGCCTGGCCGTGGTTTCCGGACGAGTACGTGATGACGCCGCGCGCGCCGCCGGCGGCGAGCTGTGAGACCAGGTTGTAGGCACCTCGCAGCTTGAAGGCGCCGACGCGCTGGAGGCTCTCCGGCTTCACGAAGACCGGCGTGCCGAGCTGCTCGGCGAGGTCGTCCACCGGCAGCAACGGCGTCCGCACCGCCACGCCCGAGAGGGTGCGGGCGGCAGCTCGAATGGCATCGAGAGTCACCAATTCGACCGGCGCGGCGACGGTTACCAGAACAGGCCTCGGATGAACGGAAACAGGGCAAGCTACGGCGCCTTCGGAGGGAGGGCAAGTGAAGGCCCAACAAGCGGTTCAAACGGCAGCTGAAAGTCGAAAGTTGAAAGTCGAAAGGGCTGAAAGTCGCTGCGGCCTCCAGCCCCTCTTTCGACTTTGAACTTTCGACTTTCGACTAGCTCTTCCGGATCACCGCTGGTCCATTCGTGGTCACGACCCGAACCGGCGGCCCTCCCGATCCCAGCGTCGTCGTGAGGTGGCGCTGCGCACCGGTGCCGATGCGACCCTGCACCGTGACCGGAAAGTCGATCTCCATCGGGCCGTTGATCGTGCCCGTCTCGAACGCGGCGTTGTAGCCGTCGGGGACCTCGACCGTGAGCGGCCCGTTCTGCGTCTCGGCGTCCAGACCCGCGCCGTCCCAGCGCGATCCCTGGAGCGACACGTGCAGCGGGCCGTTCTGGGCGTGCGCGTGCACGTCGCCGCCGAGCCCGTCGAGCGAGAGCGGTCCGTTGACGGCGGTGAGACGCAGCGTGCCCGTGACGTCACTGGCCGCGAGCGGCCCGTTCACCGTGTTGAGATCGAGGTTGGTGTGCCTCGGCGCTCTGATCACGTAGCTCACCGACCAGCTCTCGTGGCGGCGCGAAGAGGGCCCCTCAGCGTTCAACCGGTCCCCGTCGTGCGCGATCCGCACCTGCTGCGCGATCTGACGCGCCGCGTCGGCGACGTCCGCCTGGGTCTGGATCCGCACCGTCACGTCGATACTGTCCCGGTCCCAGCCGGACACCGACACGCCGCCGTTGGGGCTGGCGTCCACGTTGAGCGCGCCGCCCGAGCGGGCGGACCAGCCCATCGAGCGCTCTTCACAGAACGTCGCGCGGTCCTCGCGCCAGCTGCCGTTCTCGTGCCGGCAGCGCTCGAGCCAGGTGCCGCGATCTTCGTCGTCGCGCGACCGGCGCTCGCGCCGTGCGTCGCGCTGCGCGGCGAGCCGGGGCGCGAACGACGCGGTGAGCAGGACGAGAACGGCGAGGGACAGCTTGTGGTGCCGCATATGATGTCCTTGCAGGGAGATACCGGTTAGACCTGCGGACTCGCGAAATGGTTTGCAGGGGCTCCCGCGATCAGCCCGCGCGCGAGCGCTCCCGGGCGCGCCGCAGCAACGCCTCCATCACGTCGCGATGCTCCGTGAACGTGTCATCGACCACCGTCAACGTGGGGATCGGCCCGTCGGAGAGGCCCAGCGTCGCCGGGTCGAAGCGACTGAAGCCGGACTCGTGCACGCCGCTGCTCCCGCGGCCCGGCGCCGGATGGCTCAGGTGCGAAAAGAAGCGCGCATAGCGCGCCGCGCGCGGCGAATACACGTGGAACATCGGCAGCAGCTCGAGCAGCGCGTCGTAGTGGAACTCGCCGCAGCCCAGCACCTCGGGATGACGCCCGCGCAGCTCCTGGACGAGCTGCCGCGTTCCCTCGTGCATGTCGGCACGCGGGTTGTTCACCCAGCCGCCGGAGATGTCGAGGAAGTAGGCGTCCACGCCGTAGCGATCGATGACCGAGGAGATGCGAGCGGCGAGCCAGCGGCGCCAGGAGTCCACGCCGAGGTTCATGTAGGCGAGCCAGCCCTCCTGGTGCCGGTCGTTGTCCCAGTCCACCCAGGTGATGTCGAAGCTCTCGCCGTCGATCCGATCGGTCGCCGCGTCGGCGAGCTGCGCGAATGCCGGCTGGCGGCGGTTCGCCGCGTTCATGCCGAACATCGGCATGACATGGAAGCCCATCCGCTTCGCTTCCGCGCACAGCCGCTCGAATCCCGCTTCACCGCCGAGCCGGTCGGCCGGCCGGTAGTTCGGGTAGTCCCAGTAGTAGCGGCCGTCCCATGCGGCCAGGAACGCCAGCGTGCGCCCGGCGGGAAACCGCTCGGCGCTCCACCGCAGGATGTCGAGCGTCCGCGCGTAGTCGTTGAACACGTAGCCGGTGTAGTGCATCAGGTGGACGCTCAGCACCAACCCGACGTCGCTCAGCCACGCCGGCGCGTCGCGTCGCGCTTCGAACGGGACGAGCCGGTAGGCGCGCTCGAGATGAGCGTAGTGCGCGGCGACGGGCTCCTCGAGGGCGCTCGCACGGCCCGCGCGCCACGTCGGCACGGCGATGCGCGTCTGTTGCAGCCAGCCCTCGGCCTCGTGCACCAGCTCGACCCGGTAGCCGTCCGGACCCGGCTGGAAGTAGAAGCGCTTGGGCCGCACGCGATCGTCGAGGGAGGACAGGTGGAAGACTTCCCGCTCGCCCGCCTGGACCAGAACCAGCGGCGTGCCGAGTCCGCGCGCCGTGTTCTCACCGAACAGGTCTCCCGCGCCGAACGGGTAGCCGAACAGGATCTCGTCGTCGCGCGCGTCGAACGGCGGCGCGCCCGCGCTCGAGATCCGGCCGCGCGGGACGCCGCGGATCACGGTCGTCACGGCCTTGATCGGCTGCTCCATCCGGGCGACGACGTCCCATTCGACCACCTCGCCCGAGCGCCGGAAGCCGGCCGTGAGCTCTCCTTCGGCGGGCTCCTGGCCGCCGGCCCACGCGAGGCCCGTGCAGTGCAGCGTCAGCGCGTCGTCGTCGCCCTCCGCGCTCATGAGCGCGGGATCGAGGCTGTAGGCGTTCTCGCCGGTGAAGACGCGGAACGCGAACCGCAATCCGCCGAAGGCGACCGAGGGCTCCGGGAAGTCGAAGCTGAACGACTGGAACGATCGTCCGCGAGGTGGAACAAAAACCTCGCTGGTGGACGTCAGGGGCAGGATCGGCGAGCGCCCGCGGGTTCCGGGCCCGCCGGCGGCGCGATGCACGCCCAGAAGGCCGGCCGCGCCGATGGCGCCAAGCAGCTCGCGACGGTTCAGATCGCGGTCAGCCGCGGCCGGCTCCCGGGCGATTGACGCGCCAGTACACGCCGTAGCGCTCGTCCATCAGACGGTAGAACGGAACGAGGTCGATGTCCCGCTCCTGTCCGGACGTGCGAAACTCGAGCGGCCGGTCCGGCACCGCGGCGATCCACGCCGCCGGATCGTCCGACTCGGCGCGGAAGGAAGGCGCGTTGACCGGATCCAGCGGATAGTTCGGCACCTGGCGGGGAGGCGTCGGCACCGCCCGCAGCGTCGCTGGCGTGAGCCCCTCGGTTCCGAGGCGACCCACCAGCACCAGCGGTCCATACA
>JBIOIA010000040.1:0-15856 GCA_044449445.1 Gemmatimonadales bacterium
CTCCAGAACGGCGGCACGTGGACGGCCGCTGTGGCCCGCCCGGTGCGGCTCGCGCGCGACTTCGCGCGGCTCACCTACCAGCCCGCGAGCTTCGCGGGCGCGGCCGACGGTCTCGTGCTGCTCGCCGTGCCCTCGCCGATGCTGTACGATGGACGCGGCGCGAACAAACCGGTGCTCCAGGAGATCCCGGACCCGGCGACCAAGATCACGTGGCAGACCTGGGTCGAGGTGCATCCACAGGCTGCCGCGCGGCTGGGCCTGCGCAGCGGCGACGTCGTGGACGCCACGGCCGGCGCGCTGACGGCGCGCGCCATCGTCTACGTCTATCCCGGCGTGCGGCCCGACGTGGTCGCGATGCCGATCGGCCGCGGCCACGCCGCCTACGGGCGCTACGCCAAAGGCAACGGCTCGAACCCGCTCGGATTGCTCTCCGCCACGGCGGATGCGGCGGGCGGTCTGGTGTTCGCGCAGACGAGGGTGACGCTGGCGAAGACAGGACAGACCGAGCCGCTCGCGACGACCGAAGGCAGCTCGCGCCAGATGGGTCGGGGAATCGCGCGGCTCACGCCGCGGCGCGAGGCGAACGGCGGCGAGGAGCAGGAGGCGCTGACCAGGGCCGAGCGCAATGCGATCGCCGCCGCCGCGGCGTCGCAGGGCTCGCGCACCACCATCGAGATCTACGCCAAGCAGCACGCGAAGTGGGAGATGACGATCGATCTCTCCCGCTGCACCGGCTGCTCGGCGTGCGTGGCCGCCTGTTACGCGGAGAACAACATCCCGACGGTCGGCGCAGAGCAGGTCGTGCGCAGCCGCGAGATGGCGTGGATCCGCCTCGAGCGCTACTTCGAGGGCGACACGTCCTCGACCGACTTCCAGGTGGCGCAGCTCCCGATGCTGTGCCAGCAGTGCGCCAACGCGCCGTGCGAGCCGGTGTGCCCGGTCTACGCCGCCTACCACACGCCGGACGGGCTCAACGGCCAGATCTACAACCGCTGCGTCGGCACGAGATACTGCGCGGCCAACTGTCCCTACAAGGTCCGCTATTTCAACTGGTGGAATTATGGCGACCTGGACAGCGAGCAGTTCGCGTTCCCGGGCACGCTCCAGCTGGCGCTGAACCCCGACGTGACGGTGCGCACCAAGGGCGTGATGGAGAAGTGCACGTTCTGCGTGTCGCGCATCCGGTTCGCCCAGAACGACGCGCGGGTGCGCGGCGCCCCGGTCGTCGATGGCACGGTCCAGCTCGCCGACGGCGCCGTCACTCCGGCGTGTGCGCAGACGTGCCCCTCGGGCGCGATCGTGTTCGGCAACGCGAACGACGCCACGAGCCGCGTCAGCCGGAGCAAGCGCGACGCGCGCGGCTACGTGGTCTTCGAGCAGCTCAATACGAAGCCCGGCGTGACGTACCTCGCGCGAGTGGTGGACGGCGCCGTGCCGTCCGGCGGGGAGGGCTGAGCATGGCGACCATGGTGCCGCCGCTGCCCCGGACCGCCCAGCCCACCTGGGGCGACGTCAACAAGGACATCATCCGCACGCTCGAGCCGCCGGGCCGGGGCTGGTTCATCGGCATGGCGGTGATCCTGACCGGCCTCACGATCGGCGGCTTGAGCTGGATGAAGCAGCTCAAGTACGGCCTCGGAGTCACCGGCTACACGCCGCCGATCTTCTGGGGCACGTACATCACGACGTTCGTGTTCTGGGTCGGCATCGCGCACTCGGGCACGCTGATCAGCGCGATCCTGTTCCTGTTCCGCTCGGGCTGGCGCAGCGCCGTGTACCGCGCGGCCGAGGCGATGACGGTGTTCGCGGTGATGACCGCGGGGTTGTTCCCGGTGCTGCACCTGGGACGCGCGTGGTTCGCCTACTGGGTGGCGCCATATCCGAACATCCGCGGCCTGTGGTCGAATTTCCGCTCGCCGCTGGTGTGGGACATTTTCGCGATCTCCACGTACCTGACGGTGTCGGCGACGTTCCTGTGCATGGGGCTGATCCCCGACGTGGCGGCGATCCGCGACGAGTCCACCGGGTGGCGGCGGCGCGTCTACGCCCTCGTCGCGCTCGGCTGGCGCAACTCGAACCACGAGTGGCGCCACTTCATGCGGATGTACCTGTTCCTCGCCGCGCTCTCGACGCCGCTGGTGCTCTCGGTGCACTCGGTCGTGTCGTGGGACTTCGCGATGGGCATCGTGCCCGGCTGGCACGCGACCATCTTCGCGCCGTACTTCGTGGCCGGCGCGATCTTCTCCGGCTGCGGCATGGTGATCACGATCCTGGTGCCGCTGCGCAAGGCGTTCCAGCTCGAGCGCTACCTCACGGTGCGGCACTTCGAGAACCTGGCGAAGCTGTGCCTGCTCACCAGCTCGATCGTCGGGTACGCCTACGCGACCGAGTACTTCATGGCGTGGTACGGCGGCAACAAGTTCGAGTCCGAGAGCTTCTACAACCGCGCGTTCGGGCCGTACTGGTGGGCCACCTGGACGATGATCACGTGCAACGTGTTCATCCCCCTGGTGCTGTGGATCAAGAAGGTGCGCACCAACATCGCGGTGCTGTTCGTGATCTCGATCTTCGTCAATATCGGGATGTGGTTTGAGCGGTTCGTGATCATCGTGACGAGTCTCTCGCACGAGTTCGAGCCGTGGCAGTGGGCGTACTACCTGCCGAACCACATCGAGATCGGGATCATCATCGGCAGCTTCAGCTGGTTCGCCATGTGGTTCATGCTGTTCATCAAGTTCTTCCCGGCGATGGCGATCTCCGAGATCAAGGAATCGCTGCCGCCGCCGGGCCGCACGCACGTCTCCGCGGGAGGGCACTGAGATGGCCGCTCCTCCCGCCATGAATCCGGGCACCGGCGTCGTGGGCGTATTCGGCACGCTGGACGGCGCGCTGCTCGCGCTGCGCGAGCTGAAGTCCAAGGGCTACGCCAACCTCACCGTGTACTCGCCCACACCCCAGCACGAGCTGGACGACGTGCTCGAGCCGGGGACCAGCCCGGTGCGGGTCTTCACGCTGGTCGGCGCGCTCACCGGCTGCGCGTTCGGCTTCTTCTACGCGATTGCGACGTCGGTGGACTGGCCGCTGGTCACGGGCGGCAAGCCGATCGTGTCGCTGCCCCCGTTCGTCATCATCGGGTTCGAGTGCACGATCCTGTTCGGGGCGCTGGCCACGGTGGCCGGCATGTTCCTCAACGCGCGGTTGCCGAAGCTGCGCCAGGCCGCCGGCTACGACCCGCGCTTCAGCGACGACAAGTTCGGCATCGTGGCGTTCGGCGGGCCCGCGCAGGTCCAGGCCGCCGAGCAGATCATGCGGGCCGCCGGGGCCCTCGAGGTGCGTGGTGTCTGAGCGCCGCCTCGCCCCGCTAGTACTGCTCGCCCTGACCGCGGGCTGCACCACGCTCGACCGCGCGGTCGGCAAGGTGCCGTGGTTCACCACGATGCGCGACCAGGCGGCGATCCGGCCCTTCGAGGGCCCGGGGAAGAGCGGCGCGCCCTACTTCCTGCCGCCCCAGGGTTCGGTGCCGATCACCGGCCGCGAGGACTCGCTCGACCTCACGACGCCGGCCGGGCTCAAGATCATCGACGCGAAGCGCAATCCGTACGCCGCGACCGACTCCTCCATCGCGCGCGGTCACGCGATCTACGACGAGTACTGCATCGTGTGCCACGGTCCCCAAGGCCAGGGCGACGGCACGGTATCCGGCAAGATGGGTTACGTGCCGAACCTCACGATGGACCTGACGAAGCAGCGCAGCGACGGCTACGTGTACGCGATCATCCGCCACGGCCGCGGCATCATGCCGCGCTACGGCGACAAGATCCGCGACCCCCGGGACCGGTGGAACGTGGTCAACTACGTGCGCCGCATCCAGGGTCACTGACATGAACGAACACACCAGCGCCATCCTCGCGAGGATCCAGAAGCCGCTGCCCACGTGGATGCGGCCGCTGCTGCTCGCGTGCTTCGCGGTCGGCGCCGTGTCGTTCGTCCTGCTCGCCGGCTTCGGCGACGCGAACCGCGCCTGGCGGATCTACCACGTCAACTGGCTGTACTGGACCGGCCTGGCCCAGGGCCTCGTGCTGTTCGGCGCCGTCACCACGGTCGCCAAGGGCCGCTGGGCGACCGGGATACGGCGCATGGGCGAGGCGTCGGTGGCCTTCCTGCCCGTGGCGGTCGCGCTGTTCCTCGTCATGTGGATCGGCCGCGCCGAGATCTTCCCGTGGATCCGCCACCCGATCACAGACATTCCGGCCAAGGCGTTCTGGCTGCGCGACTGGTTCATGTGGGCCCGCGACCTGTTCGCGATGGTGGTCCTGTTCGGCCTGAGCTGGCTGTTCGTGCGCCACGGGTTGCGCCTGGACGCAGCGGCCCTCGGCCCGAGCGCGAAGCTCCAGCCCTGGACGCGGACCTTCTACGACCGGCTGCTCAAGGACTGGAATGCACCGGGGCGGGGAGCCGACTTCTCATGGGGGCGCCGCGAGCTGCTCGCCGCGTTGATGCTGCTGGCGTACGCCGCGTGCATGAGCCTCATCGCATTCGATCTCGTCATGTCCATCGCGCCGCACTGGATCTCGAACCTGCTGGGCGGGTTCTTCTTCATCGGCGCGTGGCTCTCGGGCCTGATGACGCTGGCGCTGCTGATGCTGTTCTTCCGGCGGCACTACGGGCTCGACGACCTGCTGACGCTGAAGATGCAGCACGACCTCGCGAAGCTGTGCTTCGGCTTCACGGTGTTCTGGGCGTACACGTTCTTCTCGCAGTTCATCGTGATCTGGTACGGCAACATGCCGGAAGAGACGAGCTTCCTGTTCCTGCGCATCGCGACGCCGCAGTGGCGCGCCGTGTCCACCGCGATGGTCGTGATGTGCTTCCTGCTGCCGTTCGTCGGCCTGATGGGCATCAAGCCGAAAAAGACACCGGCGATCCTGACCACGTTCGCGCTCATCTCGCTGGCGGGGCTCTGGATCGACCGCTTCGTGCTCGTCGTGCCGTCGGTGGTGCAGGCGCCCGCGGGACTCCCGCTCGGCTGGCAGGAGCTGCTCATCACGACCGGCTTCTTCGGTCTGTGGGGACTCAGCTACATGTGGTTCGTCGAACGGTTCGGCCTGGTGAGCCCGGCACTGCTGGACCACGACGCCGAGCGGCGGCACCTCACGCACGTAGCGGATGGGTAGGACCTAGGGCCGTCGTCCTCTGCGCCTGACCGGCGCGCTCACCGTCACGCTCGCGCTGTCCCTGATCGTTCCCGCCGCGGCCCGGATCACCACGTGGCCGCCGGCCAATCCAGTCACCAGGCCCGTGCTGTCTACGCGCGCGATCAGCGTGTCGCTGCTCGACCACGTGACCCTGATCCACGGCGTCGCGGTGCCCGCGCTGTCAAACACGGCGGCCCGGAGCTGCGCTTGGCCGGCCGGGGCCGCGACCTGCGCGTTGTCGGGCGTCAGGACGATGGTCGCCGGCACCGGCACCGGCACGACGATGTTGTCGAACCGGGCGCCGATGTCGCCGCCCACGGCACCGATCGCGACCTGGAGGATCGTGTCGGCGCGGGGCAGCGCCTCGCGGATCCTGAAGTGCTCGCCGCGGAGCCAGGTGCCGGCCGGCGCATCGCCCCGGGCGACGATCACGACGTTGCCGAGCGCTCGGCCCTGGCCGCCCTTGTCGCCGTAGACGTACCAGACCTCGGATTCAGTGAGGTCGGTGTTCTTGACCCGCACCCGCACGCTCGCCGGCCAGCTCGCGCAGCTGAGCCCGCAGCCCGAGCGCAGTGAGTCGGCGAGGACCATGACGTCGAACCGGATCTGCGTCGCGAACCGCACCGGAATCCTCACCGGCAGCGCGAGCCCGGCGCCGGGGCCGGCGTAGCGGCCGGAGCGGCCGCGCGCGATCTCGAGGGCGCGGTCCGTCATCGCCAGGGCCGCGCCCGGCGCGCTGTCCACCAGCCAGGCGGGTGCCGCCGTCCAGTTGCCGTCGTCGAATGCCTCGAAGAGCGACCGCGGTGCGGTTGCGCCCGTGGCGAGGGCGTGCAGCTGGGGACGGGCGAGGACCGGAACCGGCACCGCGCTCGAGCGCGCCGCGACCGCGCCCAGCTGCTGGACGGCGTTGTCGCCCCAGCACCAGGCGTTGCCGTCGGCATCGAGACCGCAGCTGTGGAACCCGCCCACGCCTATGGCCCTGAACACCTGGCCGCCCACCACGAGCACGGGACGCGGGCTGTCGGTCTGCTGGCCGTTGCCCAGCTGTCCGCTGCGCCCCGAGCCCCAGCAGAACACGGCACCGTCCTCGCGCAAGCCGCAGCTGTGCGCCTCGCCGGCGGCCAGCGCCGTGAACACGAGCGCGTCGGAGACCTGCGAGGGGCGCGAGACCTGTTGCGGCGCCGCCGCGCCGAGGCCGAGCTGGCCGCTGGTGTTCGAGCCCCAGCACCAGGCGGCGCCGGTAGCCGCCAGGCCGCACGTGTGCGAGGTCCCCAGCGCTACGGACTTGAGCGGCACCGGAGTCTGGACCACCGCCGGCGTCTCGGCGTTGCTGGTCGAGCCGTTGCCGATCTGGCCGCTGGAATTGTCCCCCCAGCAGTAGAGCGTTCCGTTCGCTGCGAGCGCGCAACTGTGCGAGGGCCCGACCCAGAGCGTCGTGAAGCTCACGCCCGATGGCGCGGTAACGGCGAGGGGCGTGGCGCTCTGCTCGGCCCCGCGCGCGCCCAGCTCTCCGCTCCGGTTCGATCCCCAGCAGTACACGGCTCCCGAGGCCGTGAGCGCGCAGGTGTGGGCGGTGCCGGTCCCGATGGTCACGAGCACCGGCACGCCGCTCACGGCGAGCGGCGTGGCGCTCGCCACCGTCCTGCCGTTGCCAAGCTCGCCGTTCGTGCCCTGTCCCCAGCACCAGGCCTGGCCCGCGGCCGTGAGACCGCACGCGTGGGTCGCTCCGACGCTGATCGTCCGGAACGACTGGCCGCCCGCCACGCGGACCGGCGCGTGGGCCGAGTCGCCGATGCCAGCGCCGAGCTGCCCGGTGCGGTTGTCGCCCCAGCACATCGTGATGCCCGAGACCAATGCGCACGCCGTGCCACCGGCGGAAGCGAACGGGATCGCGCGGGAAGCGCCGGCTCCCGTTGGGCCGGTCGCGGCGGTCCCGGGCGGCTGATTGCCGGAGCCGGGCGCAGCAGCGGCCGCGGCGCCGGCGGAATTGCGCGCGAGACGGGGCGTCACGATGGTGGCGAATCCGGGGAGCACCTCACGGGAGGCGCTGACGGCCTGGTAGCCGTCGGCGCTGATGCGGAGCGTGTACGTCCCGGGGCTCATCGCGCGGGATTCTCCCGGGAGCATCGTGCCGACGTTCTCGACCACGGCGATCGCGCCGGCGGTGCTGCCGCGCGCGAATCGCAGCATGCTGCGGCCCGAGGCCGCGTCGGCCAGCGGCTCCAGCGTGGTCGCCACGACGGTGTCGCCCGGCGCGGTGGTGCCGATGGCGGTGCGCGCCTGCTCGTAGCTGCGCGCGACTCGCGGAGGGTAGGCGGTCGAGTCGATTCGCATCGCCGGCGCCGAGCGCAGCGCCCACTTCGCCCACAGCGCGGCCAGCGTGTCCTTGCCCTGTTCGAGCAGGGCGTCGGTGAGCATGTGCGCGCCGCCGACCCATAGTGTGTCGCGCGCGTTGGCGCCCGAGGCGAGGCCGATCTGAAGCAGGTGGACCGCGGCATCCAGGTCGGCGCGCTCATAGGCGTGCCGGCCGGCGGCCAGGGAATCGCGTGCGCCCTGGGCCCGGAGTGAAGCAGCGAATGACAGCGAAATGAAGACAACGAACAACGCGGCCGGAGCGCCTCTGCGACGAGACCTCACGGAGTTCCGGACGGGTGCATCGACACGGTGAGCGACGCCTCCTGGCCCGCGACCACGCGCACCTGGCGAGTCTCGGTAACGTATCCCGGGCGCGCGAAATGGACGGTGTAATTGGCGGCGGGCAGCGTCACGGTGGTGACGCGCTTCTGCTGGAGCACCGGCGGGTGGCCGTCGATGGTGATGTCGGCGAATCCGCCCTGGATGCTGATGTTCAGCGTTCCGGTCGGGCCGTTCGCCGGCGGAGCAGCGGCGCCGGCTGCCGGCGCGGGAGCCGCCGCCGCTGCCTGAGGCACCGGCTGGCCGGCTGCCGGCGCCGCGGCCGTCTGCGCCGGTCGGGTCGGCGTCGACGCCGGACGTGCCGGTGTGCGGGCCGGGCGGTTGGTGCGCAGTCCGGGATTTGCCTTCCTGGTATCCGTGGGTCGCGCGGCCGGCGCTCCCGGCGAGACGCTCGGCGCGGCGGTGCCAGCCTCGGGCAACGCCGCGGCGCCGCCCGAGCGCAGGCCCAGCCACCACATGCCCGCGGCGAACGCACCCAGGATCACCAGGCCGCCCGCGATGCGCTTCGTCGAGCCCGCGAGCGTCGGGGCCTTGTCGATGCCCGAGCGGCGGCGGCCGATCTGCGAGAGCCGGGCCGACAGCATCAGCGTCTTGTCGTCCGGTGCGTGGCGCATCGCCGCGACGAACGAGGTGACGGTGGGGAAGCGCTCGGACGCCTTCTTGGCGAGCGCGCGGTTGATCGCGCTGACGACGTGCCTGGGCAGGCTCGGCAGCAGCGTTTCGAGCGGCGGCGGCGGCTCCGAGACGTGCTTGTGGATCACGTCGATCGCCGAGTCGGCGTCGAAGGGCAGCTGGCCCGAGACCATCTGGTACGCCATCACCCCCAGCGAGTACTGGTCGGCGGCGCCCGTGATGCCCTGGCCGCCACGGCACTGCTCCGGCGACATGTAGTACGGCGTGCCGAGGATCGCGCCCGAGCCGGTCAGCGCGCCGCTCGTCAGCTCCTTGGCGATGCCGAAGTCGGTGACCGTGACGCGGCCGTTGACGTCCAGCATCACGTTGCCCGGCTTCACGTCGCGGTGGATCACGCCGTGCTGGTGCGCGTAATCGAGCGCGTTGGCGACCTGCTCGAGGATGGCGATCGACTCGGAAACCGTCAGCAGCCCCTTTTCCGCCAGGATGTCGCTGAGCGAGCGGCCCTCGAGGTATTTCATCGCGTACCAGCAGAGCTTGCCGCCCGCGCTGATGCGGTAGATCGGAATGATGTTCGGGTGATCGAGCGCCGCCGCCGTCTGCGCCTCGCGCGAGAAGCGCTCGGTGGCGCCCTTGGCGTACGTCAGGTCAGGGGGCAGGATCTTGATCGCGACAGGCCGGCGCAGGTGGACCTCGATGGCCTTGAAGACCACGGCCATGCCGCCCCGGCCCAGCTCGTCCCGGATGTCGTAGTCGCCCAGGGTGGCAGCGATCAGCAGGGTCTTCAGCTCGAGCGCGCCGGAGTCGCTGAGCCGCCCTTCGCGCGCGACCGCCGCCCCGACGGAGACCCGCGCGGGGACCTCACCGGACAGCGACTCGCCGCAGTTGGCGCAAAAGCGGCTGCCGGCGGAGATGCCGGTCCCGCAGCGGGGGCAGGGAGTGGTGGGCGCAGGGGCTGTCATTCTGGATTAGACCTTAGTCGTTGATACTAATGGCGTTTGGCCGCTTCAGAAAGAGCGCCCGGCACCGGGCTTCTGCGACGCGCGTCACAAACGACAGAATGCGAATCCGGTGGCTTCGAGGTCTTGGCTATCTGCCGTGCAGTCCATAGCTTGGAGCCCCATGGCGGACATCCAGTATGTCATCGTCGGCGGCGGGCTCGCGGCCGCCAGCGCTGTGGAGGGGATCCGGGAGCTCGACAAGACGGGCCCGATCACCATCATCAGCTCCGAACGCGAACTTCCCTACCATCGGCCTCCGCTCTCCAAGTCCTTTCTCCAGGGCAAGGAGGCCGTCGAGGCCGTGCGGGTCCACGACGCCGCCTGGTACTCGGAACAGAAGGTCCGGGTGCGCCTGGGCCAGACCGCCCGGTCGGTCCACATGGGCAAGCAGGGGGTCACGCTCGAGACCGGCGACCGGGTCCGCTACGACCGGCTGCTGCTCGCGACCGGCTGCTCGCCACGCCGGATCGCCGTCCCCGGGGCCGAGACGCCGGGCGTCTTCTACCTGCGCACGCTGGAAGACTGTTACGCGCTGCGCCGCGCGATGAAGCCGAGGATGAAACTCGTCATTGTCGGCGGCGGCTTCGTCGGCATGGAGGTCGCCGCGAGCGCGCGGCACCTGGGTCTCGACGTGACGGTGCTGGAGATGGGGCCCGTCGTGTACCGCGCCTTCGCGAGCCCCGAGATTTCGACGTTCTTCATGGACGTGCTCAAGAGCCAGGGCGTCGTCGTGAAGACGAGCAAGCGGGTGGCGCGGTTCATCCCGGCGGGGGACAAGCTCTCCGGCGTTCAGACCGAAGACGGGGAGCAGGTGATGGCCGACATCGCGCTGGTGGGCGTGGGCGCCGAGCCCAACACCGGTTGGCTCGCGACCAGCGGCTTCGAGATCGACCGCGGCGGGCTGGTGGTGAACGTGCGGCTCGAAGCGCCGAGCAAGAACGTCTTCGCCGCTGGCGACATCGCGCGCGTGCCGGATCCCGTGACCAGACAGCCCAGGCGGCTCGAGCACTGGGGCAACGCGCTCGCCCAGGGGAAGCTGGCGGGCCGCAACATGGCGGGCGCGAACGAGCCGTTCGCGCAGCAGGCCGCGTTCTTCTCGGACATGTTCGACATTACGCTCAATGTGCTGGGCGAAACGGACACGCCCGACGCGGTCGAGATCCGGGGCTCGACCGAGGTGGCCACGCCGCGCTTCACCGCGCTGTATTCGCGCGGCGGACGGCTGATGGGAGCGGTGCTGGTGAACCTGAACTCGGAAGACCGGTCGGCGGAGTTCGACGCCCTTCAGAAGCACATCGCCGCGGGGACGATGCCGGACGCTACCTGACGCGTCCCACCAGCGCCCGGACTTCGTTGCCCGGCACCGGTCCGCTCAAACTCAGCCAGAACTTCCCGTCCAGCCAGCGCACGCGCGAGCCGCCACCGGCGGACGCGACCAGCGTGTCGCCGGGCATGATCCCGCTGAACGCCGGGCCCGCGCGCGGCTCGGCGAGCTGCTGGTCGAGCGTGAAGCGGCGGCCGAACTGGTCGGTGTAGTTCACCCGCACGACCTCGCGCGACGCGTCGGATCCGGGGACGAGCCGCCCGCCGCCCGCCTCGATGCTGATGGGCGTCATGCCGTCGATCTGCCGGATGCTGCCCGACAGCGTACGCACCGCCTCTTCCATCGTGATGCGCGTGAACCCCGGAGTGGGGCGGACCGCGGCCTCATCCAGCGCGTTCGCCCGCAGGCTGCGGGCGCTGGCGGCGAGGCTCGGGGCGGCCGGCTGAGCGCGGGCCGGCGCCTGAGCGGCCGGGAGGCCGGACGCCCCGGCGCCCTGGGCCGCGCGCGCATCGAGGTCGGCTTCCGGGCTCGGGCGCGTGATGTTCGGCGCAGCCTTGTGCCGGGCGGCCGGTGGCTTGCTCAGCGCACCTCCACTCACTTCGCGACGTCCCACTGCATCGGCAGACCGCGCCGGGGGCGCCGCGGATTGGGTGCGCGCGACCTCACGGGCGGGCTGCCGCATGACCACGGTGTCCACGCGGGCTGCCGTCGGCTGGCGATCGGAGTGCATCCAGCGCACTTCGTTGGCAAGGTATCCCACGCCCAGGGCGAGCACGATGTTCGCCGCCCACGCCATCTTATCGAGATCCCAACCGCGCCGCGCCGGCCTGGCGCGCTGCGCCGCCGGCGCCTCCGGCAGTTCGTCCGAGAAGACGGGACTGATGCCCGGCGTCAGCGCCGTGCGCCCGTCTATTTCCACGGCGATCTCTCTGGCCGTCTTGACGACTTTGCGCGGCGGCGCGGCGGGAGCGGAGACCGGCGGAGCCAGCGGCGGCTTCGGTGCGGGCGGAGCGGGAGGCCTCACGCTGCCGGCTTCGCCTCCGGGCAGATCGGCCAGTCCACCCACCGGCCGCACCGGCACCGACTGCCGGGAGGGCCGCACGGGCTCCTGGGCCTTGGCCTCGCTGGCAGGAGCGGGACGCGGCGCCGGCGCGGCGAGCGGGCTCAGCGAATCGAGCAGCGTGTTCGCCTCGTGCAGGAAGGCGCGCGCCTCCTCGAGCCGGCGCCGGCAGTCGGCGCAGGTCGCCACGTGCGACTCGACGGCGCGCGCTTCCGCGCCCGACAGTTCCCCGTCGAGCAGCGCGTTCAGCTGGCCGTCGTCAACGTGCGACATCGCTCTGTCCTTCCTTCGCCCGATATGCTTCCACCAGGCGGCGCCGCGCGCGCGCCAGGGTCGTGCCGATCGCGCCCTTCGCCAGGCCGAGGGCCGACGCGATCTCCTCGTAGCTGAACCCTTCGGCCTTGAGCAGCAGGGCGCTGCGGTCCTGCTCGGTGAGCTGCGCGAGCGCCCTGCGAACGGCCGCGCGCTGCTCCGACACCTCCAGGTCTTCATCGGGCGGCGGCGCCGCGAGGTCCAGCGCTTCGCCCTTCAGCAGCTCGAGCTTGCGGCCGTCTCGGATCTCGCGGCGGCCCTCGTCGCGCGCCAGGTTCAGCGCCACGGCGAACAGCCATGGCTTGGGATTCTGGGGCGGCGCCTCGAGCGCGCGCAGGAACACTTCCTGCGCCAGGTCTTCCGCGCGTTCACGGTCGCCCGTCCGGCGGGTGAGCATCCGGACGAGCGAACCGTGAAACTGCGCATACAGCTCGGCGATATCCTGCGTCTATGCTCCCCGGTACGCCCGCACGGCGGCCAGCAATTCACCGGCCGGCCAGGCGGTCATCCCACCCGCGGTCACCTTGATGCTCGCCCGGCGTCCCGCGATCAGGATCTGGTCACCGATCCCGAGGCACGGCGCCAGCTCGGGCAACGCGTGCACCAGCTCGAAGTACGCCGCAGAGAACGGTGCGACCTCGTAGACGTGGAAACTCGCCTGATGGGCGGCGTCCGTCCAGACACCGGACTGCTCGACGAACAGCTTGCCTCCCACGTGCCGGACGGAGGCCGGACCGCTGGCCCGCCCCTCGGTGAGCTCGTCGAGCCGGCTCTTCGCGGCCGCGTCGGCGCTCGCCAGGTTGCCGGCACCCATGAGGGCCGCGCTCGAGCGTGCGGCACGCATGGCATCGAGTCCCGTCTGCTGTTCGGCGTGTCCCGCGCCGCCCTGCATCGTGGGCGACATCGCAGGCATCGGCATGTTCAGGCGCCGTGCGATTGGAATCGGCTCCTGCACCAGGTACGACGTGTACTCGGTGAGAATGCCGTAGCGCAGGCCCTGGTCGCGGATCTCGCCCACGAGAGACGGCGTCGCGCCCTCGATGCGAACCTGGCGCGTGAGCTCGCCGATGCGGCGTGAGGCCCACAGGCGCGGAATGAACGCGTTCCCGGTCTCGCTCGCCGGGAAGACGGCGTCGGCCGTGAACGTCTCGGTGTGATTGCCGCGCTGGCCCGTCACGGTGATGGTGCCGCGTCCGGTGCCGTGGTAGCGCCCGAAGATCACCAGCTCCTCGCCGAAGAAGACGTCGGGCAGGCGCGAAGGGTAGGTCTGGACCAGCTCGACCGGCGCGTTCACGACCTGCAGGTTCGTCAGCGCCGGATGGCGGATCTTCGCCATCAGCGAGCCGATGGGCTGCTCGACGTTGGCCTCGGGCGCGACGTACTCCGCCGTGCCGCGGCCCTCCTGCGCGAGCCGGTCGAGCAGGTAGGTGTTGACGTCCTGGCCGATGCCGAGCGTGAAGATGCGGGCGCGGCCGATGTGGGCGCCGGCTTCCTGCGCCAGCCGCTCCGGCGACTGCTCGCCCACCGTCGGCACGCCGTCGGTCATGAAGACGACGATCGGGAGCCGGTCCTCGGCGACCGTGGAGCTCAGGGCCGCGTCGAGCGCGCCGGCGATGTTGGTGCCGCCGTCGGCGACGAGCCCGTCCACGAAGTGGCGCGCGGCGTCCAGGTTCCCGCTGGTCGCGGGGCTGAAGCCGTCGCGGAAGTTCGTGACGCGGTTGGAGAAGGAGATGAGCCGGAACCGGTCGTTCTGGCCGAGCGTGCTGAGGGCCTGGCGAAGCGCCGCCTTGGCCTGCTCGATCTTGTCGCCCGACATGGAGCCGGAGATGTCCACGACCAGCGTGAGGTCGCGCGGCAGCGCGGCCGCCTCGTCGGCGCGGGCCGGCGAGATGAGCAGCATGAAGTAGCCGTCTTCGCCGCCGGGCGCGTTGGCCATCACGCTCGTGCCCACGAGGCCGCGGCGCAGCGGCAGGAACAGTTCGACGTCGCCCGTGGCGTTGGAGTCGAGGGCGATGCTCATCGCGCCACCCTCGGTGCGCGTCGTGATGCGGTGGGTCGGCGAATACGGCGTGCCGTAGGCCTCCGCGTCCGGCACGTTCACCCGGAAACTGAAGCGGTCGGCCGCCCAGCCGGCAGGCGTGCCCGGGACCGCGGCCTGTGCCGGGCCGCGATCGCCGATGGCGTAGCGCAGCCTGAGCGCGTCGCCTTCGCGCTGGAGCATCTGGGTGTAGCGCAGCACGACGCGGCGCGTCTCGCCCGGCTGGATCGGGAAGATGCGGGCGCGCACCAGGCCGTGCCCTTCGAGGGTCAGCAACGCAGGGTCGCGCAGCCGGCGCACGATCTCCTCGTACACGCCGCGCGCCTGCTCGGCATTCATCATCTCGCCGTGCATCTCGTTCTCGCCCATCCACAGCGAGAAGTTCTGGAACACCGCCTCGCCCGGCAGCGGGTAGAGGTACGTCCCTTCGGCGATGCCGCCGCCGGAGTTGCGGAACTGCTCCTCGACCTCGATGGTCGCCACGCGTCCCTCGACGCGGGTGCGCACGGTCGAGCTGACGCGGACGACCGGCGTCGGGGCGATGCCCGGACGTCGCTCGACGTCCACCCAGCCCTGTGCGTGGACGGTTTCGGCCGCGCCCAGAGCGAGCACGGCGGCCAGCAAGGTGGTGCGGAACACGGGTGCCTCCCATTGTGGGTCCGGATGGGAGACGCCTGACTGCCGGGAACTTGCACACCACGGCAGTCGAAAGTCGAAAGCTGAAAGTCGAAAGCGAAGGTTGAAAGACAGCGGGCCCCGAAGCACCGGGGCCCGTTCGACTTTCAGCTTTCGACTTTCAGCTTGTCAGAAGCTCACCTCGATCGTGCCCACATCCTTCGACTTGTGCGACGCATCGAGGCGGAACACGCCCGGATCCCCCTTCACCTGGACCCGGCTCGAGACCCGTGCCGAGCTGCCCTCGGGGCCGAGCAGGGCCAGGGCGTAGTAGCCGTCGCGCAGGCCGGTGAAGCTGAAGCGGCCGTCGGCGAGGGCGTCGGTCGCCGTGACCATGTTGGCCAGGACGCCGCCTTCGTTGCGCGGGGCGACGAGCTCGCCGCCGAACGTCGGATCGGGCGCCGCGATCAGGCCGACGCGCCAGCCCGGGATCTGAATCTTCACGCGGCCGGTGACCGAGCCGTCCTTGTAGGCGGCGCGGGCCGGGAGCGCGGTCATGGCCGACTGCGTGACCAGCTGGACGGCGCGCTGGCGCCACGTCGCCTCGGCCGCCGAGTCGCCGGCGATGCGGGCGAGGTCCGCGAGGTGCTGCGGGGCGAAGGGTCCCTGCTCGTAGCGCGCGTTGTCGCCCAGGGCGGCGACGAGCTGCGAGAGCTGCGCCGGCCGCGCGCTGCTGATGTTGGGTGTGGTCAGGAGGTACAGCATCGCGCCCGAGCGCTCCGGCTTCTGCGACATGAGGAGCGTGGCGCGGGCGCCTTCGACGTCCCAGCGCAGCGCCTGGAGGGCGGCGCGGCACGTCGTGACGCGGATCGCGGCGCCGCTGACCTCGTCGCCGTGCGAATCGAGCCACGCGCCGAGCTTCTGGACGTTGCTCTGCGAGGCCGCGGGCAGCGCACGCCCCGGGCCCGCGGCGTGGACGCAGTC
>JBIOIA010000041.1:0-15833 GCA_044449445.1 Gemmatimonadales bacterium
ATGGTGCGCTGGGAGGGCGTGTCGCACGACTACGGCAGGGGCGACGTGCTGCACGACGTCACGCTGACGGTCCAGCCGGGCGAGTGCGTCGCGTTGCTCGGTCCCAACGGGGCGGGGAAGACGACACTGACGCGAATGCTCATGGGGCTCGTGCGTCCCCGTGCGGGGCGCGTGAGCGTCGGCGACTGGGACGTCGCGTCCCGCCGGCCGGACCAGATGGCGGCGCTGGTGGGCTACGCGTTCCAGCACGCCGATCAGCAGCTGTTCGCGCGCACGGTGCGTGACGACGTTGCCTTCGGCCCCGGCCGCCTCGGCATGGGCGCCGCGGGTGTGGACGATGTGCTGGCGGAGCTAGAGCTGGTCGCCGTCGCGTCCCGCCACCCGTACGACCTGCCGGCGCCGGTGAGGAAGCTGGTAACGCTGGCCGGCGTACTTGCGATGCAACCGGCGGTCCTGGTGCTCGACGAGCCGACGGCGGGATTCGACGGCGGATTGCGCGCGCGCGTCATCGCGGCGATCGCTACGCGGGTCGCGCGCGGCACGACGGTGATCGCGGTTTCGCACGATCTGGCGTTCGTGCGGGCCGCCCTCCGCCGCCTGGTGACGCTCGAGCAGGGGCGGATCGTGGACGACGCCTAGGAGCGCGGCTTCTCGTGGTCGGTCAGCACCGGCAGGAACGGCGCCCAGGGACCGACGTCTTCCTTGTACTGCTTCGCCATGACCCGCGCGGCCTGCGCGACATGGCCGAGGTCGTGAACCACCCACGCAGCCAGCAGCTGCCGTAGCGTCACACGCCCGAATTTCGGATGGACTCCGGTGAGATCGAGCTGCGCGGGCCTGAGCCGCCACGAGCGGACGAGGTCGAGGTTCGCGACGCGCAGCCGGGCGAATTCCTCGAGCAGCGACTGGAGCGACCGGCCCTCGTTGCGCTCCTTGTGCCGGAACCGGTCGTAGGGCTCGAAGTTCGGGTCCTTGCCCTGCGCGAGGATGATCCGGGCGCGCGGGATCCAGTCGGTCTCCTCGCCGTCGATCAGGTGACCCACTACGTCGAACGGGCTGAACGTGTCCGGTCCCTCGTTGCCCCTGATCAGGGGCTCGGCGAGTCCGCCGAGCAGCGTCCGGAGCGTGCCGGGCGTCCGCGCGAGCACGTCCATCGCGAGCGTGAGATCGAAGGCCACACGGCAAGCTACTGCCTCGACCGTTCGATTGCCATCAATTTGACGGTTGCCGGACGCGGACGTTAGGCGCGGCGTGCACATCGCAACGGTAGCAGGATGCGACGCTTCCCTTCGATAACGTGGCATCCACAACCCCGTCTGCTCGGGTGATCACACCGATCGTTGATGCGGCGCCGGACCGACGCCGGCATCGACACCCGAACACTCGGAGGAGCCATGGTACAGGAACGCGGAGGGAAGGGAGCGATGGCGCGGGCGGGCGCCTGGGCGAGCACGATGCTGCTGGTATTCGGCGCGGCGGTCTCGGCGTGCAAGGACACCACGAATCCGGTGCCCGTGCCGGCGGCCGTCAAGGCGGACGTCGCCGACACCCTGGCGGGCGTGGTGGCCGCGCCCCTCGACAGCGCGCTGAAGGTGCTGGTCGTGGATGCCAACGGGAATCCGATCGCCGGCACCAGCGTCACGTTCTCATCGTCGGCCGGCGGCAGCTTCAGCCCGGGCGTCGCGGTGACGGACGACCAGGGCGTCGCGCAGGCCACGTACACGTTCGGCACGGTAGCCGGTGCGATCGTGGTCACCGCGAGCGACACGACGGCCACTCCGGCGACGTTCTACCTGACTGCGATGCCGGCCGCACCGTCGGCGATGACGTCGGTCAGCGGCGACGCACAGAGCGGCGCGGCCGGCTCACAGCTCTCCTTGCCCATGGTTGTGCTGGTGGCGGACCAGTACGGCAATCCCGTCTCCGGCGTCACCGTTACCTGGACGACCAGCGGCGCCGGCACGCTGAGCACGACGTCCTCGCAGACCGACGCGTCCGGCCATGCGCAGACGACGCTCACGCTGGATGGCACCGCGGGCTCGCAAACCGTCACGGCCTCCGCCACCGGCCTGACGAACGTGGTGTTCACGGCCACCGGGACCTAGTTATGCAGGAAGGTCGAGTCGAGGGGCCCGAGATCCGTGCGACCGGACCTCCGTCCCTCGGCTTCGGCCCTGCTACCGATCGCCCGCCCCGAAGCCGTACTTCTCCACCAGGTTCCGCACCGTCTTCATCCCGCGCCACGTCGCTCGGGTCACCGCGCGCTCGAAGACCGCGTTGTTGAACTTCGACTCGCTCTGCCCCACACGGCTCAGCCAGTACACCTCGCGTTCGTTGACATGGAAATCCTCGACGTCGCTCTTCCATGCCAGCACCTTCTTCCGTTGAGCGGCCGATAGCGGCTCCTTCAGGAATCCCACGTACAACCTCTTCGCCCGCGCCATCAGTTTCGGCGCAAACGGCTCGTACTCGGCGACCGACGCGATCTCGGTGTCGTCACGGATGAACGTGCTGACCTCGTAGCCCAGCGCCTTCTCCAGGCATTGCTCGATCCGCGTCTCGAGCGCGGCGACGCTCCCCTTGCGGGAGGCGAACACGACGTTGCCGCTGGCGATGAACGTCTCGACGTCCTTGAGGCCGAGCGCCGTGAACAGCGAGCGCAGCGTGTCCATCTTGGCGACATGGCCGCCGACGTTGATGGCGCGCAGGAACGCGACGTGCCTCCGCATCCGGGCTAGCGGCCGAGCGCCGCGCGCATCCGCGCGAGGTGGTGGAAACTGTGCCGCAGGGCGTGCTCTTCGATGAAGTACTGACACGTCAGGGGCGCGTCGAAGTTCAGGGACACCGTCGCAGCGCGATCCAGCTCGGCGTCGCTGAGCGCGCGAACCGCGGTCGCGGCGGTCTGGCTGTTCTTCTTGAGGAAGTCCAGCGCCTCGGCCTTCGTGACGTTCACCTTCTCTTTCGCGTGCTTGGCGTTGATCTCGTGCACGGCGTCCCACGTGACGCCGGCGATCGGCTTGCCCGAGGCCAGCGTCTTCGCGAGGTCCACCTCGATCGGGTAGACGCTGGCGACGTGATGGACGATGACGCCGATGGTCCGGCCGTCCCGTGGCCCGATCGTCGTGCGCCAATCCTTGTCCGAGAGCTTCTCCACGTACGAGGCGAGCTGGACGGCGCCCTGCTCGATCCGGTCGGCCAGTGCTGCTGCTCGCTTGCTCATCATTTCTCCTCGGGTGAAAAGGTGTAACACCACGCCTCGCCCTCGAGAACGGTCTCGCCGTCCTGACGACGCACGCGGATGCCGAGCTGCGTCACCGGCTTCGTGGCATGCACGCTCAGCACCTCCGCTTCGGCGGTGATCGTATCGTCGATGAACACTGGATTGGTGAACTTCCAGCTCTGGCTCAGGAACACCGTGCCCGGCCCGGGCAGGTCCATCGCGACCAGCGCATGGAGCAGCCCGGTGGTGAGCCCGCCCTGCACGACGAGGCGCCCGAACTTCGTGCGGGCGGCGAAGGCCTCGTCGAAGTGCAACGGGTTGCGGTCGCCGGTCAGCGCCGCAAAGGTGCGGACGTGCTCGGCGGTCAGGCGCAGGCTGCGCTTGGCCTTCTGGCCAACGGTGACGGACATGTCGGTGTGGATTCACGATAACAGGGCGGCGTAGAGCCCCGCCAGCGGTTCTGTTTCCCTTCACCCTCCTTTCAGCTTCCCTTCAGCATGTGCCGGGCATCCTCAGGAGTGCCGTAACTCCGACCCCGAGGGCCCCAGCCATGTCCGTCGCGACCAAGCGCCCCAAGACCCGCAAGGCTCCCAGGCAGGAGCCGTCGAAGCGTGACCTCCTGAAGAAGGCCGACCTCGCCGGCCCCGGCATCGGCAACTACCGGGACCTCGAGAAGGTGCTGCCCTCCGGCTACCGCTCGGCGCTCGACCCGCGCGAGACGCAGCAGGCCATCTATGCCGTCAAGCAGTACATCGAGCGCGAGCTCTGCAGGGCGCTCGACCTGATGATGGTCGAGGTGCCGCTGATCGTGGACACCGAGAGCGGCGTCAACGACATGCTGGACCGCGACGGCTCCCGCACGCCGGTCCAGTTCCACATCAGTAACGACCGCGACCAGCACCCGCTGGACGCGCAGGTCGTGCAGGCGGCCACCAAGTGGAAGCGGGTCGCGCTGAAGCAGTTCGGGATGAAGCCGGGCGAAGGCCTGTGCACCGACATGCGTGCGGTGCGCAAGGACTACTTCCTCGACCACGACCACAGCGCCTATGTGGACCAGTGGGACTGGGAGCGCGCCATCATTGCCGCCGACCGGAACCTCGACTTCCTCACCGGCATCGTGCGGAAGATCTGGGGCGTGCTGAGGGGAGCGGAGCGGTTCGCCCTCCAGAAGTTCCCGCAGCTCCATGACCCGCGCTATCCCGAGCTGCCCGAGGAGCTCACGTTCCTGCACGCCGAGGACATCCTCGAGATGTTCCCGGACCTGCCGCGCAAGCAGCGCGAGACGGCCATTCTCCAGCAGCACCCGGCCATTTTCATCTACGGGATCGGCTGGCCGCTCAAGGACGGCTACCCGCACGAGATGCGGGCCGCGGACTATGACGACTGGGTGACCGAGACGACGTCGAAGGCGGGCCGAAAGGTGCACGGTCTCAACGGCGACATCCTGGTCTGGAACAGCGTCACCAAACGCCGCCACGAGCTCTCCTCGATGGGGATCCGGGTCAACGCGCAGACGCTGCGCCAGCAGCTGGCGATGAGCGGCCAGCTGGCGCTGCTCAAGACGCCCTACCACAAGGGGATCATCGACGGCACGCTGCCGCTCTCGATCGGCGGCGGGATCGGGCAGAGCCGGACGTTGATGTGGATCCTGCGCAAGGCGCACCTGGGCGAGGTGTCGGTCACGGTGTGGCCGAAGATCCTCAAGGAGATCTGCGCGAAGAAGAACATCGTCGTGCTGGACTAGCGGCGTCCTGCCGCGAGACAAGGGGGCGGGCCGTGGACATCGGGATTCCGCGCGAGCGGCTGGCGCACGAGCACCGGGTGGCGTTGACGCCCGCCGGCGTCCGGGAGCTCGCGCAGCACGGCCATCGCGTGTTCGTCGAGAGCTCGGCCGGCGCGGCGGCGGGCCACGCCGATGCCGACTACGAAGGCGCCGGCGCGACCATCGCCTACAGCCGGAGCGAGGTGCTGGGTCGGGCCGAGCTGCTGCTCGGAGTGGGCCAGCCGCAGCGCGACGAGTACGCGCAGTTCCAGCCGGGCCAGGCGGTGCTCACCTTCTGGGGCCTTCCGACCGCGACGGCCGACGACGTCGAGGTGCTGCGCGAGCGCCAGGTCACCGCCATCGGCCTCGAGGTGGTGGTGGACGACGACGGCAGGGCGCCGGCCCTGATGGCGATGTCGGAGATCGCCGGCTCGCTCGCGGTGGTGGTCGGCGCGGGTCTGCTGCTCAACGAGTTCGGCGGCAAGGGCATCCTCCTCACCGGTGCGCCGGGCGTGCCGCCCGCCAACCTGGTCATCCTGGGTGCAGGCGTGCTGGGCCAGGCGGCCGCGCGCACGGCAGTGGGCCTGGGCGCCGAGGTGATACTGCTCGACACCGACATCGGGGCGTTGCGCCGCGTGCTCGGGCACCTGCCGCGCTCGGTGCCGACGATGATCGCGACACCGCATCACATCGAGCGCGCGCTGTCGTTCGCGGACGTAGTGATCGCGTCGCCCGCCGCGCGGGGCGAGCGTGCGCCGCTGCTCATCACGCGCGACATGCTGCGCCGCATGAAGCCGCGGTCGATCCTCATGGATTTCGCGATCGACATGGGGGGCTGCGCCGAGACGAGCCGGCCCAGCTACTTCCCGGACCCGACGTACGTCGAAGAGCGTGTCCGTCACTTCTGCGTTCCGAACCTGCCCACCATCGTGGCGCGGTCGGCGACGCAGGCACAGACCAACACCGTGCTGCCGTGGGTCATCGAGCTGGGTGACGGGATCGACGCCGCCCTGAAGAAGAACCCGATGCTGCGGCGCGGTACCTACCTCCATCACGGCCGCTGCGTGATGCCGCAGCTTGCCGAGCTGTTCCACCTGCCGATGCCGGCAGGGGCCGGAGCGTAGGATGCGCTGGAGCGAGGCGTACCGCTCGAAGATCACCACGGCCGATGTGGCCCTCCAGGCGGTCCAGCCGGGTCACCGGGTGTGGGTCCATTCCGGGTGCGCCAACCCCGAGGAGCTGACCGACGCGATGGTCGCGCGGGCCAGCGAGCTGCACGACGTCGAAGTCGCGCATCTGCTCACGTTCGGCCGCGCGAACTACATGTGCCCGGACTTCGACGGCAAGTTCCGCCACCGCGCTCTGTTCACGGGACCCAACGCGCGCGAGGCGGTGAACGCGGGGCGCGCCGACTACGTGCCGGTGTTCCTGTTCGAGATCCCCTCGCTCATCAAGACCGGGATCCTGCCGATCGACGTCGCCCTGATTCACGTCTCGCCGCCGGACGAGCACGGCTTCTGCTCCCTCGGCGTCGGGATCGAGTGCACCAAGGCCGCGGCGGAGAACGCGAAGGCCGTCGTCGCGCTGGTCAACATGCGCATGCCGCGCGCGCTGGGCGACGCGTTCATCCACGTCTCCAAGCTGACGCACGTGGTGGAGGCGGACCGGCCGATCATCGAGCTGCCCGGCGAAGCCGGCGGCCCCGGCGACGTCGCCAAGGCGATCGGCTGCCACGTCGCGCTGCTCATCCGGGACGGCGACACGCTCCAGATGGGCATCGGCGAGATCCCGGACGCCGTGCTCCTCTACCTCAAGGACAAGAAGCACTTGGGGATCCACACCGAGATGTTCTCGGACGGCGTGGTCGAGCTGTTCGAGAGCGGCGTCATCACGGGCGAGAAGAAGACGCTGCATCCCGGCAAGATCGTCTCGTCGTTCGTGCTGGGAACGAAGAAGACGTTCGACTTCCTGGACAACAACCCGTTCGTCGAGTTCCACCCGTCCGATTACGTGAACGACCCGTTCATCATCGCGCGGCACGACAACATGGTGGCCATCAACTCGGCGATCTCGGTGGACCTCACGGGCCAGGTGAACTCGGATTCGATCGGCGGCAGCATCTACTCGGGGTTCGGCGGACAGGTGGACTTCGTGCGCGGCGCCGCGCGGGCCAGGGGCGGCCGGCCGATCATCGCGCTGCCATCGACGGCCAAGGGCGGGAAGGTCTCCCGCATCGTGCCGGTGCTGGCCGAGGGCGCGGGCGTCGTGACGACGCGCGCCGACGTGCGCTACATCGTGACGGAGTTCGGTGTGGCGGAGATGTTCGGCCGGAGCCTGCGCGAGCGGGCGAAGGCGCTGATCGCCATCGCCCACCCGCAATTCCGGGACGAGCTGACCGCGGAAGCGAAGCGGCGCAAGCTACTGTAGCGCCACCCGCGCGCTGGCCGCGCCCTGCACGAACGCCGCTTCATTCAACGGAATCAGAGCGCTCTTGTTCTTCAGCGCCTGGCGCAGCGCCGCCAGGAACGTCTCCCGCGGGAACATGCCGGTCGCCTGCTGCAGCGCCCCCAGGGCGACGACGTTCTTGACCACCGGCTTGCCCAGCGACGTCGCGATTCCCGTGAACGGCACGCCGACCGCCCGAACGCCTCTGGCCAGGGTCGGCACGTCGGCGATCACCGAGCTGTCGTAGATGATGGTGCCGCCTTCGACCACCTGCGGCCCGAACTTGGCCAGGCTCGGCGCGTTGAAGGCCACCAGCACGTGCGGCCGGGGCGAGGCCGGCGACAGCACTTCGCCGTCGGCGATGTGCACGTCGGCGTAGCTGGTGCCGCCGCGCGACTCGGGCCCGTAGCTCGGGATGTGCGTGGCGTCGAAGCCTTCGTTGATCGCCGCCTGCGTGATGAGCAGCGCGGCGGTCTGCGCGCCGTCGCCGCCCGCGCCGGCCAGCTTGAGCGCGATGTCGTGCGCCGCGATGTCGCTCGGGAACGCGGCGCCGGCGCGCGGCGCCGGCTCGCTCCCTGCGCCGATCGCGGCGAGCACGTGCGCGGGCTCGAAGCACGGCGCCGGATGATCCGCGCGCGGCGCGAGGTGCTCGGTCACGTCCTTCTTGACGCCCAGCGGAAAGATCTTCGTCATCTCCGTCTTCACCCACTCTTCCGCTTCGGCGGGCGTCTGCTTGAGGTGCAACGGGCATTCGGCGAGCACCTCGACGAACGAGAAGCCCTTCTTCTCGACCTGGAGCTGCACCGCCTTCTTGATCGCCTTCCTGGCGCGGTTGCGCTGTTTGTTGTCGTACAGCGCCACGCGCTCCACGTACACCGGGCCGTCGAGGCCGGCGATCAGCTCGGCCATCTTGATCGGCAGGCCCTGCGCCTCGCCGCGCCCGTCGGGCGAGGTGGTGGTGCGCTGGCCCATCAGCGAGGTCGGCGCCATCTGGCCGCCGGTCATGCCGTAGATCGCGTTGTTGATGAACACCACGCTGAGCGGGATGCCCAGCTGCGCGGTGCTGACGATCTCGAGCAGGCCGATCGAGGCGAGATCGCCGTCGCCCTGGTAGCTGATGACCGTCGCCGCGGGGTTCGCCGTCTTGTGGCCGATGGCGACCGCGGGCGCGCGGCCGTGTGCCGCCTGCGTGTTGCCCACGTCGAGGTAGTAGTACATGAACACGGCGCAGCCCACCGGGCTCACCGCGACCGTCGTGTCCTGGATGCCCAGCTCCTCGATCGCGTCGGCCAGGAACTTGTGCGCGAGGCCGTGGCCGCAGCCGGGGCAGTAGTGCGTCGCATGCGCCTTGAGGCCTTCGGCGTGGGCGTGGCGCTCGAAGCGCTCGTAGAAGACGGCGGTCATGCGTCGATCCTCGTTCCCACGAGCGCGTGGATGCGCTCGACGATTTCGTGCTGCTGGGGCAGCATCCCGCCCATGCGGCGCACGTGCGCGATGGGCGGCGGCGCGTAGACGTCGGCCAGCGACAGCGCGAGCCGCATCTCGTCCTCGAGCTGGCCGGGGCTTGCTTCCACCACCACCAGGTGCCTGGCGCGGGGCAGCAGCGGCAGCAGGTGCCTGATGGGGAAGGGCCACAGCGTGGTCGGGCGGAACAGGCCGGCCTTGATGTCGTGCCCGCGCAGCTCCTCGACGGCCGCCTTGGCCATGCGCGAGGGCGTGTTCGCGGCGACGATCAGCACTTCGGCGTCCTCGGCGCGGAACGTCTCGGCGCGCTGCTCGGCCGCGGCGATCGCGTCCCACTTCCGGTTGAGGTGCTCGTTGTGCTTCTCGAGGTCCGGCTCGGAGAGGTAGATCGAGTTGATCAGGTTGCCGCGGTGCGCGCGGTCGCCCCACACCGCCCAGCCGGGCAGGCCCGGGCGCCGCATGACATGCGGCAGGGTCACCTTGCCGGTAATCTGGCCGAGGTAGCCGTCGCCGAGGATCACGACCGGATTGCGGTACTTGAAGGTCAGCTCGAAGGCCAGCATCGTGAGGTCGAGCATTTCCTGCGGCGTCGAGGGCGCCAGCGCGATCGCGTGGGTGTTGCCGTGGCCCAGGCCGCGGCAGGCCAGCTTGATGTCGCTCTGCTCGGGGGCGATGTTGCCCAGCCCGGGGCCGCCGCGCATGATGTTCACGAACACGCCCGGCACCTCGCTGCCGACCATGTAACTGATCCCCTCGAGCATCAGGCTGAAGCCCGGCGAGGACGTGAAGGTCATGGACGGCAGTCCCGCGCCGCCGCACCCGTACATCATGTTGACCGTGGCCACTTCACTGGGCGCCTGCATGAACACGCCGTCCAGCCCCGGCAGCACCTTCGCCATCATCTCGGCGCCTTCGGTCGAAGGCGTGATCGGGTAGCCGAACACGTGCCGGCAGCCGGCCAGCAACGCGCCGATCGCCGAGGCATAGGTGCCCTTGGTCACCAGGGGCTCCATGTCCGGAAGCTCGATCAGCGTGTCGGCGAGGTCCGGCGGCTCGGTTTCCCGGGGCTTCGCGCCGAACAGGGCCGCCGGATCCTCGAGCAGGAAGGCCGGCTTGTCGTCCTCCGGCCGCAGGCCGAAGGGCTCGGGGCACGCGTCGAAGCACAGCGCGCAGCCGTTGCACAGCTCGAGGTCGAGCTTGACCGGCACGAGGCCGGTCAGCGGATTGATCTCGGTTCCCTCGGTGATGCAGTGCTTGGGGCAGGAGTCGATGCAGCGCCCGCAGCCCTTGCAGTACTCGGGAGCCAGAAACGGTTTCGGGCGCTCGCGCGTCCGGGTGGCCGTGGTCATGGACTGCACTCCGGGAAGGTGTCGTGCCGGCCGTTGGAATTGCCCGGCTTGTATTCGGGATGCGCCGCCAGGAAGGCCTCGACGGCGTGCTCACAGGTCTCGCACGCCTTGCCGACCACGGTGCAGGGGACGCCGTCGGCCTGTGCTTCCGCGCACAAGGCGACGCCGCTGGTGGGCCAGAATCGAAGCAGATCTTCCCGCAGCACTGTGCGCGTGGCCATTGGGCCTCCGCCCGGGTGTCGCCTCAATCTCGGATGGACTCACTACCATTTCCCACAAAGCAAAAGGAAAGAATCTTCATTAACGTTCACGGCGTCATGACCCGCGACTGGACGAGGCGGACGATCGTGAAGGCCGGCGTTGCCGCCGCGGCCGGCGCCGCGCTCGCGCCGCGCGCGGCCCGGGCCCTGGCGCAGCAGGTGCCAGCCGGTCGCGAGCGGCTGCTGCTCGACCTCGGCTGGCGCTTCCACCTGGGCCACGCGGGCGACCCCGCGCAGGACTTCGGCTTCCTCCAGGACCAGGAGTTCGCCAAGGCCGGCCGGATGTTCGGCCCCTCGCGCCAGGATTTCAACGACAGCGACTGGCAGCCGATGGATCTTCCCCGACTGGGCCGTCGAGCTGCCGTTCGTCCAGGCCGAAGGACTGGTCGATTACGGCTGCAAGCCGCTGGGGCGCGATTACCCAGCGACCAGCATCGGCTGGTACCGGCGCGTGTTCGACCTGCCGGCCTCCGACCGCGGCCGGCGCCTGTCGCTGGAGTTCGACGGCGTGTTCCGCGACGCGACCTTTTCCCTCAACGGGCAGTTCCTGGGCCGCAACCAGAGCGGCTACGCGCCGTCCCGCTACGACATTACGGACGTTGCGACCTGCGGGGGCCGCAACGTGCTGGTGGTGCGCGTGGATGCCACCGGGCACGAGGGCTGGTTCTACGAGGGCGCCGGGATCTATCGCCATGTGTGGCTGGTGAAGGCGCACCCGGTGCACGCGCCGCAGTGGGGGACGTTCGTGACGTCCGACGTTCGGGCAGGCGCAGCGACGCTGACGGTGCGCACCGCCGTCGCGAACGAGGACGATGTCGCTCACACTGTAACTGTCATCTCCGAAATTCTGGACCCGGCAGGCCGGCGCGTGGTACTCGCGCGCGCGGCGCCGGCGGCGCTCGAATCGTGGGGGACCCGCGAGGTCGCGCAGGAGATCATCGTGCGCGGCCCCGAGCTGTGGTCGGTGGACACGCCGCGGCTGTACCGGCTGGTGACGACGCTGGCCGCTGGCGGCGTCGAGCTGGACCGCACCGAGACCCCGTTCGGCATCCGCACGATCGCCTTCGACCCCAACCGCGGCTTCCTGCTGAACGGCGAGCGGGTCGAGCTCAAGGGCACCTGCAACCACCAGGACCACGCGGGCGTCGGCGCGGCGCTGCCCGACGCGCTGCAGGGCTTCCGCGTGGAGCGGCTGAAATCGATCGGGTGCAATGCGATCCGGACGTCGCACAACGCGCCCACCCCCGAGCTGCTCGATGCATGCGACCGCCTGGGCATGCTGGTACTGGATGAGAGCCGGATGTTCTCGGCCGAGCCGGAGGGGGCGAGCCAATTGGAGCGGCAGATCCGCCGCGACCGCAATCATCCGAGCGTGTTCTGCTGGTCCATCGCGAACGAGGAGTGGAGAGTCCAGGGCGGCGAGCGCGGCCGGCGCATCGCAGCGAACCTGCATCGCCTGGTGCGTCGTCTCGATCCATCCCGCCCGGTCACGGCGGCGATGGACAGCGGCTACTCGAGCGGCGAGGGCATCACCGCGGAGCTGGACGTCCAGGGCTTCAACTACCAGCGCGATGATCTCGACGCCTTCCACCGGCGCTTTCCGCGCCTCCCCGCGATGGGGACCGAGACCGCGAGCTCCCTGGCGACACGCGGCGTTTACGTCACCGATGCGGCGCGTGGCTACGTCAGCGCCTACGACGTCAACCGGCCTGAGTGGGGCGCGACGGCGGAGACGTGGTGGAGCTTCTACGCCGCGCGGCCGTGGCTCGCGGGCGGATTCGTGTGGACCGGCTTCGACTATCGCGGCGAGCCGACGCCCTACAAGTGGCCGTGCATCAGCTCGCACTTCGGCCTGCTCGACGCCTGCGGCTTCCCGAAAGACACGGCGTACTACTACCAGGCGTGGTGGACCGACCGGCCGGTGCTGCACCTGTTCCCGCACTGGACGTGGCCCGGGAAGGAGGGGTCCGGCATCGAGGTCTGGTGCCACACCAACTGCGAGAGGGTCGAGCTGTTCCTGAACGGCCGCAGCTTCGGTGCGCGCGACGTGCCGCGGAACTCCCACGCGGCCTGGACCGTGCCGTACGAGGCGGGAGTGCTGGAGGCGCGGGGCATGAACGCCGGGCAGGTCGTGCTGACCGACCGGCGGGAAACTACCGGTGCGCCGGCCCGGCTGGTGCTGCGCGCGGACCGGCCGCGCATCGCGGCGGACGGAGAGGACGCCGCGCAGGTGGAGGTGTCAGTGGTGGACGCGGCCGGCCGAGTCGCGCCGGTCGCGGACGACGAAGTCACGTTCGTGGTGACCGGCAGCGGTCGGCTCATCGGCGTGGGGAACGGCGACCCGTCGAGCCACGAGGCGGACCACGCGACAGTGCGCCGCGCGTTCAACGGACTCTGCGCGGCGATCGTTCAGGCCTCGCGCGAGTCCGGGGAGCTGCGCGTGGCCGCGTCCGCGCCGGGGCTCGAGCCGGCGGAGCTCGTCATTGTCTGCGAGCCGAAGGCGCCCCGGCCCGCCGTCCCGACCTAGTTCGCGGCCTTCGCCCGCCCGGCCGCGGAGTCTGCGCCCGCCGGAGCCGGGCCGAGCACCTTCGTCGTGAAGACGAGCGACGCCGTCGTGGTGCTCACCTTCGCGACGCCGATCTTGGACTGCTTCGTGAACGTGATCGCGACGTCATCCAGTGTGCCATAGCGGTGGTAGTTGTCGCGGACGCACTCGGCGACCTGGCGCGCGGCCGCCGCGCGCGCTTCCGCGGGCAGTGTGTCCATGGGCGAGTTCACGAGCCCGATCGTGAATCGCTTGGTGCCGATGCTGATGTTGATGCTCTGGGCACCCGATCGCTGCGTGACGCAGCTCTGGATGTGCTGGAAGTCCCTGACCATGTCACGGACGGTTCCGCAGCCGGCCGCGACGGCGACCGCGGGGACGATCAAGACGCTTCTGAGTGCTCTCACGATCAGCCTCCCTTCTGGAAGATACCAAGCGCCGCCACCGCGTCAGACTCGCTCAGCCTTGCGGCGCGCCGCTTGACCTCGGTTGGCACCCAGCGGGCGAACGGCACGAGCCGCAGTACGTGGCGGCCCTGCGGGGTGTGAATCTCCGTCAAGGCGGCGAGGTTGGCGCGCGGGAAACGGTAGGCCAACCGAGCCAGTGCGGGCCAGAGGCGGCGATGGACGAAGGTGATCTTGCCGCCCACGAGCCGGCAAACGAGAACGTCCTTTGAATCGCGCAGCCCGCGCGTGAGCCGGAAGATCTCGCGGCTCTTCCTGTGGCTCCACCAGCCGCCCTTGATCGGCGTGGCCACGATCGCCTCGGCGAGGGACGGGACGGCTCCGCGCGCGGTCTCGAGGACGATTCCGTGGCGGCGGAGGAAGGCGAGCGCGCCCTTCGGAGTCACCGTGGGGCCCGTCTACTTCCTGACCATCCTCATCATCTCCCGCACGAAGGCCGGCAGGTCCATGGGCCAGCGCGAGGTGACGAGGTTTCCGTCCACCACGACTTCATCGTCTTCGTAGATGCCGCCCGCGGCCTTGATCTCTTCCGGCACGCCGTCGTGCCAGTACGAAGTCAGGTGGCGTCCTTTCACCAGGTCGGCCGAGACCAGCAGCCAGGGGCCGTGGCAGATCGAGGCGACGGGCTTGTTCTTGGCGAAGAACGATTTCGCGATCTCCTGCGCCTTCTTGACCTTCCGCACCGTGGCCGGTGCGCCGTCGGGAAACCCGCCCGGCACCACCAGCAGGTCGTACTCGTCGGGATCCACCTCGCCGATGGTCTTGGAGACCTTCAGCTGGTAGCCGTGCTCGCCGTTGATGACGCCCTTCTTGGGCGCGACGACGTCCACCTCCACGCCTTCCTCGAGCAGGCGGAACAGCGGGACGAAGACTTCCATGTCCTCGAATTGATCGGCGGTGAGGATGACGGCCCTCTTCGTCGGCATTGTTGATGTCACTTTCGTGGTCGGTGGACTTGATGGCTGAATCGGAACAGTATCAAGGATGCACCTGCAACGCGAGTCGAACGGCGGGCGGTGGCTCGCCAACCCGGCATACCACCGGTGGCTCCTGCTCGCGGTGTTCGCCGGATGCGTGGCGCTCCAGGCCGTCCGCTATGGGGTGACGCGGTCGCTGGTCGCGGGGGACTCCGCCTGGTACTACTCGACCGCCCGCTCGCTGCTCATCGACCACGACCTCGATCTCTCGGATGAGTACCGGCACTTCGCGAACGACGTGTCGCCGTTCACGGGCAACCGGAGAATTCTCATCGAGGCCGAGGCCGACCCGCTGACCGGCAGGATTTCCAACGGGTTCGCCATCGGCACCTCGCTCGCGATCCTCCCGTTCATGGCGGTCGCGCACCTGATCTGGCACGGGGACGGCTACGGTGCGCCGTACCAGCTCGCGGCGGGAATCGGCAGTGCGCTGTACGTGTTCGCGGGCATTCTCCTGCTCTACGCGCTCGGCCGGAGGCGCTTCGGAGCGGAGCGCGCGCTCCTCGCGTCGCTCACCGTCTGGCTTGCCACGCCGCTCGTCTACTACATGACCATCGAGCCGCTGATGTCACACGCGGTGTCGATGTTCGCTGTTACGGCGTTCCTGTCGCTCTGGGTCGTGTCGCGCGACGGGGGCTGGAGTCCGCTGCGCTGGGCGCTGCTGGGCCTGCTCGGCGGGTTTGCCGCCATTGTGAGGTATCAGGACGCTCTCTTCTGCGCGATTCCGATGATCGACGCGGTCGCATCAGGCTCGGTCCTTCGCAAGCCGGCGCGCGCGGCGGTCTCCATGGCGTGCTTCGCGATCTGCATCGCGCTGGTCGTGTCGGTACAGCTGTACGTGGACTCCTACTACTACGGGTCTCCGTGGACGACGGGATATCCGGCGCTGAGCGGATTCAACTGGCTTGCGCCGGCATGGGGCAGGGTCCTGTTCTCGCTTCACAACGGCTTGTTCACGTTTGCGCCGGTCACCGTCCTGGCGCTGGTGGGCCTGTTCGGGTATACGCGCGATTCCCGACTCGCGGGCGGGCTCCTCTTCGCGGCGTTTCTCGTGCAGGTGTACGTCGCTGCCGCCTGGGTCTCGCCGGACCAGGGAGCGACGTTCGGGAACCGCATCCTCCTCAACTGCACGCCGATCTTCGCGATCGGCCTGATGCGGTTCCTCGAACGGCCCAGGCCGTGGCTATGCGCGGTGCTGATCGGGCTGAATGCGACGCTCGCCGCGCTGTACTGCGCGCGGGTCATCCCCGACCCGTACATCATGAACGGGACGCAACACGTGTACGAGCTGCGGCAGCGCCCCTACGCCTGGAGCTTCTTGCTCGCCATCGTGTACAGGAACCCGGC
>JBIOIA010000042.1:0-15749 GCA_044449445.1 Gemmatimonadales bacterium
CTCGCCGCGCTCGATGGCCTGCTGCGCCGCCCATGCCGAGCGCGCGATGGCGTCCTGCACGAACCCTTCGGCGACGCAGCGCGCCGCCCCGCCCCGCCGCTCGATCTGTGCGAGCAACGCGCGGGCCCGCGTTTCCAGGTCGGCCGTGAGCGCCTCGACGTAGTAGCTGCCGGCGAGCGGGTCCGCCGTTCGCGTGACGCCCGACTCGTGCGCGATGATCTGCTGGGTACGCAGCGCGAGCGTCGCGGACTCCGTCGTGGGCAGCGCGAGCGCTTCGTCGTACGCGTTGGTGTGCAGCGACTGGGTGCCGCCCATGACCGCGGCGAGCGCCTGGAGCGCGACGCGCACGACGTTGTTGAGCGGCTGCTGCGCGGTCAGCGTCGAGCCGCCGGTCTGGGTGTGGAAGCGCAGCCGGCACGCCGCCTCGCCGGCGCCGAACTCCTCCTTGAGCAGCGTCGCCCACAGCCGCCTGGCGGCGCGAAACTTCGCGACTTCCTCGAACACGTCGCTGAAGGCCGCGAAGAAGAACGACACGCGCGGCGCGAGATTCTCGATGTCGATCCCCGCGGCGCGTGCCAGGCGCAGGTACTCGAGCCCGTTCGCCAGCGTGAAGGCGAGCTCCTCCACGGCGGTCGCGCCCGCCTCGCGCATGTGGTAGCCGCTGACGGAGATCGGGTTGAAGTCGAGCCGGTGCTGGGTGGTGAACCGGAAGATGTCGGTGACGAGCCGGAGGCTGGGCTCGGGCGGGTAGATGTACGTCCCGCGCGCGATGTACTCCTTGAGGATGTCGTTCTGGATCGTGCCACCGAGCTTCGCCATCGGCACGCCCTGCTCCTCGCCGACGACGATGTACATCGCCAGCAGCGTCGCGGCCGTGGCGTTGATCGTCATCGAAGTGGTGACCTTGTCCAGCGGAATGCCCTCGAACAACCGCGCGAGATCGTCCACGGTGTCGATCGCGACGCCGACGCGCCCGACCTCGCCCTGCGCCATCGGGTGGTCCGAGTCGTAGCCCATCTGGGTCGGCAGGTCGAAGGCGGTCGACAGCCCCGTCTGGCCCGCTGCGAGCAGCGCGCGGAACCGGGCGTTGGTCTCCTCGGCGGTGCCGAAGCCCGCGTACTGCCGCATCGTCCAGAGGCGGCCGCGGTACATCGTGGGATGCACGCCGCGCGTGTATGGGAAGCTGCCGGGCGCGCCGAGGCGCGTCGCGAGGTCCTTTGGAAGGTCTTCCGGGCCGTAACTGGGCTTGATATCGGCCATCAGCCCTTCAGCATCGCCTCGGCCTCGCGCACGTCGTCCCGGCTGCCGACGAACAGCGGCGAGCGCTGGTGCAGCTGCGTGGGATTCACGTCGAGGATGCACTGGCGGCCGTCCGACGCGTAGCCGCCGGCCTGCTCGCAGATGAACGCGAGCGGCGCGCACTCGTAGAGCAGCCGGAGCTTGCCGCGCGGCGACCTCCGGTCGGCCGGGTATGCGAACACGCCGCCGGCCATCAGGTTGCGATGGAAGTCGGCGACCAGCGAGCCGATGTAGCGTGAGTTCTTCGCGTCGCCGTCGTCGGCGCCCTTCCACTTGCGCACGACCGCCTGGACCTTGGGGTCCCAGCGCGGGAAATTGCTCTCGTTGACGCTGTAGTATCTGCCCACCGCCGGCGTCTTGATGTCCGGGTGCGAGAGCAGGAACTCGCCGATCGTCGGGTCGTATGTGAAGCCGTGCACGCCGTGGCCCGTCGAGTACACCAGCATCGTGGACGATCCGTACAGCACGTAGCCCGCGGCCACCTGCCGGCGCCCGATCTGGAGGCAGTCGCGCAGCTCGCCGGGACCGTCACCCTCCGAGATGCGCCGCTGGATCGAGAAGATCGTGCCGATGGACACGTTGACGTCGATGTTGGACGAGCCGTCGAGCGGATCGTACAGCACTGTGTACTTGCCGGCACGATAGCCGTCCGGGATCTGGATCGGTTCCTCGTCCTCCTCCGAGGCGAGCAGGCAGGCCCGCCCCGTGCGCAGCAGCGCGTGCTTCATCGTGTCGTTGGCGAAGTCGTCGAGCTTCTGTACGACCTCGCCCTGCACGTTCACGGCGCCGGCCGAGCCCAGGATGTCGGCGAGACCCGCCATGCGTACGTGGCTGTTGATGATCTTCGCCGCCAGGCCGATGTCGTAGAGCAGGTTCGACAGGTCGCCCACGGCCTCGGGCGCGTGCTGGCGCTCCTGGTCGACGATGTGGCTCTCGATGGTGATGACCCGGCTCAGCGGGAGGTTTCCCAGCGACGCCCTCACGGCTGCTCCTTGCTGGCGATGAAACTCGTGTCCCTGCCCGACGCGCCGACGCGCACGGCATGCCCGTCGGTGGTGACGTCCACGTCGCCGTCCTGGTCGGTGCGATAGACGCGGCACCCGCCCTCGCCCAGCCGGCGCACGACCCCGGCGTCCGGGTGGCCGTAATTGTTGCGGCCGACCTCGATCACGCAGACCGACGGCCGGAGCGCCGCGAGCCAGGTCGGCCCGCTCGCGCCCGCACTGCCGTGATGTCCGACCTTGAGCACCGTCACTCTCCCGATCTGAGCGGCCCGGAGCGCCTCCATCGGGAGGCCGGCGTCGCCGCCGAACAGCGCGCGGAACGCCCCGTACTCCACCGTGAGAACGACCGCGTTCTCGTTGACGTCCCATCCCTGCGCAATCGTCGCGCTGTCCGGATGCCAGACGCGCAGGCTCACGCCGTCCACGAGGATGCGGTCGCCCGCTCGCGCCGCGTGCCAGCGCGCGTGGTCCTTCGCGACGTCCGAGAGCCACTCCACGTAGAGCGGCCGGCCCAGCACGACACCCGGCTCGAGCGCGACGTCCGCGGGCAGCGCCTCGAGCACCGCGGGCAGCCCGCCCAGGTGGTCCGCGTCGCCGTGCGAGGCGATCACGACCGCGAGGCGGCGCGCTCCGTGCCGGCGCAGGAACGGCACGACCTTGCGCGCGCCCTGGTCCATCCCGGCCGCGCGGACGCCCGCGTCGATCACGATCCACGAGCCGTGCGGCGTGCGGATCGCCGCCGCGTCGCCCTGCCCGACCGCGAGAAAATGTAGTGCGAGCCGGCCTCCGCCGTCAGCGCCGACGGGCCAGTGGAGCAGCGGCGTCCAGGCAGCGAACACCAGTGCCGATCCCAGGGCCAGCAGCCCCCGGGCGGCGAGCACGTCCCGGACCGGCCGGAGGCGCGGCAGCGGACGCAGGATCCAGATCGCGAGCCCGAGCGACAGCGCCGCCGCGGCCAGCGGCTCCTCCGGCGTGATGGTGCCCCACTCGATCCCGGCCGCCGCACCGGCGAGGTGCTCGAGCAGGTCCAGGAGCGGGGCCGACGCCGCGGCCGCAACGGCGGCGCAGGACGCCGGCAGCGAACCCGGCAGCGACGCCAGGCCGAGCGAGAGCGCGAGCGCCGGAACCGTGAGCGTCGTGATCGGGATTGCGATCAGGTTCGACGCAATCGCGATCGGGCTCGCGGTCCCGAACCCCACGAGCTGGACCGGGGTCGTCGCGAGCACGGCCCCGGCCGACACCGCGAGCGGCGCGAGCCACCGCAACCGGCGCGGCGAGGCGCGCGACTCGCGCACCGCGCGGGCGAAGGCCCGCGCCGCCACCGCGCAGCCCACGACGCCGGCGAAGGACAGCCACAGCCCCGTTTCGAATACCGTCCACGGGTCGAAGGCGACGATCGCGAGCAGCGCCGCCGCGAGCAGCGCACCGGGAGCCGGCGGACGCTGCCTGAGGTACGCCCAGCACCACAGCGCGAGCATCAAGGCCGCGCGCAGCGCGGGCGCCGGCGCGCCGAGCAGCCACACGTACCCGAACGTCGCGATCGTGGCGGCGAGCCTCGCGCGGGCGGGCGGACAGCGCAGCGCGCGCAGCATCAGCATGATCGCGCCCGCGAGGATCGCGACGTGGAGTCCCGAGATGGCGAGGATGTGCGCGAGGCCCGCGCGCGCGAACTCCCGCCGCACCTCGGGGGCAAGCGCGCCCTCGGCGCGCAGGGTCAGCGCTGCGGCGAGCGGCCAGCGCGCGGCGCCGTAGAGCGCGAGCAGTTTCGCCTCCGCGGCGAGGCGCAGCCCAGCTCTCAGTCCCGGCGGCGCGGCGATCGGCCGCGCCGAGCGCGCGACGATCCTCCCGGCGCGCTCGGGGGGACTGGGGAGCAGCGAGGATCCGAAGTCGGGATCGCGGCGCCAGGTGCCGACCACGATGCGCGTCGCCGCGAGCGTGTCGGGATGCGGGAGCAGCACCAGGACCGGGCCCGCGCACTCTTCCGGGCTCACCAGCATGAAGCGCCGCACCGGACTCGGGGCGGCCGGCCGTTCACGCGGCTCGACCACTGCCGCGACGCGCTCACCGTCGCGCCAGGCCAGCCGGCAGTCGCCGGCCCGCAAAGGCCGGGCGAGAGCGCCCCACAGCGCGCCGGCCGCCGCGCCCAGGAGCAGCACACCGCGAGGATCGGCGCGGCGCCACCACACCAGCGCCGCGGCGCCCGAGAGCGCCGCGACCAGCGGGCCGCCGGCAAGCAAAAGGCCGGCCACCAGGCCGGCCACGAATCCCGCGCACGCCACCGCGATCGCCGGCACCCTAGCGCCGAGCGAGCCGAGGGATCGCGATCAGCTCTTCCTGGTCACCTTGACCTGGCCGCGAGGCTTCGCCGCGACGAACCGGAACCCCTCCATCAGCGCGACGGTCGCATCGGCGCGCAACTGGTCCCTGAGCATCTCCATGCGCGTCATCACTTCGCCGCGCGTGGTCGCCACGTAGTGCGGCGGCACGCGATTGAGTGCGTAGACCAGTACGTCCTCGCGGTCCTCCAGCGAGTCCTTCCAGTCGGGAACGCCCAGCTTGAGCTCGTCGTACAGCTCGCGCAGCAGGTCTTCCGAGACGTTTCTCATGCGCCGACCACCTCCAGAGCGAGCAGCGCCGGCACCGCCGTGAACGTCGCCCCGGTCGTGCCGGTGAATCGCAGCGTCCGGTACGTTCCGATCCACGACTCGGGTCCGTCCAGAATGGCGACCCGGTTGTGCCTGGTGCGCGCCATGAGCTGCGTGCCGCGCGCGGCCCTGCCCTCGATGAGCACCTCGAACGTTTCGCCCAGCACCGCGGCGTTCCTGGCCCGCGCACCCTCGCGCACCAGCGCGATGAGCCGCTCGAGCCGCTCGGCCGCGACGTCGTCCGGCACCGCGTCCGGCAGCCGCGTGGCCGGCGTGCCCTCGCGCGGGCTGAACCGGAACGTAAACGCGCTGTCGAAGCCGACCTCCTCCACGAGCGAAAGCGTGGCATCGAAATCCTCGTCCGCCTCGCCCGGGAAGCCGACGATGATGTCGGTCGAGAACGTGAGATCAGGGATCGCTGCGCGCAGGCGCGAGACAACGTCGAGGTAGCCGGAGCGCGTGTAGCGACGCAGCATCCGCTTGAGCACCCGGTCGCTGCCACTCTGGGCCGGCAGGTGCACCGACTCGCACACGGCTTCGACCTCGGCCATCGCCGCGATGACCCGGTCCGAGAAGTCGTTGGGGTGCGGGCTCGTGAAGCGCAGCCGGGAGAGGCCCGCGATGGCCCCCACCGCGCGCAGCAGATCGGCGAAGTCGTGCGTGCCGTCGTGATACGAGTTGACGGTCTGCCCAAGGAGCGTGACCTCCGTGACGCCGCGAGACACCAGAAGCTCGGCCTCGCGCACCACGTCGGCCAGGATACGGCTCCGCTCCGGCCCCCGCGTCGTCGGAACTATGCAGAACGTGCACCGATAATCGCAGCCGCGCTGCACCGTCACAAAGGCGCCCCAGCCGCTCTCGCGCGCGGGCACGATGTCCTCGTAGTGCTCGGTCGAGACGAAGGCGGTCTCGGCCGACCGGTCGCCCCCCTGCGCCCGCCGAACCAGCTGCCCGAGCTGGCGGTAGCCGTCGGGCCCCACGACGAAGTCCACGTGCGGCGCGCGCTTCAGGAGTCGCTCGCCGAGGCGCTGCGCCATGCACCCCACGACGCCGAGGACCGCACCGGGCTGCTTGTGCCGCTTGAGCTCGCCCACGCGCCCGAGCACCCGCTGCTCGGCGTGCTCGCGCACGGCGCACGTGTTCACGAGAATCACCTGGGCGTCGTCCGGTCGCGCGGCGGAAACGAACCCCTCGCGCTGGAGGACGCCGGCCATGAGCTCGGAGTCCGCCACGTTCATCTGGCAGCCGTACGTCTCGATGAAGAAGGCCGGCGCGCTCATGCCGCCCTGCCCCGGAGCCGCCCCGCCTCCAGCTCGAGCCGCGCGGTCAAGCGCGCGCGACCCAGCACCCACGGCGCCTCGGCCGGAAGATCCACCGCGACGTAGTCCTCGCTCAGCGCCTCGCGCACACCCGCGCGCCGGGACTCGAGCACGAGGTCGGCCAGCGCACCCGCACGGGCTGCGCGGTGCGCCTCGGCCTTGCGCGCGGCCAGCGCCCGCAGCTCCGCGCCGCGCTCCTTCACGAGCTCGGCGGCGGGCGGCGGCCCGAGCCGCGGCGCGGCCGTACCGGCGCGCGGCGAGTACGGGAAGACGTGCAGGTAGGTGAACGGCAGGTCTCGCACCAGCTCGGCCGTGGCGCGATGGTCCGCGTCGCTCTCGCCCGGGAACCCGACGATGACGTCGGCACCAAGGCCGAGCGGCCGCGCGGCCCGCGCGATGGCCTCGATGCGCCGGCGATAGGCCGACGCGGTGTACCAGTGCCGGCCCATGCGCCGGAGCACGCGGTCGCTGCCCGACTGGAGCGGCGCGTGCAGGTGTGGCGCCAGGCGATCGGGACGTTCGCACATCAGCCGCGCCAGGTCGTCGCATACTTCGGTCGCCTCGACCGACGAGAGCCGGAACCGCACGCCCTCGACGCGCTCGATCAGCAGCGCGGCGAGCCGTCCGAGCGTCCAGCCGCCGTCGAGGTCGCGTCCGTACGTGCCGATGTGCACGCCGGTGATCACGATTTCGGCGTGCCGCCGCGCGAGCAGCGATGCCTCCGCCACGACCGCCTCCGGACCCCTCGAGGCGTTGTCGCCGCGGGCGAGCGTGGTCGCGCAGAACGTGCAGTGCTCGTCGCATCCGTCCTGCACCTTGAGCCACGCGCGCGAGCCGGACCGGAACGACGCGAGCGGCGCGCCCGTCGAATCCGCGATGCCGAGCGCGCGCGCCACGGCACCGGCATCCGCGCCGCCGACGAGAGACGCCACGCCCGGAAGCGCGGCGATGGTGCCGTCGTCCAGCGCCGCCGCGCAGCCCATCACGACGGTCCGGATCCCCGGGCGCTGGCGGGCGAGCCGTCTCACGAAGCCGCGCATCTTGCCTTCGCCGACGTGCGTCACGGTGCAGGAGTTGACGACCGCGGCGTCGGCGCGCTCCGCCGTGTCCACGACCTCGCACCCGGCCGACTCGAGCCGCTGGCGCACGACCTCGGTGTCGTACTGATTCGCCTTGCACCCGAAGGTGTGGAGCAGCACCCTCACGGGCGCACCGTCAGGCCGACGAACAGCGTCGAGAACGTCTCCTTCTCCGCCCCGGTCGAGCGGCTGCCGTGCTCGAAGGCCAGGTCGATCGTGGTGCGGTCGCGCGCGAAGGCGAGGCCGATCCCGCCGCTGGCCGCCGACTCGTTGATCCCCTGCCCGAGCGACAGGAACGGCAGCTGCCGATACCGGTAGCCGAACCGCAGCGGCATCCGCGTTCCGAATATGCTCGAGTTCAGGATCTCCGCGCCGACCGCGAGCGCCCACACGTCGCGCGCGCCGTCCTTGCCCGCGGCGACGAGGTCCGCGTTCGCCGCGCCCCAGCCGGCGTATTCCGCCGCGCCGGAGATGTAGACGCCGGGGACCGTCGCCGCGCGCACGCTGACCCCGAACTGCGAAGGCAGCTGGGTCGTCGCCACGAGGCCGGTCGTGTTCTCGGAGCGCAGGCGGCCGTTCAGGCGACCCGACGCCGCGAAATCCAGCTTGCCCACCGTCGCGATGAGGCCGACGGCGCCGCCGAAGCCGCGGTAGTCCGTGACGGACTGCTCGAGCAGCTGGGAGTAGAGGAGTCCCGTCGCCGTGGTGTCGAACAACCGCTGCGTCGTCAGGCGCGAGGAGCCCAGGTAATAATGGAAGGCGGCGCCGATCATGAAGTCGTTGGTGACCCGGTAGCCGGCTCCCAGGGACATGTCCGAGATGCCGCCGATCGACCGGCTGGCAGTGGTATCGTACAGGGTCTCGTTCCGCGGGGCGGACGAATCCCGCCGGATGAGCGTGTAGGTGCGGTCCAGATAGTCCGAGATCGAGACGCCGATGACGGTCCGCGTCGGGATTACGGCGGCGAAGCCGAACAGCGGGAAGCGCACCGTCGCGAGGTCGGCCGAGCCGCTGGGGCCGGTGAACGTGCCCGAGGTCGGGGCCGCCACGGACCACCCGGCGACCGAGCGGAACCGCGCCAGCGCCGCCGGATTGTCGCTCATCTCCGGATCGAGCAGGTCCAGCGCGCCGCCGGTGCCGGCGCTCCGGGCCGACACGGGGCGCCCGAGCCAACCGAGCCCGCGCAGGCCGAAGATCGACCCCTGCGCGTGCGCCCGGCCGCTCGCTGCGGCGGCGAGGACCAGCGTGAGCAGGACGGTTCGTCCGCGCATCATGGCACTCCGAACTTGAGAGGCCTGACGAAGCTGATCTCGAGCTTCGGCGCCGAGGCGCCGCCGGTACTGCCGAAGGTGGCGAGCTCACCGGTCTCGAACGTCTCGTTCGCCACCCGGATCGTCACCGCGCGCGGCAACGAGTCGGGGCTCGTGCCTTTCCAGGCGCGCAGGATCACGCCGATCTCGACCGACACCACGGCGGAGGAGCCGACGGTCACCGTGCCCTTTCCGATCAGCGTCGTGTCCTGATCCAGCAGCGACTTGCCGCCGTAGTAGCGCAGGATGGGCAGGGCCTCGAGCCCGAACGTCGCGTGCGGGAAGCCGCGCGCGGGCCGCGTGGGCGTGAGCAGCAGCGTCGCGCGCGAGACGCCGACCGTGTCCACGTAGTACGAGGGGATCTGGAATCTCACGAACGCGCGCGCGGCGGGCTGGTTCCCCATCACGAGCGCGTGCGGCGCGATGGCCGGCGGGTCGGGTGTGGCGACGTACGTGTCGAACACCGGCGTCAGGTCGAACACCGTGTGCACCGTGTCGTTCGGCGCCGCGCCGTGCACGTAGAACTTGAGGTGCGCCGGCAAGGAGGTGAAGTCCGTCGCCGCCACCACGGCCACCGTCTGCGAGTCCGCGCGCAGGTCGAGCCCGAGCCCGGGGGTCAGCGAGTCGGCCGCCACCGTGTCCGGCATCAGCGGGGCGATCTGTGTGAACGCGCCGCACAGGGTATCGGCCACCGCCTGCCAGCAGCGGTGGAGGTCCGCCACCGCCAGCGTGTCGGCTACCGGCAGCGAGTCCAGGAAGTTGCCGAGGGTGAACCACGGCTGCGCCTCGGCGAAGGTGGTCGTCGAGTCGACCGTGTCCCCCGGCACGTTGTACACGAGCATTCGCAGGTTCTTGACGAGCGAATCCCGCGCGTCGAGATGCAGCGTCAGCACGACCGAGTCCACAGCGCCGAAGCTGATCGAGTCGCCGACGGAGTCGATCCAGAGCTTCGGCATCTGGGGGAAGCGGAGCAGCGTGCGCGCCTTGAACGAGTCCTGGTTCGCGACGACCAGGATCGGCAACTGGTCGACCGTCGTGTAGCCGCGGACGCTGGTGTCACCGTAGACGACGCCGGTGATCACCGTATCCACGATCTGGAGACTGTCCGAGGGACACAGCTCCGGGCACCGGCCCGGCGCCATCACCTTCTCCGTGCACGCGAACACCGTGGCCACGACGAGCGTGGCGAACACGGCCCTACGCCAGGCGGACGTTCGTGCCATGCGCGTCGAAGCTGTCCACGATCGCCATGATGACGGCATCCACCGGCCGATCCTTCGTGACCGGAGTCTGGCGCGCCGACGAGCCGGATGCGTACAGCACGACCTCGCCGGCCCCCGAGCCCACGGCGTCCACCGCCACCACGTAGCCGCCTTCCGGCTTGAGGTCCAGCGTGAGATTCTCGACGACGAGCAGCTTGGTCCCCTCCAGCGAGGTGTCCTTGCGCGTGGCCACCACCGACCCGATCACCCTGCCGAGCTTCATCGCCCTGTTCCCCCCGCGAAGTCCGCCCCGGTGAACGCGCTCGGCAGCAGCTCCGCCAGCGTCCACGATTTGGTCCCGCCGCCCGTTCCGACCGACACCACCGTCAGCGCCGTCCCGAACTCCGCCAGGAACTGCCGGCACATCCCGCACGGAGCCACCGGCTGGGCGGCGTCGCTCGCGACCACGATGCGCCGGAACTTCCGCTTCCCCGCCGCCACGGCCGTGACGACCGCCGTCCGCTCGGCGCAGATCGTGCCGCCGAATGAGGCATTCTCCACGTTGCAGCCCGTGTACACGGTCCCGTCCTCGGCTTCGAGCGCGGCCCCGACACGGAACTTCGAGTAGGGCGCATACGCGCGCTGCCGGGCCTGCTGCGCGGCGGCGATCAGTGCGTCACTCAAGCCGCGATCTCCCTGAGAAAGCTGGTCCCGGCGGCCAGCTTCGGCACCCCGAAGAATTCGGCCGCGGTCTGGCCCAGGTCGGCGAAGGTCGCGCGCTCGCCCAGGGCCACCGGCCGCACCCGCCGGCCGTAGACCAGCAGCGGCACGTTCTCGCGCGCATGGTCCGTGGATGGCGTCGTCGGGTCGTTCCCGTGATCGGCCGTGAATGCCACGATGTCTTCCTCGCGCACCAGCGCGAGCAGCTCGCCCACGGCCCGGTCGAGCTCGAGCATCCCCTGGTGGAACCCCGCAACGTCGTTGCGGTGCCCCCAGCTCTGGTCGAACTCGATCACGTTCACGAAAACCAGCCCGGAATCTACACGGAGCAGCGCGTCCCTGATGAGCCGGTAGGCGTCCGCGTTGGTCGGCGTGTGGGTGCTGGTCAGGTTCCGCCCGGCGAACAGGTCGTCCACCTTGCCGATCCCGGTGCGCGCGATACCCTGCTCCGCGAGCGCGTCCACCAGCGTCCGACCCACCGGCGCGATCGAGAAATCCTTCCGGTTCGCGGTGCGCGTGAAGGCACCCGGTGAGCCGGTGAACGGCCGCGCGATGACGCGCGACGTCGCGTCCTCTCCCACCAGCATGGCGCGGGCCTTGCGGCACGCCTCGTACAGCTCCGCGAGCGGGACCTTCTCCTCGTGCGCCGCCACCTGGAAGACCGAGTCGGCGGACGTGTACACGATCCAGTCCCCGGTCTCGAGGTGCTTCGCGCCCAGCTCCTCGATGATCGACGTGCCCGAGGCCGCCTTGTTGCCCAGCACGCCGCGCCCGGTGAGCCGCGAGAACTCCGCCAGCATCGCGCGCGGAAATCCGTTGGGGTACGTCGCGAACGGCTTCTCGAGCAGCACGCCCGTCAGCTCCCAGTGCCCTGTCGTGCTGTCCTTGCCGGCGCTGACCGGCCGCATCGAGCCCCACGCCGCGCGCGGACGGGCGACCGGCGCGACGCCAAGGATCCGGTGCAGGTTGCCCAGGCCGAGCGCCTGAAGGTGCGGCACCTGGAACCCGCCCACGGCCCGCGCCGTGTTGCCCAGCGTGTCGCTGCCCACGTCGCCGTAACGATCGGCGTCGCGCGCCGCCCCGCAGCCCATGCCGTCCAGCACGATCAGGAAGAAGCGTTTCATCGGTAGACGCGATCCACGCGCGGCCCGAGGCCGGTCAGGATCTCGTAGCTGATGGTGCCCGCCTGCGTCGCGACGTCTTCGAGCGTGATCGTCTCGCTCCCGTCCGTCCCGACCAGCGTCGCGACCTGCTCGACGCCCGGCGCGGAATCGGAGCGCACCATTGTGAAGTCCATCGTGACCGTGCCCGTAACCTTGCACCTCCGGCCGCCGATCAGCGCTTCTCCGGTGTTCGACAGCGCGCGCCGGTAGCCGTCCGCGTAGCCGGCCGCGAGCGTCGTGATCCACACCGGAGCGTCGGCACGCCACGTGGCGCCGTAGCTGACGCTCGCGCCCGTCTCGCGCCGCGCCACCCGCGCGATCCGCGCGCGCCACGTCACGACGGGTTTCGGCCGGAACGTCCCGGCCGCTCCTCCATAGAGGAAGATGCCCGGGCGCACGAGGTCGGCTGCCACCTCGGGGTGACCGAGCGCCGCCGCCGAGTTGGCCGCGTGCAGCAGCTTCGGCCTGTGCCCGAGCGCACTCACGGCGCGCTGAAGACGGTCCCACTGCTCCTTCACCGAGGCCGGATCCCGACCCGCCGAGTGGAAGTGCGTCATCAGCCCTTCGAACCCCGGCGCAGCGGCGAACGCGGCGGCCTCACGCGGGAACTCCTCCCACCAGATCCCGCCACGGTTCATCCCCGTGTCCACGCCGACGTGAAACGGAAGCGTCGTCAGGGCGAGCCAGCGCCGCACGTCCTCGAGGGTGCCAAGCGCGGGCGTGAGACCCAGAGCGGCGCATTGCTCGAGCATCGTCGTCATCGGCTGGATGACGAGGATCGCGCGCGTGATGCCGGCCTCGCGCAGCTCGCGTCCCTCGCCCGCGGTCACGACGCCGTAGCCCCAGGGATCCAGCTCCTCGAGCGCGCGCGCGACCTCAACGGCGCCCAGGCCGTACGCGTCGGCCTTGAGCATCGGCAGCAGCCGCGCGCCCTTCGCCCGCCCCTGCACGGTGCGCGCGTTGTCCCGGATGGCCGCGAGGTCGATCTCGACCCAGGTGCGGTCCAAAGGCGCCAATTTGCTCCCCGAACGCAAAGCGCGTAGCGTACCGACGGGGAGGGCTAAATGCAAGGAGATTCTGGGTTTGGAGACATCGTCGCGGTGGTCCGGGACCTCCGGCAGCGCTGCGATTTCGACCGTGCGCTCACGCTTGAGACGCTGCGGCCATACCTGCGCGAGGAGCTGGCCGAGTTCGAGGAGGCGCAGGACAAAGGCGACGAGGCGCGCGTCGCCGCCGAGCTGGGTGACATCCTGCTGCACTGCGCGTTCCAGGTCGTGCTGGCCGAGGAGCGCGGCGCCTTCAGCCTCGCCGACGTCTCGCAGCGCCTGGTCGCGAAGATGAAGGCGCGCCATCCGCATCTCTATGCGGGCGGCGCGAAGCCTGACTGGGAGAAGATGAAAGCAGCTGAACGCAGACGTCAGCAGACCGAGACGGGTGAAGCGGCGAGCGTGCTGGGCCACCTGCCCCCCGGTCTGCCGGAGCTCGAGCGCGCGTTCCGGTTCCAGGAGCGCGCGGCCGCCGTGGGCTTCGACTGGCCCGACGTTGAAGGTCCGTTAGGCAAGCTCGAGGAGGAGGTGCGCGAGGCGCGCGTGCATCCGACGGAGGAGATCGGCGACGTGCTGTTTGCCGCGGTGAACGTGGCGCGCAAGGCGGGCGTGCACCCGACGATCGCGCTCAAGAACGCGACGGCGAAGTTCGTCCGGCGCTTCCATCGCATCGAGCGGATGGCGCAGGAGCGCGGCGTGGAGGTGGCGAGCGCCGGGCTCGAGGCGCTGGACGCGATGTGGGACGAAGTGAAAGGCGGCGAGCCTTAGAGCACCAGCTTCCTCGCCGCCGGCGTATAGGGCCGCTGCCGGTTCCATGCGAGCACAGCGAACAACGCCACCGCGGCGGTCTCGGCGCAGCGGCCCATCAGCTCCGCGGCGGGCCGCGACGGATTGGCGAACGATGCCAGCACGACGCCGCCATTGAGCAGCACCAGGACCAGCCACATCAGCCGCTCGGGCGCGACCGGCGGTGCCTTGGTGCGCGAAGGCAGGATCCAGAACGCGACACCGATCACCAGCTGCACCATCCAGCCCATCAGCATCTGCTCGACGTGCACCGGACGGTGCGAGGCCGCCCACGCCGGCCAGCCCGTTCCCTTGAAGCTCAGGTAGGCCGCGCCCAGATACGCGCCAGTCAGCAGATGGAGCAACGAGATGCGGATGAGCCAGACGCTGACGCGCGGCACGTCAGCGCGCCGTAACGCGCGGCCAGACCTGGGCCACGAACGCGAGGACCGCCGCCAGCTGGAGGGCCGCCGCGACCTGCACGCCGGCGCCGGCGAATGCCCACCGCCCCGTCTGGAGCGCCGGCTCGGCCAGCGCCCGCAACACGAGACCGAGGTTAGTGGCGGTGAAGCAGCCCCAGCCGAGCCAGTCGATGGACTTGAGGTCCAGCGGCTTCTTCCGCGGGAACATCCACAGCGCCACACCGAAGATCATCTGCGTCGCCCATCCCATCACGAGCAGATGGATGGAGACCGGTCGCCACGCAGCGGCCGAGCCGGCGAAGGCGGGCAACGCCATCAGCAGTGCGAGCGCCAGCGCGGCCACCAGGTTGACGATGGCGGCGCGCAGGAACCACCGGGTGAGTGTCGGCATGCAGATAAGCTAACTTTGTACCACGTCACCCGGAGAGGAACCGATGTCCCGAACGACCCTAGTCATGATCGCCGTGGCCGGCGCTATCGCCGCAGCCCTGTTCGCCCCGAGGATCCGCACAGCGGCCCGCACCGAGACGGTGGACTTCTCGGTCACCCGCACAGCGACCACGCCGGCGTTCGACGCGCGCGTCAAGCCCGCGACCGACGCCACGGTCCGGACGTTCCGGATCCCCATCAGCCACGACACCATCGAGATCGCCGACGGCGTGCGCTACGAGGGCTGGACCATTGGTCACACCGTGCCGGGCCCGGTCATCCGCGTGCGGCAGGGCGACCGTGTGCGCATCGTCCTCGTGAACCAGGCGCCGATGCCCCACTCGATCGACTTCCACGCGGCCCGTGTTCCGATGAGCGTCGCGTTCCGGCTCGTCATGCCGGGCGATTCGATCAGCTTCGAGTTCGAGGCGCGCGATCCCGGCGTGTTCATGGTGCATTGCGGCACTGCTCCAGTGCTGCTCCACATCATGCAGGGCATGTACCTGCCGATCATCGTGGATCCTCGGGAGGGCTGGCCGGGCGTCGCGAACAAGGAATTCGTCATCGTGCAGAGCGAGTTCTACACCGGCGCCGTCCACGCGGGCGTGGCCCCCATGAACTTCGACGCCGCCATGCAGACGCGGCCCACATACGTGGTGTTCAACGGGCGCGCCGACCAGTACAAGGCCCATCCGCTCCAGGTGGACGAAGGCGACCACGTCCGGTTCTTCGTCGTGAACGCGGGCCCCAGCCTGAACAGTGACTTCCACATCGTCGGCGCGATCTTCGACCGCGTGTACGTGGACGGCGACCTCGATCGCCCGCTGCGCGGCGTCCAGACCGTCAACGTCCCCGCGGGCGGCGGCGCGGTGTTCGAGACCAGCTTCGAGCACGGGCTGAGCGGTGAAGGCGTCTATGCCTTCGTGACGCACGCCTTCGCGGACGCGTCGAAGGGCGCGGTCGGCCTCATCGAGGTCGGCCACCCGCAGCTCGCCTCGATGCCTTAGGGGTAGAGCCGGTACAGCATCCGCGGGAACGCGATCATCTCGCGGATGTGCGGCGAGCCGGTGATCCACTGCACGGTACGCTCGATCCCGAGGCCGAACCCGGCGTGCACGAACGTGCCGTACTTCCGGAGGTCGAGGTACCAGCCGTAGGACTCCTCCGGCAGGCCGTCGTGGCGGATCCGCGCCAGCAGCTTGTCGTGATCGTCCTCGCGCTGGCTCCCGCCGATGATCTCCCCGATCCCCGGCGCCAGGCAGTCGTCGCACAGCACCGTGCGCGGATCGTCGGGGTTCTCCTTCATATAGAAGGCCTTGGCTTCC
>JBIOIA010000043.1:0-15646 GCA_044449445.1 Gemmatimonadales bacterium
CCTTGATCCTGAGCCGCGTGCCCGAATCGGTGCCCGAGGGCACCTCGATCATCAGCCGCCGCTCGACCCGGACCTCGCCCGCGCCCTCGCACGTCTTGCACCGCTCCGAGGGGATCCTGCCCTTGCCGCGGCAATTCGGGCACGGGCGCTTCACCGCGAAGCCGCCGTATCCGAATGACACCTGGCCCGAGCCCTTGCACTCGGTGCACGTGCTCTGCGTCGCGCCCGGTGCGGCGCCCGAGCCGTGGCACGTGGGGCACGACTCCGTGACCGGCACGACGACCGGCACCTTGCCGCCCAGCGCGGCGACACGGAACGGAATCGTCACGACCGTCTCGACGCTCGACGGTCCCGCGTCCTCGCCCTTGCGTTCGCCGCCGAAGATGGACGAGAAGATGTCGCCCAGCCCGCCGAAGCCGCCGAAGTCGAAGCCTTCGTACTGCTCGCCGCCGGGCTGCGGACCGCCGGAGCGCGGCCGGCCGCCGCCCGATGAACCCATGCCGCCGAACGCGCCGTACCTCCGCAGCCGGTCGTACTGCTTTCGCTTGTCGGCGTCCGACAGCACGGAATACGCCTCGGTGATCTCCTTGAAGCGCGACTCGGACGTCTTGTTCCCGGGACTCGCGTCGGGGTGGTACTTCTTCGCGAGCTTGCGATAGGACTTCTTGATGTCGTCGGCGCTGGCGGACTCGCTCACGCCAAGCACCCGGTAGTAGTCCTTCTGTTGCGCCATGCGCTAGTCGCCCGCCTCGCCGCCGACCTCGGGCGCGCCGGGGTGGTCATCGGCCCCGTTGCCCTGCTCGTCGTGACCGCCGTCGCCCGAGGGAGCGCTCCAGGTCAGCACGGCGACCCGCGCGGGCCGCAGCAGCGCGCCGCGGAACGTGTAGCCGTGCTGATAGACGGCGCCGACGACCTGGTCCCGGTCGGCCGACGGGGCCGGCAGCGCGGCGACCGCCTCGTGCATCCGCGGATCGAACGGCTTGCCGGCGGGATCGAGTCGCTCGACCCCCGCCGCCTCGAGCGTCTTCAGGAACTTGCGCTCGATCGCGAGCATCCCCTCGTGCAGGGCGTCGGAGGAGGTCTGCGCGGGATCGAGGTGCGCCACGCGCGCCAGGTCGTCCACCACGTCCACGATCCGCTGAAGCGCCTCGGCCTGACCACGGCCGGACGCCTCGTCACGCTCCCTGACCGCCCGCTTGCGGTAGTTCTCGAAGTCGGCGGCGGCCCGGAGCGCGCGGTCCTTCCACTCCGCCAGCTCGCGCTCCAGGCGCAGGACCTGTTGATCGGCCGGCTCCGCGACCGCTCCGGCCAGAGCGTGCTCGCCCGTGGCCCGCTCGGCGTCCTCGGCCTCCAGCCGGGCGAGCTCCTCCTGGGCGATGGCGGCATCCGCCTTCGCCGTAGCGCCCCGGTCCTCCGGGCGCGCCTTCGGGGCCTGCTCATTCGGCTTCTTCTTGTGCGACACCGGGGCCGTCCAGGGTGCGTAGGTTCGTTCGGAAGCATAACATAAGCGGCAAGGGACGTGCCAATTCGGACTGCCTAAAAGGCAGCTGAAAGTCGAAAGCTGAAAGCCGAAAGTGCTGACACCCCTTCAACTTTCGACTTTCGACTTTCAGCTTGTCATACAACCATCCCGGAGCCCCACCACGACTAAGGAACGGATGAACGCCGCAGCCGAGGCCGTCGCTTCTGACTCGGACCGGTCGCTTGCCGAGCTGGTGCTCGGGGGGGACGAGCCCGCGTTTCGCCAGTTGTACAAGCGGCACACGCCCCGGCTGTACCTGCTGGTGCTGCGGCTGCTGGGCGGCTCGGAGGCCGACGCCGAGGACGTGGTGCAGGACACGTGGCTGAAGGCGACCGAGCGGTTGGGCACGTTCCGTTGGGAGGCGTCGTTCGGCAGCTGGATCTCCGCGATCGGGCTCAACGTGGCACGGGAGTGCCTGAGGCGCCGCGGCCGGCGCGAGGAGCAATGGGCGGAGGACACGGATTTCGCAGGCCCCGCCCCGCGCGAGAAGGTGGATCCGCTGGACCTGGAGCGCGCGATCCGCTCGCTGCCTGACGGATACCGGACGGTGCTGCTGCTGCACGACGTCGAAGGCTACCGCCACGAGGAGATCGCGCAGCAGCTCGGCATCTCGGCCGGCACGTCGAAGTCACAGCTGTTTCATGCGCGGCGGGCGATGCGCGCCGCGCTCGGAGGATATGAAAAGGATGGACATCGTGCATGACGATCCCGATGTGACCGGACCCGAGGACGAGCTGAGTCCCGCCGAGCGGCGCGCCTTCACGGCGCTGCCGCGCGAGCTCGAGCCCAAGGCGTCGCTCGAAGAGCGCACCGTCTCGATGCTGCGCCAGCACGGGCAGCTGCCGATTCCGCTCCAGGCAGCTCGCGCCGGGGGGAAGGCACAACACCGCACCTGGATGATCGGCGGCGCGATCGCCGCTGCGCTCGCGATCTTCGCGAGCGGCATCGCCGTGGGCCAGTACCTCGGCATGACGGGCGCGATGAACCTGGCGCAGATCACGGCGCGCTCCTCCGCGACCGAGGCCGCGGCGCACGTGCGCCGTGCCGGCGATCTCTACGTCGCCGCGCTCGCCTCGCTCAACAACCTGCACGACACGACCGACGTCCAGGGCCGTGAGCAGGCGCGAAAGTTCGCGCTCGCCGCCCTCGGCGCGGCCGCCGAGGAAGTGGCGCATATCGCGCCGGACGATCCGCTCGCCGCGGCCGTCCTGCGCGGACTCAATCAGCGCACGCGTGACCAGCAGCCGCCGGCGTCGTCCCGGACGGTCGTGTGGTACTGACCTTGGGACCGAAAGAGGTGTCTGCGATGAACCGGAGCATCCTGGTGATTGCGGTGTTGCTGGGCGTGGCGCTGCCGGCAGCCGCACAGAACGTGGCGTCGACGGCGCCGCAGCGGCGCGGCTGGTTCGGCATCCAGCTCGAGGAGAACGTCATTCAGCGCGGCCCCGGACGTGTCGCGTACGTGCAGCGGCCGGCGATCAACTGGGTGGAGTCGGGCAGCCCGGCGTACCAGGCGGGGCTGCGCAACGGCGATACGCTGGTCTCGATCAACGGCCTGGCGTTCACGACGCCCGAGGGATTCGAGGCGTTCGCCAACGCGGTGCCCGGCACGGCCGTGCGCCTGGTGGTGCGCAAGGCGGGCCAGGAGCGCGAGGTATCGGTCACACCGATCGACAATCCGTCATCCGCCACGACGCAGGACTTCTACATGCAACGCCTGAGGACCGCGCAGCGGCTCGGGCTCACGGCGCTGCGCAACGCGTTCCGCTCGCCGCTCGGCTGGCTCGGCATGGGGCTTGAGTGCGAGCAGTGCTCGGTGACGAACTTCGGCCAGCGGATGCGCGGTGCGTCGTTCCGGCAGCCGCCCGCCGTGCTCACCGTGGACGTGGACGGCCCGGCACACCGCGCGGGACTGCGGCGCGGCGACACGTTGACCACGATCGACGGTGTGGACCTCACTACCCGGGAGGGCGGCCGCGCGTTCGCGGACGTCGAGCCCGGCCAGCGCGTCACCCTCGGCGTGCGCCGCGGTGGCGCCGAGCGTCGCGTGGCGCTGACCGCCGTCGCACGGCCGGACGCCACGGCCGAAGAGATCGCCGCGTTCGACGAGTACAAGCACTCGCGCGATTCGTCCGACGCCTTCTATCGCGAGCAGCTGACGTCGTCGGTCGCGCGGGCACAGGCCGGCATGCGCGAGCTCGAGCGCGCCCTGCGCGAACTGGACAACAGCCGGACCGCGGCAGATTCGACGCGCCGCGTCATGGGCTCGCTCGACAGCCTGATGAGGGTCCTGCGCACGCTCGAGCGCCGCAAGTACAGCGAGAGCGGCTTCGATTTCTCCTTCAACACGAACATCGCGCCGCGCGCGGTCGCGACAGCGCCGATGCCGGCGATGCCACCCATGCCGGCGATGGCGCCGATGCCGACGACGATGGCCGGCATGGCCTCCACCTGGCCGCTGCGCTACAGCGGCCGGCTGGCGACCGTGAACATCGAAGGACGGGGCTACGGCCCGATCAACACGACCGAGGTCGGCGACAGCCTGATCGTGATCAACACGGGCTCGGCGGAGATCAAGGTCTACCTGCGGCCGGCGGGGAACCGCTGAGCGACTAGAGCTGCTGGCGGATCGCCCACAGGTCGGGGAAGATCGGGTGGAACAGCGTGCGCTTGAGGTAGTCGGCGCCCGATGAGCCACCCGTTCCCTGTTTGTTGCCGATCGTGCGCTCTACCATCTTCACGTGGCGGTAGCGCCACTCCTGAAGTCCCTCGTCGAAGTCCGTCATCAGCTCGAGCAGGATCGCCACGTCGGGCGCGGTGCGGAACAGCCGCACCAGCTCCGGCTGCAGCTCGGGGCTCGCGGCCGCGCTCTGCCGGACGTCGCGCGCGAGCAGCGCCGCGGGCACCGCCGCGCCGCGCGCCTTCAGGAAATCGTAGAAATGATCAACCAGCGTGCGCTCATTCAGCCGCCGCTCGAGCATCGCGCGCTCCGCCGCGTCGGGATAATGCGCCAGCATCTCGGGACGCTTGTGGCCCAGCACGAATTCCAGGGCGCGGAACTGCGCCGACTGGAACCCCGAGGCGGTCTCCAGTCGGTCGCGGAACGTCAGAAATGAGAGCGGCGTCATCGTCTCCAGGATGTCGAGCTGCGAGACGAGGGTCTTGAGCACCGTGCGCAGGCGCTTGAAGCGGGCGATCGCGCCGAACAGGTCGTTGGCGGTCAGCTCTTCGCAGCAGCGATCCACCTCGTGCAGCACCAGCCGGAACCACAGCTCGTATACCTGGTGGACCACGATGAACAGCATCTCGTCGTGCTGCTCGGGATCGGACAGCGGCACCTGGAGGCGCAGCAGCTCCGCGATGCGCAGGTACGACCCGTAGCTCACGCTCACGCCGCGCGCTCCAGGACCCGGTCCACCCACGGCGCGAGATCGCCCAGCACCTCGCCGGCGCGCGGCTCCTTCAGGATCTCGTGGTACAGCCCGTCGTACACCTTCACCGTCACGTCGCCGGCAAGCGACGCCGCGAACGCTCGCGCCGCCCGGGTCGAGACGATGCGGTCATCGCCGGCCAGAGCGACGAACAGCGGCGCGGCGATCCGGCCTGCCTCCGTGGGCAGCGCCTGCTGCGCGAGGAGCAGCTCGCGGTACGCGCGCGGCGACATCACCTGGTGGCAGTTCGCGTCGTGCCGGGCGGCCTCCACGACCGCCGGGTCACGACTCAGGTCGTCGAGGACGAGTCCGGTGGGAATCGGAAGCGCCGGCAGCAGGTCGGCGAGCACGCGCGCCAGCGCGATCTTCCAGCGCGGCACCGGCATCGCCACGGCGACGAGCGGGCAGGTCACGATCGCGCCGGCGATCCCGGTCGGAGCGGATTCGAGGTAGCGCAGCACGATCAACCCGCCGTGCGAGTGGCCGAACAGGATCAGCTTGCCCGGCGCCTCGGCGGCCACCAGGCGGCGCAGCCCGACGAGGTCGCCCAGGTACTGCGCGAAGCGCGAGACGTGACCACGCGCTCCCGGCGTCCGGCCGCTGCCGCGCTGGTCGAGGGCGAAGGTCGCTATGCCGCGCGAGGCCAGCCAGTCGACCTCGCGCGCGTAGCGCCCCGCGTGATCGCCGAATCCGTGCAGGAAGATGCAGGCCGCGCGGCGCGCCCCGTCGGCCGGCCGGCGCCGGAGCGCGAGTCGCGCGCCGTCCGGCGCCGTCCACAGCTCGACGTCGGCAAAGCTGCTCACCCGAGCGTGCCCTGTATGCGGCGACGCAGGTAGTCGAGCGCGTACTGCGCCGCGCGGGCGCGCACGTCCTCGCGGTCCCCGGGGAGGATGTGCGTGAACGCGCGCACCTGGTCTTGCCAGCGCACGGCGATCCACACCGTCCCCACCGGCTTCGCGTCGCTGCCGCCGGAAGGGCCCGCGATCCCGGTGATCGCGACCGCGGCGTCGGCGTCCAGCGAGCGCGCGACGCCTTCCGCCATCTGCCGCACCACAGCCTCGCTCACCGCGCCGTGCGTCGCCACGTCGTCCGCCGACACGCCGAGCTGCTGGAGCTTCACCTCGTCGTCGTACGCCACGATGCCGCCCCGGTAGACCCGCGAGCTTCCGGGTATCGCCGTGAGCCTGGCGCCCACCAGGCCGCCGGTGCACGACTCCGCCGTGGCCAGGCTCGCCTGGCGCTCCTCGAGCAGCTTGAGCACCACGGCCGCCAGGTCCGTCTCGCCTTCGCCGTACATCCGGTCGCCGAGCCTCGGGCGCAGCGCCGCGGCGGCGCGTTCGAGCCGATCCTCGGCCCCCTGCTCCGGTGCGTTCCAGACGGTCAGCCGGAGATCGGTGCCAAAGGCACTGGGCAGGTACGCGAGCGTCACCTTCTCGCCCAATGCGCTCGCGACGTCGCCGAGCCTATCGGCCAGCGCGGACTCGCCGATCCCGGTAGTACGCAGGGTTCGTGAGCGCACGACCGTCCGCCCGTCCGCCTGTCCGCCCGTCCGCCTGAGAAGCCGCGGGATCACCTCTTCGGCCAGCAGCCCGCGCATTTCCTTCGGCACGCCGGGAATCAGCACCACCAGGCGCGCCCCATCCTCGATCCACAGGCCGGGCGCGGTGCCGCGCGGGTTCGGCAGCACCGTGGCGCCTTCGGGGACGTCGGCCTGCACCAGGTTCGCCTCCGGCATGTTCTGGGCGCCGCGCGACCTGAACATCCCGCGCATCTGCTCGACCAGCGCCGGGTCGCGCACCAGTTTCCGCCCGAACAGCTCGGCGACGGCGGGCCGCGTGAGGTCGTCGCTCGTGGGGCCGAGCCCGCCGCTCACGATCACAGTGCCGCTGCGCTCCAGAGCCACGCGGAGCATCTCCTTCACGCCGCCTGCGTGGTCGCCGACGGTGGAGCACGCGATGACGTGCACGCCCGCCTCAGCGAGCGCGCGGCCCATCTCCGCGGCGTTGGTGTTCACCGTGAAGCCGAGCACCAGCTCGGTGCCGACGGTCAGGATCTCGCAGTCCATCTAGCGCGAATGCTGGTCGGAGTGGCGCAGGAGCGCGCGGTAGCGATACAGGTAGACGGCGAGCGAATACGCCGTCAGCACCACGGCGATGCCCAGCGTCACGGCGATGAACGTGCCGTGGAACTGGTTCCACAGGTCGCGGTAGCGTCCGGCCAGGCGCATCTCGACGATCAGGTCCTTCCACGCGAACCACGCGATGGTGCCGCCGATGAAGAAGTTCTGGAACAGGGTCTTGAGCTTGCCCGCCCCGGCCGCGGGGATGACGACGCCGCGCCGCTTCGCCTGGAACCGGAACACCGTGATCAGGATCTCGCGCCCGACCAGCAGGATCGCGACCCAGGCCGGCAGGCTGCCCCACCACGGGATCTGGTAGTCGGTGAGCAGCGTGGGATGGCGTGTGATCCAGAAGATCGGCACGAGCGTGGCGAAGAGGATGAGCTTGTCGGCGATCGGGTCGAGGAGCTTGCCGAGGTCGGACACGACGTTGGCGCGCCGCGCGTACCAGCCGTCGAACACGTCGCTGGCACCCGCGACGAGGAACACGGCGAACGCGATGATCTTGGGGCCCGACCCGTTGATGAACGGCAACAGCGCGATGACCGGGGCGAGACAGATCCGGGCGACGGTGAGGACGTTGGGGAGGGTCCACATGGAACCCACCTACCCCAGCGACTTCAGGACGAGCTTGCTGACCGCCTTGAGGGTCTCGAACACGCCCTCGCCGGTGACGGCGACGGCCTCGTGGATCGGCGCGCGCTCGACCCACTCACCGGTGGGCAGCTGCTGCACCAGGAAATCCCCGGGGATGCTGGGGTCCGGCGCCGCCTTCTGCCTGGCCGCATCGGCCACCGGCCAGCCCGGGTTGAGGGCGGCCTGCAGGTCCTTGATCGGCGCGGCGTTCGGCAGGTCGCGCTTGTTGTACTGGATGACGAACGGGATCTTCGTCAGGTCGTACCCGTACTCCGACATGTTGTCGTACAGGTTCTGCATGGACTCGATGTTGGCTTCCATCCGCTCGAGCTGGCTGTCGGCCACGAACACGACGCCGTCCACGCCCTTGAGGATCAGCTTCCGGCTCGCGTTGTAGTAGACCTGGCCCGGCACGGTGTAGAGATGGAAGCGCGTCTTGAAGCCGCGCACGGTACCCAGGTCCACGGGCAGGAAGTCGAAGAACAGCGTGCGCTCGGTCTCGGTGGCGAGTGAGATGAGCTTACCGCGCGCCGCCGGATTGACCTTCCCGAAGACGTGCTCGAGGTTGGTCGTCTTGCCGCCGAGGCCCGGCCCGTAATAGACCAGTTTGCAGTTGATCTCGCGCGAGGCGTAGTTGATCATCGACATGGCGCGAGGTCCTCAGTCTCCGAAGAGCTTGTCAATTTCGTCCTCGGCTTCCTTGCTCGCGAAGCCTTCGAGCTTCGGCGCCGCCGTCTCTCCGCGGGCGAACATTGCTTCGAACAGGCGCGTCAGCTCCTCCACCGTGACCTTCACCTTCAGGCGCACCATCCCGAGCGTCGTGCGGTTGTCGAACAGCGCCACCAGGATGACGCGGTGCGCGATGTCGGCGAGATACATCGATTCCTTCTCGCCCTGATGGAACAGCGAGCTGAACTCGTGCTCGCCGATCATCTTGGCGAGCTGGTCGTTGGCGGAGAAGTCCGCGGCCGTGAGCGAGGCGAACGCCTGCGGGTCGAACTGCGGCGGCTCGCCCACGTTCGCCACGACCTGCCCGGAGCGGTCCACCAGCAGGAGACTCTTGACGTTCGTCTCCCGCAGCAGCGCGCTCATCTGCTCCGAGATGGCCTTGAAGTCCTCTTCCTTGAACGACCAGCTGCTTGCACCCGGCATTGAACCTCTGTCTCAGACCAGTTTCCGTTCCATCCGCCGCATGATCGCTTCCGCCCGCCGGCGCAGCGTGGGGTGCTCCTCCCACGCCAGGTAGTCGCGCAACACGCGGACGGCTTCCGGCCCCGGATGTCCGCGCAGGTACCCCAGCGCCGCCAGGCGGCGCAGCGGGCGGGCGCTGAACAGCGCGCTGCGCCAGCGTCCCATCGAGCGCTGCGCCAGCAGCGCGCCCACGACGACGCCCGCCGTCATCGCCCCCAGGAACCACGCGCCGCGGCGGGTCACTCGTGCACCAGCGGCCGGCGCGCCGCGATCGCCTGCGCGATCGTCTCGCCGTCGGCGTACTCGAGCTCGCTGCCCACCGGCAGGCCGCGCGCCAGGCGCGAAACGCCAATCCCCGGCTTCGCCACCAGCCGCTCCAGGTAGTGGGCCGTGGCCTCGCCCTCGACCGAAGGGTTCGTCGCGAGAATCACCTCGCGCACGTGCCCGCCGTTCTCCACGCGCTGGACCAGCGCCGCGATGTTCAGTTGTTCCGGGCCCACGCCGTCGAGCGGGCTCAGCCGCCCGCCGAGCACGTGGTAGACGCCGCGGTATTCTCCGGCCCGCTCGATGGCCAGAACGTCCGACGCCTCTTCCACGACGCACACCATGCCCTGGTCGCGCCGCGGGTCCGCGCAGATCGCGCACGGATCGGCCTCGGTGAGGTTGCCGCAGCGGGAACAGGCGCGCACCCTCTCGCCCAGCGCCCCCACGGCGCGCGCCAGCCGCGCGGCTTCCTCGCGCGGCTGCTTGAGCAGAAAATAGGTGAGGCGTTGCGCCGTCTTGCGGCCGATCCCCGGGAGCTTCGCGAACTCCGCGACCAGCTCCTCGATGGCGGACACGGCGGCTACAGCGAGAACGGCAGCGGGAACGGCAGCGCGCTCTGCAGTTTCCGCGCCTCTTCCTGCGCGATGTCCGCCGCCTTCTTCTGCATTTCGGCGACGGCGGCGAGCACCAGGTCCTCGAGCATCTCGACGTCGCCGGCCAGGACGCTGGGGTCGATCTTCACTTCCCGCACCTGCCCGCGGCCGTCGGCCGTGACGGTCACCATGCCGCCGCCGGCCTGCCCGGTAACGGTGCGGCTGGCGAGCTCGGTCTGCATCGCTGCGAGACGCCCCTGCATCTGCTGGCCCATCTGCAGAAGCGCGCGTATGTCCGTCATTGGCTAAAACTTAGAGGTCGGCGGGCCGGGCGGCAAGGTGACTAATCCAGCAGCTCCAGATCCATCGCATCCATGGCGCTGTCGAGCGCCGGATCCTTGCCCCTCAGGGCCTTGGTGCGCTCGGCCTTGGCGCCGGAAACGGTGACCCGCTGCGCCGGCCTCGGCTCACCTGCGGGAGGCCGGGAGCCGGGCAGATCCTCGCCCGCCAGGGCCACCTGCACCTTCGAGCCCAGCACCTTGCCGGCGGCCGCCTCGATCGCCGCGCGGTAGCGGCCGATCATCTCGCCGGTGATGGGGTTCGAGCCCAGCGGCTTGAGCACCACGACGCGGCCGTGCACCGACTCGACCTCGATGTCACCCAGGGTCTCGGCGATCATCATCTTGCGCTCGCCGCGCAGCGCGTCGATGAGGGCGGGCCAGGCGTCGCGCACCGACTGGACCGTGAGAGGCCCGGTCTTGCGCTCGGCAACCGACGCGGACTGAAGTCCGCGCTCGGCGAGGGCAGGCCCTGAAGGGCCGTCCTTCAGGACGGGCTCAGGCCGAGCGCGTGCTTCAGCACGCGGGACGTCGCGCATCACCGGCGCACCGCCGCCCGACGCGCGGCCCGCTCCTGCGCTCCCACGCTCCTGCGCTCCCACGCCTTTGAGCAGCTCCGCGATCTCAACGGTGCGATCCATCATCGCCCACCGAACCACCAGCGTCTCGAGCACCAGCCGCGGCGACTGGCCGCGCGTGATCGCCTCCTCCGATTCCTCGAGCGAGCGCAGGATGCGCAGCAGGTCGCCCGGCGCGAGGCTCTCGGCTCGTCGATCGATCTGTGAAGCAAGGGCGGCGCTGACGCCGTCGGGCTTCGCGCCCAGGCGGATCGCGAGCGCCGAGCGCCACAGGTCCGCGGCGCCTTCGGCGAACGCGACGAGGTCCACGCCGGCTTCGACCAGCCGCGCCACGAACGGGAACGCATCCGCCGCTCGGCGCTCCGCGACGATGCCGAGCAGCTCGGCGAACACCTCGTCGCCGACCAGCCCGAGCACCTCGCGCAGCCGCACCAGCGTCACGGCGCCGGTGCCGAACGCCGTGACCTGGTCGAGCACGCTGAGCGCATCGCGCAGCCCGCCCCTGGCGACCCGCGCGATCAGCGCCAGCGCGTCCGGCTCGATGACGAGCTGCTCTGCCTTCGCGACCGCGACCAGCCGGTCCGCGATGGCCTGCGGGCCAACGCGACGGAAATCGAATCGCTGGAGCCGGCTCATCACCGGCGCCGCGGTGTTGGTGATCTTGTTGGGCTCGGTGGTGGCGAACACGAACACGACGCCCGGCGGCGGTTCCTCGAGGACCTTGAGCAGCGTGTTCCACGCCTCGCGCGTGAGCATGTGCGCTTCGTCCACGATGTAGATCTTGTGGCGGCCTTCCTGGCTCGCCGCGTACCTCGCGCGCTCGCGCAGGTCGCGCGCGTCATCCACGCCGCGGTTGCTCGCGGCGTCGATCTCGACCACGTCCAGCGACGCCGAGCCCGCCCAGATGCGCTCGCACGAGGGGCAGGTGCCGCACGGCTCACCCGGTCCCGACGTCTGCTTGCCGGCGTGGCGCGTCTCGCAGTTCAGCGCCATCGCGAGGATGCGCGCGGCCGTGGTCTTCCCGACCCCGCGCGGCCCGCACAGCAGGTAGCCGTGGGCCACGCGGTTCTGCTCGACGGCGCCCTTGAGGCCGCGCGCGACGTGCTCCTGGCCGATCAGGTCGCCAAACAGGCGAGGGCGGTACTTGCGGGCGAGGGCGACGTGCATCGGGTCAGTCGGCGGGCGCGAGCGGCAAGCGGGTCGTCATGGCGAAGTCGAAAGCTAACTTGCATCTTGGTGCGTGCCCAGAGCACCGCGTGAGTCCCGAACCACTCTGATGGCGCTGTGGGAAACCCGCTCCGGCCGAGCCCTGCGCGCGGTGGGCCTGGACAGTGTCCGCACCACCATTCTCAGCCTCGCCGTTCTGGCATCGCTGATCCCGGCCCTCGCGACCGGCTGGATCTCCTACCGCCAGAACCGCCGTGCCATCCAGGACAAGCTGACCGAACAGCTCTCGGGCCTGAGCGTCGAGGCCGCCCGCGAGATGGACCTGTGGCTCAAGGAGGCGCTCTACAACCTGCGCGTGTTCGCCACCTCGTACGAGGTGACCGAGAATATCGCGCGCGGGCCCCAGGTCCGGGGCCGACTTCCCGACTATCTGCGCTCCGTGCGCGAGCGCTTCGCGGACTTCGAAGAGCTGCTCGTGGTCGCACCGAATGGCCGGACGGTCGCGAGCAGCGAGCGCTCGAGCGGCCGGCTCCACTTCGAGGGCGACTGGATCTCTCCCGCCAGGTCCGGCGACCCGGTGCTCGGCGACCCGTTCCCCGTCGACTCGGCCGGCATGGCGATGGAGGTGGCCGTGCCCGTGGTGGGCGCGACCGGCCGGTTCCTGGGCGTGATGGTCGCGCGGATGAACTTCCGCGGCGCCAAGGGCCTGCTCCACGGTCTCATGCTCGGGCGGCCAGGCCGCTTGATCCTCCTGATGCGCGATGGTCGCGTCATCGTCACCACGAGCGGCGCCGCCGCCGCTCCCATGCGCCAGCCGCTGATTCGGCGGCTCGAGCAGGCCGAAGGCGCGCCGATTTCGTACACCGACCCCGCAGGTACCGCGGTGGTCGGGACCCTGACCCCGATCCACCGCACCGGCTGGGGCGCCATCGCCGACATACCGCAGGCGACGGCGTTCGCCCAGATCAGGGTCCTGCGCAATACCACGGTGTTCCTGGTGCTCGTGCTCCTGGCGGTCGTCGGATCGCTCGCGTATGCGCTGGGCCTCCTCATCGTCAGACCCATCGAGCGGTTGTCGGGCGCGGCGCGGCGGGTTGCCGGCGGCGATCTCGATGTCGCCGTGCCCACGTTAGGCAGCGGCGAGCTGGCGCAGCTCACGCTCATGTTCAACGACATGGTGCGCCGGCTGCGTGAGGGGCGCCAGGAACTGGAGCGCCTGTCGGTGACCGATCCGCTCACCGGACTGGCCAATCGCCGGCGCCTGATGGCGGAGATCGAGCGCGAAGTCCGGCGCAGCGACCGCCTCAGTCACCGGTTCGCCGTGCTGATGCTCGACGTGGATCACTTCAAGAAGTTCAACGACACGCACGGTCACCCCGCCGGGGACGAGCTGCTCAAGCGCCTGGCGAGGGCCCTGCAGGAGCTCGTGCGCGAGGTGGACACGGCGGCACGCTACGGTGGCGAGGAGTTCATGGTGATCCTCACGGAGACACCCGCGGCCGACGCCGTGCGGGTCGGCGAGCGCATCAGGGCACGGGTGTCGGAGGAGAAGTTCGCGCCACAGGCTGGGGCGAAAGAGGTCGGTGTGACAGTCTCCATCGGGCTGGCCGAATTCCCGGCCGACGGTAACACGCCCGAGTCGCTCATCGCCGCAGCGGACCAGGCCCTGTACCGGGCCAAGGAAGGCGGGCGAAACCGCGTGGTCGCGGTGAGCGCGGGCGGCAAGGACCGCAAGGCCGGAGGGAAGTCGTCCTAGCTGCTCAGCGACTCCCCGCGACGGTGGCCACGCGCTTGGCCTGAGTGGCGAGGTACACGGCACCTCCGTAGTTCTCCGCTTCGAACTCCACGCTGGCCGACCGCATCAACCGATCCGCCTCCGGCAGCTCCGCGCGTCCGGTCCGCTGCTTGACCTGCTGCACCGTCACTTCGGCTTCGGCCATGGCCGAGGCGGCCTCGGCACGCGTCGCGAGGGTCCGCAGTCGCGCCATGGCTCGAACGGCCTCGTTCATCGCCTCCGACAAGCGGCGCTGCAGGTCGGCGATCTCGCCGTTGCGCTCCTGCACCTGGGCTCGGAGCCGGGCGATCTCCCGGTCGGTCTCAGGGCTTCGCGCCGGGGCCGGGGCCGGCGTCGGCGCCGGCGCCCGCTGTGGCGGCGGTGCCGGTGCCTCCGCGGGGACGGGGGTCGGTGCGGCAGCCTGCCGATGCGTCGCGCAAGCCGTGAGGCCTGCGATGGTGAGCACGAGCGTGAGGGCGATCCGCATGAGTGTCCCTCGGCTGCTTCGATGAGATGAGGAGAGTGCCCCAGGCACCCCGCCGCGACCTCGGACATCACTTAGCGCTGCTGCCTTCGGGGCCCTGACGCGGTTCGTGCGCCGCTGCCCGTCGGACCTGGGGCTCTCAAGAATAGCACAACCTGCCGCCGAGCGCCCTCCGCCCTCATCTTTCGATCATGTACGTCCCCAAGCGCTTTGCCGAAACCGACCCCGCCGTCATCGACGCCTTCATCCGGGACAACGGCTTCGCGACGCTCGTCACCGCGGGGGCGGGCGAGCCGTACGCAACCCACATCCCGCTCGAGCTGTCGCGCACGTCGGGCGCGATGGTGCTCGAGGGCCACGTGGCGCGCGCCAACCCGCACTGGCGAGAGCTGGAATCGGGCGCGCGGTGCCTGGCGATCTTCGCGGGAGCCCACACCTACGTTTCCTCGAGCTGGTACGCCCAGGAGAACGTGCCGACATGGAATTACATGACGGTGCACGCGTGGGGCGCGGCGCGACTGGTCGAGGACGAGACGCGAGTCAGGGACCTGCTCCGCCGGCTGAGTCTTCACTACGAGCCGGACGGTGCCGCCACCGGCGGCTTCGACGTGGACCGGCTCACGCCCGGCTTCTACGGCAAGGAAGTGCGCGGGATCGTCGCCTTCGAGATCGCGGTGGACAGGGTCGAGGCGAGCTTCAAGCTCAGCCAGAACCGGGACGACACTGACCACCGCCGGATCATCGGGAAGCTCCGGGAACGCGGCGACGAGAGCTCACGACAGATCGCCGATGCGATGGAGAAGCGACGCGGCGATCCCTGAGCCCGGCGGACTACAGGCGCAGCGTGTTCTTGATCCGCTCGATCTGGTTGAGGTGCGCCAGGTCGTGCCCCGCGTACAGTTGCGCCATCATGCTCACCGACTCGGGCCCGCGCTCGACGTGCACGCCCTCGCGCGCCCACTCGTCGGGCTTGAGGGAGCGCAGCAGGCGGAGGTGCGAGCCGCGCAGCGCGTCCAGCACGGCGAGCGATGACGCAACGTCCGGATACGCTCCCCTGAGGCGCAGGACCCACGCGTCCTGGTCGTAGCCGGTCACGGCGGGACGGTCCTGGGAGAGCACCAGCCGCAGCCGCCACCCGCACACGACCTCGGAGTCCGCGAGGTGCCGGATCACCTGGGCGACGGACCACTTGCCCGGTGCTTCCGGGCGCTCGAGCGCGGCCGCGCTCAGGCCGGCGATCGCCACCCGCAGCCTGCCGACGGTCTTCGCCTGCACTGCGACCGGATCCTGCTCGCCGAGCAGCGACAGGATCGAGCGTGCGTACTCGGACGCCGGTGCGGGAGCGCGGCCGGCGGGATTGGTGAACGGTGTGGTAGCCATACCGGCAGATTGCGCAGACGGCGCCATCTGCACAAGGAGCTTGCGACCGGCCCTGTGTCGGACGCATCCTATCTCGTCCATCCCGGAGGCATGACGTGCCCCATCGCCCCACCGCGCTCGCTCTCGCGGCGCTGTGCACCGCTTCCATTGCGTTCGCGCAGAACCCCGC
>JBIOIA010000044.1:0-15587 GCA_044449445.1 Gemmatimonadales bacterium
CACCTGGGCGGCGCGCGACAACGCGGCCTGCACCCGGCCGCGCAGCTCAGCTATCGGCGGGTCCCTTGTACTTGGCGCGGAACCGCTCGATGCGGCCGGCCGTGTCCACCAGCCTCAGCTTGCCCGTGAAATAGGGGTGGCACCGGGAACAGATTTCGACGTGAATCTGCTTCGCGGTCGAGCGCGTGACCCAGGTGTTGCCGCACGCGCACACGATCGTGATGTTGTGGTAGTCGGGATGAATGCCGGCTTTCACTGCATACCTCTCTGGCTGATCGTTAAGGACAGGGCGTAAATATAGCCGCGCCAGTCACTTCGGGACAAGCCGCCCGGGGTGCCCGAATTTGACAAGGCCCGTGGCCGGACGGTAAACTTTCCCGGCTATGTCTGCCGCCGAAGTGCTCCATAAGGTCCCCTTGTTCAGCGACTTGAACGAGGGGGAGCTGGCGCGCTTCGCCGAGGTCACCCGGGAGCGGGAGTACCCCAAGAACAGCGTCATCCTGTTCGAGGACGACCCCGGCGACGCCTTGTACATCGTGTCCACCGGCCAGGTGAAGGTGGTGCTGATCGGCGAGGATGGGCGCGAGGTCATCCTCTCGGTGCTGGGGGACGGCGATTTTTTCGGCGAGATGGCGCTGATCGACGACGAGCCCCGGAGCGCGCACGTGATCGCGATGAAAGACTCGCAGCTGCTGGTGCTCCGGCGCGACGATTTCCAGTCGCAGCTGCGCGATCATCCGGCGATCGCGCTCAAGCTGCTGCGCGAGCTGGTGCAGCGGCTGCGCCGCGCCGACGAGAAGATCGGCGGGCTGGTGCTGTTGGACGTGAACGGCCGCGTGGCGCAGCTGCTGCTCGACCTGGCCGACGAGAGCGGAGGCCCGAAGATCACGCGCAAGCTCACGCACCATACGATCGCCCAGATGATCGGCTCCTCGCGCGAGACCGTCAGCCGCGCGATGCGCGAGCTGGTCGAGAAGGGGCTCATTGAGGTCAGCCGCCGCGAAATCACGATCCGGCAACGGGATGCGCTGGGCAGCATGGCCGGCGCGCGACCGGCGTGAGGCCCATCACGTGAGGCGGGTGACCGTGCGCCTAGCCCCCAGGACCAGCCCCCGGCTACCGTGTGCAGAGCCCCGCGCGCGGGGCACTCCATGAGCGTCCAACTCACGTTCTGGGGCACGCGCGGGACGATCCCGACGCCGGGCCCCCAGACCGCCCGGTACGGCGGCAACACGGCCTGCGTCGAGGTCACCGACGGCAGCGGAAACCTGGTGATCCTCGATGCGGGGACGGGCATCCGCGGCCTCGGCAAGCAGCTGGCGGGGGCGAACGGCAAGAAGGGCATTCGCGCGGACCTCATCATCAGTCACGCGCACTGGGACCACATCCAGGGCCTGCCCTACTTCGCGCCGCTGTTCATGAAGGGGAACGTCCTCAAGGTGTGGGGCCCCCAGCAGGGCGACGTCGAGATGGAGACGATCCTGCGGCAGATGATGCACCCGGCCGTGTTCCCGGTGCCGCTGGACGCGCTGGCCGCGACGATCGAGGTCCAGCACGTGCATCCCGAGGAGCCGATCGCGACGCCGGGCTTCAAGGTCACGGCGATGCGGGTGCGGCACCCCGCGGTGACGATGGGGTATCGGCTGGAGCGGAAGGGCGGCCCGAGCATCGTCTACGTGACGGACGACGAGCTGGGCCCCGGCGGCGACTACGACGTCGGGCCGAACTGGCACCGGCGGTTCGTGGATTTCATCGGCGATTGCGACCTGCTGATCCACGACGCGATGTACACGCCCGAAGAGATCGTGCACCACCAGGGCTGGGGCCACACGACCTGGTCCGAAGCGGTGAAGCTGGCGCTGGAGGCGGGCGCGAAGCAGCTCGCGCTGTTCCACCACGAGCCCGAGCACGGCGACAAGGCGCTCGACGAGGTGGTGAAGCGCGCCCGGAACGAAGCCGGCAAGGGCAAACTCGAAGTCTTCGCGGCCACCGAGGGCGCGAGCCTGAAGCTCTAGCAGGACGCAGGAACTCACGCGGAGGTCGATGGCCATGTTGCGCACCACAGCATCGCTGGCGCTCGCGCTCACCACGCTCGTGGCGGTTGCCGCGCGCGCGCAGGAGCCACAGCAGCCCGCTACCCCCGCCGCCGCCGCGCAGGCGCCGGCCCAGGGGCAGAACACGAAGCCCGGCATCGCCGTGCTCGACTTCGACCTCGGCCTCACGATGGGCCAGCCGCACGACGACTACGAAGCGCTGCGGCGCGGCCTCGCTTCCCTCACCATCACCGAATTGACGGCCAACCCGGCGATCCGCGTGGTCGAGCGCACCCAGCTCCAGCAGCTGCTCCAGGAGCAGAACCTCGGCCGCGAGGGCCGGCTCGACAACGAGACCATGGCGCGCGTCGGCCGGATCATCGGCGCGCGCTACATGGTGACCGGCACGTTCTTCGACAACCACGGCGCGGTCCGCGTGGACGCCCGCATCTTCAACGTCGAGACCAGCGAGATCCTGCGCACCCAGAGCGTCACGGGCCGGATGGACAACCTGTACGACATGCTGCCGCGCCTCGCGCAGCAGCTGATGCACGACGCGCAGCTCCCGCCGCTCGAGCGCGGGGCCGCGAACGAGTTCCGGCAGGCCAATCCGCCGCCCCCGACTCAGGCCGTCATGGCCTACTCGCGCGCGGTGCTGTACGCCGACCGCGGCGACACCAACCGGGCGGTGGAGCAGTATCGCCACGCGCTCCAGACGTTCCCCCAGTACACCCAGGCTCGCACGGCGTGCAACGCCTTGCAGGCGGGCGCCTGTACGTGACATGTTGAAGCCGTGACAGCTGTCGTCGCGGCGATCGGGCAGAACGGGGCGCGCCAGCTTACCGTCATCGGAGGGCTGGCGCGCTTCACGTTGCAGCTGGTGCGTGCGGCGGGCCGGCTCACCCGGGCCGGCCGGCTGGTCACGCTGCGCGTGCTGGTCAACCAGATCCGGTTCACCGCCATCCAGGCGGTGGGCCTGGTCGCCCTCCTGGCCGGCCTGCTCTCCTTCCTCGTGATGGAGCAATCCGCCGCGCAGCTCGGCCGCACCGGCGCGCTGGAGAAGATCGGCACCATCATGGTGGTCGCGGTGATCCGCGAGCTGGGCCCGCTGCTGACCGCGCTCATCGTGGTGAGCCGCTCGGGCACGGCGATCGCGGCCGAGATGGCGACCAACCGCGTGATGGGCGAGATCACAGCGCTCGAGGCCATGGGGATCGACCCCTACATCTATCTGGTGCTGCCGCGCGTGCTGGGCGCCATCATCTCGGTGGCGTGCCTGATGGTGGTGTTCGACGCCGTGGCGCTGGTGACCGGGTTCCTCGGCGCCTCGCTGACCGGCATGAGCTTCGCCGGCTACTCGGATATCGTGCTCGACACCCTGTCGGCCAAGGACGTGTGGATCACGGTCGCCAAGGGCTTCAGCTTCGGCGCCGCGGTCGCGCTGTTCTGCAGCTACCAGGGCCTGTCGGTCACGGCGGGGCCCACCGAGATCCCGCAGGCCGTGACGCGCGGCGTGGTCGCCACGATCGTGGCGATCTTCATCATGAGCGCGGTGTTCGTCGTGGTGACGTCGGCATGACCGCGCGCCCCAGTTTCCTCGCCCCGGCCTTCGCGCTGGCGGTCGAGGGCGCCGAGCCGCTGGCGTTCAGGAACGTGGACCTGCGCGAGACGCCCGATCATCCGCAGAACCGCTTCAACCTGGTGATCGAGCCGGGCACGATCGTGGCGATCATCGGCGACGAGGACAGCGGCGTGGGCGACATCGGCCGCTTCGCGCTCGGCTTCGACGCGCCGCCCGGCGGCGAGATCCTGGTGTTCGGCACCACGATCGCCGCCCTGCCCTACATCAAGCTGCTGCTGTTCCGCCGCCGCCTCGGCTATCTCCAGGTCGGTGACGGGTTGCTCCAGAACCTCACGCTGCGCGCCAACATCAGCCTCCCGCTCCAGTACGCCTCCGACCACCAGACCAAGGCCGTCGAGAAGCGGGTGGACGAGCTGATCGTCGGATTCCACCTGTTCCCGGTGGCGGACCGGCGGCCGGCGCAGGTGAACGAGGAGGAGCGGCGGCGCGCCGCGATCGCCCGCGCCGTGGCGCTCGATCCCGAGCTGCTGATCCTCGAGGCGCCCTTCGACGGCCTCACCGCGCGCGCCTCGCGCGAGCTGCTCGAGGACGTGAAGGCCCGCACCGACGGAACGCCGCGCACCATCGTCGTCACGGCACAGGACCTGTCCCCCGTGGTCACGCCGCTCATGCACCGCATCGTCAAGCTGGTGGACGGCCGCGCGGTCGAGGGCGACGGATGAAGGTCGCCCAGAAGAACGACCTCATGGTCGGCGTGTTCGTGATCCTCGTGGTCGCCACCGTCGTGGCCGCGCTGATCAAGACCCAGGGCCTGGGCGTCCGGCACCGCGCGCTGTGGATCCACGCCACCGACGTGAGCGAAATCCGGGTGGACACCAAGATCTACCTCCAGGGCCTCGAGGTCGGGCGCATCACCCAGATCAACCCGAAGCCCGCGAGCGGCGGGCTGGAGTTCCAGATCCGCGCCGACATCCTCGCGCAGTTCCCCGACGGCACGCCGCTCACGCTGCGCCGCGGCACCGACGCCGAGCTGGAGATCAACGTCCTGGGCGGCTCGACGCTGCTGCTCGACGTGCACGGCGACTCGCGCGACACGCTCCGCCCCGGCGAGGTCATCGAGCTGCACCGGCACACGCCGGCGATGGAGGCCTTCAGCAGCCTCGCCAGCGGGCTCAAGGAGCAGATCGCCCACACGCTCGAGCAAACGACCCGCACGCTCACCTCGGTGCAGCACCTCGCCGACAGCGCGACCATCGCGACGGGCACGGCGCGCCGGTTCGTCTCGGGCATCCAGCCGGGCACCGAGCGCACGCTGAACGAAGCGGCGGCGAGCATGGCGCGGATGCGCGAGATGCTCGACACCACCGACGTGCGCTCCGGCGTCACGCTGCGCCAGCTCAACGCGACGTTCGAGCAGTCGCGGCGGCTGATGGCGAGCACCGATTCGCTCACCCGCCTGTTGACCGCCATGGGCGGCGAGAACCGGCCTGCGATCCGCGAGGTGCTGGAGAATTCGCGCCTGCTCTCGCAGCAGACCACGTTCCTGATGGAAGCGCTGAGCCGCCGCCCGATGCGCGTGATGAGCGGCGTGGACCTGCCCGAGAGCCTGACGTCCGACGGCCGTGCGCGCCGGGCACTGCAGGACAGCATACTCCGCCGCCAGAGGGCCGACAGCGCGCGCGCCGCGCGCAACGACACGGCGCGGAGCCCGCAGCCATGACGCTGGTGCTGCTGCACGGTGCGACGTGGGATCCCTCGAGCGTGACCGCGGCGCTGGCGAGCGGGCCGACGCCGGTCGAGCGCAAGGTGATCAACGGCGCCGAGCCCCACGTGGTGGGCGAGGAGCCCACGGTCGTGGTGCTCGACGAGCCGCTGCGCCGGATGCTCGGCGCCGCGGGCGTGCGCTCGCTGGCCGAGGCGGGCGCCGCGATCGTCGCGCTGGGCAAGAACGGCGAGACCGACGTGCCGGGCGACCTGCCGGGCGCCGAGGTGATCAGCGCGTTCGTGCCGCAGAGCGGCGGCCCGCGCCAGCTGCTGGTCGCGCTCCGGGCCGCGTTCCGCGAGGCCGCGAGCCGGATCGAGTCCGCGCGCGCGCGCGCCGAGAGCGCGGTGCGCTCCAGGGAGATCGCCGAGCTGACGCGCATCGGCGTCGCGCTCTCGACCGAGCGCAACTACGACGTGCTGCTCGAGATGATCCTGTCGCAGGCTCGCGCCATCACCCAGTCCGACGGCGGCTCGCTGTACCTGGTCGAGGGGCGGGACACGCCCACTCCGAAGCTGCGCTTCAAGCTCACCCAGTCCGACACGATGCAGTCCAAGGGGTTCGTCGAATTCACCATTCCGATCGATCATGCGAGCCAGGTGGGGTACGTCTGCGAGACCGGCGACCCGCTGGTGATCGACGACGTGTACTTCCTGCCGCCCGACGTCGAATACTCGTTCAACCGCAGCTTCGACGAGCGCAACAACTACCGCTCGAAGTCCATGCTGACGGTGCCGATGAAGAACCACGCCGGCGAGGTCATCGGCGCGCTCCAGCTGATCAACCGGAAGCGCGACTCGGCGGTGACACTCACCAGCCCGGGCATCGTCGAGCAGCAGGTGATTCCATTCTCGCGCCGCACCGTGGAGATCGTTTCGGCGCTCGCGGGCCAGGCGGCCGTCTCGATCGAGAACAGCCTGCTCTACCAGAGCATCGAGCAGCTGTTCGAGGGCTTCGTCACCGCCGCCGTCACGGCGATCGAGCAGCGCGACCCGACCACCTTCGGTCATTCGGGTCGCGTCGCGACGATGACCGTCGGGCTCGCCGAGGTCGTGGACAAGGCGGACGACGGCGTCTACAAGGGCGTGAGGTTCAGCCGCGAGCAGATCAAGGAGATCCGCTACGCCGGGCTGCTGCACGATTTCGGCAAGGTCGGCGTGCGCGAGCAGGTGCTGGTGAAGGCGAAGAAGCTGTACACGCCGGACCTCGCGCTGATCCGCGCGCGCTACGCGTTCATCCGCCGCTCGGCGGAGGCGGCCTACCACAAGAAGCGCGCCGATTACCTCGCCTCGACGGGCCGCGACGGCTACGACAGGTTCCTGAAGGAGCTGGACGCGCAGCACGCGAAGGAGCTCGAGGATCTCGAGAAGTTCCTCAAGACGGTGCTCGGAGCGAACGAGCCGTCGCTGCTGCCCGAGGGCCATTTCGAGGAGCTGATGAACCTGGCGAGCCGGCCGTACCAGGACATCGAAGGCCACGACCAGCACTTCCTCACCGACGACGAGGTGCGCTACCTCACGATCCGGAAGGGCTCGCTCGACGAAGCCGAGCGGCTCGAGATCGAGAGCCACGTCACGCACACCTACCGGTTCCTGCTCCAGATCCCGTGGACCAAGGAACTCTCGCACATTCCGGTGATCGCCTACGGGCACCACGAAAAGCTCAACGGCACCGGCTACCCGCGGCACGTCGCGGCGACCGAGATCCCGATCCAGACCAGGATGATGACGATCAGCGATATCTTCGACGCGCTCACCGCCGCCGACCGGCCCTACAAGCGGGCCGTTCCGCTCCAGCGCGCGCTGGACATCATGTCGGCCGAAGTGAAGGACGGCATGCTGGATGGAGAGCTGTTCAAGCTGTTCGTGGACGGAAAGGTGTTCGAGAAGCTGGCTGGGTAAGAGGTCACCTCCGCACCGGAGTTCCAAGTGCCCGCATACACGCTGACGATCAACGGAACGCGCCGCAGCGTCACCGCCGTCGCCGACATGCCCCTGCTCTGGGTGCTGCGCGACGTGCTGAACATGACGGGCACCAAGTTCGGGTGCGGCGGCGGCTACTGCGGCTCGTGCACGGTGCACCTGGACGGCAACCCCGTCCGCTCGTGCCAGGTCCCGGTCAGCGACGCCTCGGGACACCGCGTCACCACCATAGAAGGGCTTTCGAGAGACGGCAGCCACCCGGTGCAGCGCGCCTGGATCGAGGAGGACGTGGTGCAGTGCGGCTACTGCCAGTCCGGGCAGCTCATGAGCGCCGCCGCGCTGCTCGCGAAGAAACCGCATCCCACCGACTCGGACATCGATGACGCCATGAGCGGCAATATCTGCCGCTGCGGGACCTACCAACGCATCCGTGCGGCGATTCATCGAGCGGCAGGTGATGTATGACCACCACCACACTGCCACGCCGCGACTTTCTTTCCGTGACTGCGGTTGTCGGTTCAGGACTCATACTCGGAGTACACCTTCCACCGAAGCATCGTGAGCAGGACGCACGGTTCGCGCCTAACGCTTTCGTACGGGTGGCACCGGATGGGTCCGTCACCCTCGTCAGCGGCTACTCGGAAATGGGCCAGGGCATCCTCACGTCCCTCGCGATGCTGCTCGCCGAGGAGCTCGAGGTGGATCCCACGAGCGTGAAGTACGAGATGGCGCCCGCGGATCCCGCCTACAACAACCCGCTGTTCGGCATGCAGGGCACCGGCGGCAGCACGACCACGCGCGCCGCCTGGGAGGCCATGCGCCGGGCCGGCGCGACCGCGCGCGAGATGCTGCTCTCCGCAGCGGCCGCGCAATGGAACCTGCCCAGGGCCGATCTGGCCCTTGCGAACGGGACCGTCAGGCACGCCGCGAGCAATCGCACCATCGGGTACGGCGCGCTTGCCCGCGCCGCCGCGACGCAGACCGTGCCGCAGGGCGTGGCGCTCAAGCCGTCCTCCGGCTGGAAGGTCCTCGGCAGGCGCGTGAAGCGGCTCGATTCCCTGCCCAAGGTCACCGGCCGCGCGGGCTTCGGGCTCGACGTCCACGTGCCGGGCATGCTGGTCGCCGTGATCGCGCGGAGTCCGGTGTTCGGCGTGAATTTCGACGCGGCAACGGCCGCGCGGATGGCCCCGGCCCTCGCGCGGCAGGCGCGTGTGCCGCACGTGGTCCCGGTGCCCGGCGGTTTCGCCGTCGTCGCCGCCAACTACTGGGCTGCGAAGCAGGGCCGCGACCGGCTCACGATCAACTGGCCGGCGAGCCCCAACGATCACAGCTCGAGCGACACGATTCGTGCGCGCTGGGCCGAGCTGGCGCGGCAGGGCACGGGCGCGGTCGTGGCGCGCCACGAAGGCCAGGGCCCGACCGCGCTCCAGGGCGCCGCGCGGCGGCTGGACGCCGTGTACGAGGTGCCCTACCTCGCCCACGCGTGCATGGAGCCGATGAACTGCACCGCGCACGTCACGCCGGGCCGCGTCGAGATCTGGGCGCCGACCCAGTTCCAGACCGGCACGAAGGGCGTCGCCGCGCAGATCGCCGGCGTCCCCGAAGCGAACGTGAACGTCCACACCACGCTGCTGGGCGGCGGGTTCGGCCGCCGCTTCGAGCTGGATTTCGTCATGGATGCCGTGGCCGCCTCGAAGGCCGTGCGCGCGCCCGTCAAGGTCGTGTACTCCCGCGAAGACGACATTCAGCATGATCTGTACCGTCCGGCGGTCTACAACGTGCTCGCAGCCGGGCTCGACGGCTCGGGTGCGCCGATCGCGTGGACGCACCGCAGCGTCAGCTCCTCCATCATGTCGCGGGTGTTCCCGCAGATGGTCCAGGGCGGCAAGGACGAGAGCGCCTACGAGGGCGCGTTCGATCTGCCCTACGCGATCCCCAACATCCACGTGGACTGGATCCGCGACGAGCCGGGCGTGCCGGTCGGGTTCTGGCGCTCGGTGGGCAACTCGCACACCGCGTGGGTCAAGGAATCGTTCCTCGACGAGATCGCCGCCGCGGCGCAGACCGACCCGCTCGAATTGCGCCGCCGGCTGCTCTCGGCGAGCACCGCGCCGGGCGCTCGGCGCCTCCTGGGCGTGCTCAACGTCGCGGCCGAGCGCGCGGGCTGGGGCGCGCCGCCGCCAGCGGGCACCGGTCGCGGCATCGCCGTGCACGAGTCGTTCGGCTCGTTCGTCGCCGAGGTCGCCGAGGTGCGGCTGAACGGCGACGGCACGCCGAAGGTGACGCGCGTCGTCGTCGCCATAGATTGCGGCCAGATCGTCAACCCGCTGACGATCGAGGCGCAGATGCAGAGCTGCGTCGTGTACGGGCTCTCGGCGGCGCTGCACGGGGCGATCACGATCGAGAACGGGCGCGTGGCGCAGAGCAACTTCCACGACTACATGCCCCTGCTCCTGGCCGAGATGCCGCAGGTCGAGGTGCACATCCTGCCGAGCACCGAGAACCCGGGCGGTGTGGGCGAGCCGGGCTTGCCGCCGGTCGCGCCGGCCGTGTGCAACGCGCTGTTCGAGCTGACCGGGAAACGCATTCGCAGACTGCCCATCCGAGCGGACGATCTCCGGGGTTGAGGGTGTCCCTGACTCCCCCAACTCCCCTGCCTCCCCTGTCTTTTCATCGTGACTGAGATCGAGTCCCTCCTCGCCGCCCTCGCGAACAGCGGGGGCGGTGCCGTTCTCGCCACCCTGGTGCGCGTGGACGGCTCCGCGTACCGCGGGCCGGGCGCGCGGATGCTTGTCAAGAAGGACGGCACGAGCGTCGGCGCGATCAGCGGCGGCTGCCTCGAGAAGGACGTCGTGGCGCACGCCGAGCAGGTCCGGGCGGCCGCGAAGCCGCGGCTGGTCAGTTACGACCTCACGGCGGAAGACGACAAGCCGTGGGGCCTCAATATGGGCTGCAACGCAGTGCTCGACGTGCTGCTCGAGCCGTGCCAGGGCGTGCCCGACTGGCTCACCGCGCTCGCCCGCGCGGAATCCGCGCGCGAGACGGTCACTCTGACAACTGGCATCGGCGGCGAGAAGTTGGGCGAGCACGCACTGCGCGCGGCGAAGAACGGCGAGCGCACGCGAGCCGAGCGTGGCGTGCTGCACGAGGTGATCCAGCCGCCGGTCGCGCTGGTGGCGTGCGGCGACGGCCCCGACACCGCGCCGCTGCTCGCCCTCGCGGGCCCGCTCGGCTGGCACGCGCGCGCGGTGCGCAAGGACGAGCCGCTGGGCGCGCTCGACGCGCGCACGGCCGCGATCGTGATGACTCACAACTACGGCCGCGACCTCGACCTGCTGGGCGCGCTGCTGCCCTCGGGCGTCGGTTACATCGGCGTGCTGGGCCCGCGCACCCGCACCGACCGGCTGCTCGCGGATCTCGGAGCGCGCGGCGCCAAGCCGAACCAGAAACAGCTCGCGCGGCTGCATGCGCCGGTCGGGCTCGACATCGGCGCCGAGCGGCCGAGCGAGATCGCGCTGGCCGTGACGGCCGAGGTCCAGGCGGCGTTCGCGCAGCGCGCAGGCGGGCCGCTCCAGGAGCGGAAGGGACCGATTCACGACCGATGACGATCCCGATCGTGATTCTGGCGGCCGGCGGCTCGCGCCGGCTCAAGCAGCCAAAGCAGCTGGTGTCATACCGCGGGATGACGCTGCTGCGCCACGCGGCCAACGCGGCGCTCGAGTCGGGCGTGGGTCCGGTGATCGTGGTGCTCGGCGCCGAGGCGAAGGCATGCAGGGAGGATCTATCGGGGCTCGACGTCGCGCTCCTGCTCCACTCGGGATGGGGCGAGGGGCTCGGCTCGACGATCCGGGTGGGAGTGCGCGCGGCGCGCAGCGGCCATCCCGGCCTCGGCGCCATGCTGCTGATGACGTGCGACCAGCCCGGGGTGGACGCCGGCATGCTGCGGACGCTCGCGGACACGTGGCGGAAGGGCGGCGCGCGGATCGCCGCGAGCGGCTATGCGGGAACGGCCGGCATTCCCGCGGTGTTCGCGGCGAGCGAGTTCGCCGCGCTCGAGTCGCTGATCGGCGACCGCGGCGCCCAGACGCTGCTGCGCTCGGGCACGGGCGTCGCGATCGTGCCCTGCCCTGCGGCCGAGCTGGACGTGGACGAATCGCGGGACCTGGACCGCCTTTCGTCCGGGGACGTCGCGCCGCGGGCACGAAATAGTTAGATTGTCGGGGTTCAGCAGCGGTATTGTTCGTGAGTCTTCGCTGCCCATTGCACCCATTGATCGAGACATAGATGCAGACACGCTCGCCGATCCGTTCGACCTGGCGCGCCGCCGCGTGAGCGGCGTCGTGATCAAATTCGACAAGGCGACCGCCTTCCACCAGGAATTGAAGGCGCGGGTGGCGGCCTACTTCGAGTCCACGGGACTCCGTGAGCGCGGCCTCGCGCGCATGTATCTCAAGACCGCGATCATCCTCACCTGGTTCGTCGTCTCGTACGTCCTGCTCGTGTTCGTCTCGGCGAGCTGGTGGCAGAGCGTGGCGTTCGCGCTCTCGCTCGGCCTCAGCATCGCGGGCATCGGCTTCAACATCCAGCACGACGGCAGCCACGGCGGCTACTCGCGCTCGGGCAAGATCAACCGGCTGATGGGGTGCTCGCTCGACCTGGTGGGCGGCAGCTCGTACTTCTGGCACTGGAAGCACAACGTCCTGCATCACAGTTTCCCGAACATCGCGGGCGCGGACGACGACATCAATGTTGGCGTGCTGGCGCGGCTCGCGCCGGCGCAGCGCCGCTTCTTCTTCCATCGGTTCCAGCACTACTACATGTGGGCGCTGTACGGCATCGTGCCGCTCAAATGGCAGCTCGTCGACGACTTCCGGGATCTCGCCAGCAGCCAGGTGGGCGAGAAGAAGGTTCCACCGCCGCGGGGCTTCGACCTCGCGCTGTTCTGGGGCGGCAAGCTGCTGTTCGTCACGATCGCGTTGGTGGTTCCGTCGCTGGTGCATCCGTTCTGGGTCGTCGCGCTCTATTACCTGGGCACGATGCTGGTTCTGGGCGTCGTGCTGGCCACAGTGTTCCAGCTCGCGCACTGCGTCGAGGAGGCCGGCTTCCCGATGCCCGAGGGTGAGGAGAGCCGCATTCCCGCCGAGTGGGCCGTGCACCAGGTCCAGACTACCGTGGATTTCGCGCAGCGCAACAGGTTCCTGACGTGGTACCTGGGCGGCCTGAATTTCCAGATCGAGCACCACTTGTTCCCGCGGATCTCGCACCTGCACTATCCCGCCATCGCGCCGATTGTCCAGTCCGTGTGTGGCGCCTTCGGCGTCAAGTACAACGCGCACCGCAGCGTGCTTGCGGCGGCGCGGTCGCACTTCCAGTGGCTCCGGCAGATGGGCCGGCCGCTCGCCGCATAAGGCCGCTCCACGACGCGTAGTTTCGCCCTTGCCTGCTCCCTCCGAGCGGTTAGCATGGCAGGATGGCTTCGCCGATCGTTTCGCAGCACTCCGTCGCATCACCGTTGCGGCCTCCGTTGAGCGACAAGCTGCTCGTGCAGCTCAAGCGAGCGTTGCGTGCGCGGCACTACAGTCCGCGGACGGAGGAGCAATACGTCCACTGGGTGCGGCGGTTCGTGAAGCATCACGGCCTGCGCCACCCGCTGGAGCTCGGCGAGGCCGAGATCACGGCGTTCCTGAGCGACCTGGCCGAGCGGGGCAAGGTCAGCGCGAGCACGCAGAACCAGGCGCTGGCGTCGCTGTTGTTCCTCTATCGGCACGTCTTGAAGCGCACCATTCCCTACATGCCGGACGTCGTGCGGGCGAAGAAGGCTGTGCGAGTGCCGGTCGTTCTGACCCGCGAGGAGGTGCGCGTCATTTTCGCCTCGCTCGAGGGTGTGCCGAGGCTGGTCGCGATGCTCCTGTATGGTGGTGGCCTGAGGCTGATCGAGGCCGTACAGCTCAGGGTGCAGGATCTCGATTTCAGCCGAGGCGAGATTCTGGTCCGGGCCGGCAAGGGCGATAAGGACCGGCACACCACGCTGCCGAAATCCGTCGCCGAGCCGCTCAAGGCGCATCTCAGGCACGCCCAGAAGCAGTGGCAAGCCGACCAGGGTCTGGCGGAGGGCGAGGGTGCGCCGAGCGAGGCAGCCACGCCGGTCCGTTGCCGAGTGCCGGGGGCTATAGCGCGGAAGTACGTCGGCGCCGAGCGGCAGTGGTCCTGGTGGTGGGTGTTCCCGGCGGCCAGAGTGCATGTGGATTCGGCCGGCGGGAGGTGGCGGTTCCACGTCCATCCCAGCGCCATCCAGCGCGCGTTCAAGCAGGCCGTCCAGAAGAGCGGACTCACCAAGCGGGCGAGCTGTCACACTTTGCGACACAGTTTTGCGACCCATTTGCTCGAGGATGGCTACGACATCCGCACGGTTCAGGAGCTGCTCGGTCACCGGGATGTCACCACGACCATGATCTACACCCACGTCCTGAACCGTGGGGGTCGTGGGGTGCGCAGTCCGGCGGACGCACTCTAGGGCTTCCCCCAGTGTCCTCGTGTGGCGCCCGGATGCAGGTCGGCTTATCGTGGGGTATGCCCTCTCCCGACTTATGCTCCATTTCTCGCAGCCTAAATCGGGCTGGGGCCTACTTAGGCCGCAAGTTTGTCGATGAAGGGTTCGCGTTCCGCCACTTCCTAATTCAGTTAAGACCTAGTTAGGCAGCACCAACTACTTTCCAAATGGAACAACACACAAGGTGTCGTGGCGGGGCCGCGCGGCGCGCTCCCGTCGCGCCCGCCAGGCGCTACCCAGCGACAAACACCACCCAGGCCGCCGCGCGCCGCGCGGCCCCACTACCCTCCGCGGCCAGAACGGTCTCCGGCGCCCGCCAGTCCGGGGCGGTGGTGCTGTCCTAACAGCGGTTTGTAGCTGCCGGCGGGCCGCCGGTTGGGCGCTTGCGCGCGGCGCCGCTCGGTGCAAAGCTCAGGTGATGCCACGCAACAGCCACAACGTCAACGCCGTTCGGCGCGCCCGCGGGCCCATTGCCCGGCGGCCACGCCGCAGCTAAAACCTTCTCGTTAGACGGCAGCCTACAAGAGCTTCCGGAACTCGTCGACGGACAGGCCGGCATCGCGCGCGATGCCGCCCATCGTAAATGCATTCACGGGATTGTGTCGCGGGATCGTCAGAATTCGTACACCGTCAGTCATCACAACGTGCTTGCCTTGCCGAACTACGCGGAAGCCAGCTTTCTCGAGGGCCCGCACGGCGTCGAGGTGGTTTACGCCAGGCAGCCTCGGCACCTGCGGCTACGCGACCTCAACCTCTCGCACCACACTGCCCTTTAGGAGCTCGTCCCGGGCGCCCAAGTACTCGCGAATGGCATCCTGAATGTTCGCCATCGCTTCCTTCTCGGTCGTGCCCTGGGACCAGCAGCCGGGCAACCCCGGCACCGAGGCACTGTACCCCTCTTTGGAGTGCTGCAACGCGATCTTGTACTTCATGTGCGCCCACCTCCTGCGCGAAGTATACCAAACGGTCGGGCTGCCGTCTAACCTGGGCTTGAAGCTGCCGGGCCGGCTGGCCGCGCTGGCGCGCGACCACCTCGGCCCTTATCGTGTCATGAACGGGGCCAGCGCGTCCAAGACGCCGGCCCGCAGCTTAAACCCATCGCGTTAGGCGCCATACTCAGATGCGGCGGGTCGTCGGTGTTCTTAGCCTGGTGGCCGGCGTTGTGTCCGGAACGCCTGCGACAGCGCTGGCCCAGGTTCACGCCCCACGCTGGACCTCCGACCGGGGCCTTTCCAATAGTGAGCTGGACGAGCTCGATGCGGTCTTACCTTCTCCACGGCGTCACTGGGACTACCTTCTAGACTCGACCTCCTTTCGGGCCCGGCACATTCTTCTGATCCGATCTGTCTACGCCACCGGAACTGGTACTGGCCGGTACGGCTTCTACATTCTGCATCGTCGCGGCAACCACTTTCAGAAGCTCTGGGCGGGAATAAGCCGCGCTTATGAGGCGACGTGGCAGCAGCCACGCGCACCCACCAACTTCAGCTTGAACGGATGCCTGCTTGTGCTCGCGGACACAGCTGTAGCTTTGGACCTTGTGCCGCCTCCGGAGGCCGCGGTGTTGGCACAGGTGACTGGCCCCGAGGATCCTGAGACGCCGCCGATTACCGTACGACCTGGCGTGTATGCGCCGGATGCGACAGGGTCGTGGCGCTATGTCAATGCGTTGTCGCCGCAACTGTCTGCAACCTGCCGACGTATCGGGATCGCGAAGGAGCGCGTACCGTGACTGAGG
>JBIOIA010000045.1:0-15454 GCA_044449445.1 Gemmatimonadales bacterium
CCGGGCGGCTGACGAGGCGCGCGCGAAGAGCCTGCGGGCGCTCCACGTCGCGCTGCTGTCGGGCGCCCTTGCCGCGGCCGTGGCACTGCCGTCGGTCCGCAACGACTTCGTCGAGGACGACGTGTGGGTCGTCGCGCAGCGTCCGATCCTGCACCACCCGCCGTCGCTGTCCGCCCTGCTCCTCGAGCCCTACTGGCCGCGCACCTTCGGCGGCCGCCTGTGGCGGCCTGCCGTGCTCGCGTCCTGGGCGCTCGACTACCGCCTGAGCGAGAGCCCGCACTGGTTCCACGCCGTCAACGTGCTGTGGGCCGCGCTCGCGGCGGCGGCGCTCGGCCTGCTCGCCGCGAGCTTGACCGACGCGCGCATCGGACTCGCCGCCGGACTGCTGTTCGCCGTGCACCCGGTGCACGTGGAGGCCACGGCCGGCGTCGTTGGTCGCGCCGAGCTGATGGCGGCGACCGGGTACGCGATCGCGCTGCTCTGCGCACTCAGGGCCGGAAGGCAACGATGGTGGCTGGTGGGCGTCACGCTCGGCTCGGCGCTCTCGATCGCATCGAAAGAGCACGCCGCGACGCTGCCAATGGCGATCGTCCTCGTGCTCCTCGTGAGGAAGGAATCGTGGCGCGCGATGATCGCGGCGGCCGTGAGCGCGGCGCTTCCCATCGCGATCTACTTCGCCCTTCGATCACGCGTGACCGGCGGCGTGCTCGGCACCGGCGGCCTCGCTCCGGGCCTCGAAGGACTCACGGCACCGGAGCGCGCGTGGGCGATGCTCGGGATCTCGGCCGAGTGGTGGCGACTTCTGATGTTCCCGGTACGGCTTTCCGCGGATTACTCGACCGCGCAGCTGCCGGTCTCGACCGGAATCACGTTACGGCACGTGGTTGCCGTAGTGCTGTGGGCAGGCGCCGGGTGGGCGGCCTGGCGCACGCGACGCACCGCGCCGGGCGTGGCGCTCGGCCTGGCGTGGCTGGCGCTCACGCTCGTTCCGGTATCCAACGTGCTCGTACCCACCGAGATCGTACTCGCGGAGCGAACGCTGTTCCTTCCCTCGTGGGGCGCGATGCTCGCGCTGGCGTGCGGCATCATGCTGCTGCCGGCCCCTGCCGCCCGCCCCACAGTGCTCGCCGCGGTTCTGGTGCTGGGCGCGGCGCGCAGCATCGCGCGCACCGGCGCGTGGCGCGACGTGGACCACTGGTATGCCGCGCTCCAGCGCGACGCGCCGCTCTCCTACCGCACGCTGTGGATGCGGGGCGACGAGGCGTTCGAGCAGCGCCAGTGGGGTACGGGCGAGCGACTGCTGCGCGCCTCGATGGCGGCGGCGCCCGGCCTTCCCGGCCCGGCGGAAGATCTCGCCCGCTTCTACGCCGCGGCGCGGCTGTTCCCGCAGGCCGAGACGCTGCTCCGCCACTCGATGGAGCTCAACAGGGCGCGCTCCCGGCCATGGATACTGCTCGAGGATCTGCAGTTGGTCAGCGGCGACACCGCGGCCGCGGTGCGCTCAGCCGAGGAATCCGTACGGCGCTTCCCGGATGACCCGGACGTCCTGGTGGGCACGCTCAACGCGCTGCTCGAGGCGCGACGCTGCGACCTGTTCCGCGCCCGGCTCGCGGCGCCACACGCCGCGCTCCTGCCCGCGGCCGACTCGAGCGCGCGGGCGCACGCCATGTCCTGCGAGTCCTGGCGGCCCGGCCGCTAGCTGACAGTCTCGGCGCTGTAGCGCGCGATCAGGCCGGTGCGCACCGCGTGGCGGTGGACCCGCGCGAACACCCAGCACGCGAGCAGCACGTACAGCGCGGCCAGCGCCAGTCCGAGGACCAGCGGCGCCGACTGGACCGGGCGGCCCGTCACGATGGAGCGCAGGCCCTCGAACACGTAGGACGGCGGCAGCACGCGTGAGACCGCCTGCATCCATCCGGGCAGCGTCGAGACCGGATAGAACACGCCGGCGAACGGCGAGACCAGCGCGGGAATCGGCCAGATGAACCACTCGGCGGCGGGGCCGAGCCGCAGCACGAGCGAGGCGGCCAGCACGCCGAGCGCTATCCCCGTCATGAAGAGCACGCCGAGGAACGGCGCGAGCAGCATGCCGTAGGTCGCGAAGTGGAGACCGAAGGCGAGCGACGCGACCACGAGCATCACGACCAGCCCGACGGCACTGGTCGCGATGCTCGAGAGCACCAAGCCGGCGAGATACTCGGAGATCCGGAGCGGCGTCGCGAACAGGTTGAGGAAGTTGCGGGCCCAGACGTCCTCGAAGAACGTCATCGTCACGCCCTGCATCACCCTGGTCAGGAAGTCCCACAGCAGCACTGCGCCCAGCAGCGCCGGCACGAAGTCGAAGCGCGGCCCGGTCACGGCATTCAGGTAGCGGGTGATGAAGCCCCACAGCACCATGTCGATCGCGACCCACGCGAACAGCGGCACCACGCGGGCCGCGCTGCCGCGCATCAGGTAGCCTTGTCGCAGGACGATCGCGGCGGCGCGACGCACGTGCATCAGGCCAGCTCCAGCGTGAGCGGCTCGCGCGCGACGGTGACGAACAGGTCCTCGAGCGTCGCCTTGTCGTATTCCTGCGGCAGCGTCCGCGGGTCACCCTCGAGCAGGATCCGGCCGTGCGAGAGGAACAGCACCCGATCGCACACTTCCGCCACCTCGACCATGTTGTGCGAGGTCCACAGCACTCCCGCCTCTCCCCCGCGCACGTAGTCCTTGATGCGCGCACGGATCTCGCGCGCCGTCGCGGGATCGAGCGAGGCCGTCGGCTCGTCCAGCAGCAACAACGTCGGCTGATTGAGGAGCGCCTTCGCCAGCGATACCCGCGTCTGTTCACCCGAGGAGAGCACGCCGCATTTCGTGGTCCGGAACCGCTTGAGGTCGAGCTGCTCGAGCAGCGTCTCGATGCGCGCCGAAAGACGCGCGACCCCGTACAGCATGCCCATCACCCGCAGGTTCTGCTCGACCGTGAGGTTGCCGGGCAGCGGCGCGTACACGGCCGCGAAGTTCGTGCGCTCGAGCGCCCGCGACCGGCGCGCGGCGAGGTCGAACCCGCAGACCCGGACGGTCCCGCCGTCCGGCGCCAGCACGCCCAGGACCATGTTGATCGTGGTGGTTTTGCCCGCCCCGTTGGGCCCGAGGAGACCGACGATCTCGCCCCGGCCCACCCGGAAGCTGATGCCGTCCACGGCGACCATCTCGCCGTAGCTCTTGCGCAGCTCGCTGGCCGCCAGGACCTCGCTCACCCCCTCACCTATCACCCATCCCCCTCACGTATCACGTATCACCCCTCACCCATTACTTCTCACCCATCACCGGTTACTTTCCCCGCCCATGGCAGGCGAATACATCTATACAATGGTCGGCGTCGGCAAGGTCGTGCCGCCCAGCCGGCACGTCCTCAAGGACATCTACCTCTCGTTCTTCGGGGACGCGAAGATCGGCATCCTCGGCCTGAACGGCGCCGGCAAGAGCTCGCTGCTCAAGATCATGGCCGGCGTGGACAAGGACTTCATCGGCGAGGCGCGGCCCCGGGACGGCGTCAAGATCGGCTACCTGCCGCAGGAGCCGGTGCTCGATCCGTCCAAGGACGTGCGCGGCAACGCCGAGGAAGGCCTCGGCCACATCCGCGCGATGCTCGACGAATTCAACGCCATCAGCGCGAAGTTCGCCCAGCCGATGTCGGACGACGACATGAACAAGCTGCTCGAAAAGCAGGGCACGCTCCAGGAGAAGATAGACCACGCCGGCGCCTGGGAGCTGGACCACACGGTGGACATCGCCATGGACGCGCTGCGCCTGCCGCCGGGTGACGCCGACGTCTCCAAGCTCTCGGGCGGCGAGAAGCGCCGCGTCGCGCTGTGCCGCCTGCTGCTCTCACAGCCCGACATGCTGCTCCTGGACGAGCCCACCAACCACCTCGACGCCGAATCGGTCGCGTGGCTCGAACGCCACCTGGCCGAGTTCCCGGGCTGCGTCATCGCCGTGACGCACGACCGCTACTTCCTCGACAACGTGGCCGGCTGGATTCTCGAGCTGGACCGCGGCGAAGGCATCCCCTGGAAAGGCAACTACTCCTCGTGGCTGGACCAGAAGCAGAAGCGCCTCGCCACCGAGGAGAAGTCGGCCAGCGCGCGCCAGAAGACGCTGGCGCGGGAGCTGGAGTGGATCAGCATGTCGCCGAAAGCCCGCCAGGCCAAAGGGAAAGCGCGCATCACGGCCTACGAGCAGCTGCTCGCCGATGAGGAGAAGACCCGCGAGGACACGGCCGAAATCCTGATCCCCGTGCCCGAGCGCCTCGGCGAGGACGTGGTGATCGCCGACAAGCTGAAGAAGGGCTACGGCGAGCGGCTGCTGTTCGACAACATGACGTTCCGGCTGCCGCGCGGCGGGATCGTCGGTATCATCGGGCCCAACGGCGCGGGCAAGACCACGTTGTTCCGCATGCTGGTCGGCCAGGAAAAACCCGACGGCGGCACGCTCACGATCGGCAAGACGGTCCAGCTCAGCTACGTGGACCAGTCGCGCGAAAAGCTCGACGCGAAGAAAAGCGTGTACGACGAGATCTCGGGCGGCCTGGACACGCTCATGTTCGGCAAGCGGGAGGTGAACGCCCGGGCCTATTGTGCCAGCTTCGGCTTCAAGGGCGCCGACCAGCAGAAGAAGGTCGGCACGCTCTCGGGCGGAGAACGCAACCGGCTCCACCTCGCCAAGCTCCTCAAGAGCGGCGGCAACGTGCTGCTCCTCGACGAGCCCACCAACGACCTCGACGTGGACACGCTGCGCGCCCTCGAGGACGCGCTGCTGCGCTTCCCGGGCTGCGCCTGCGTCATCAGCCACGACCGCTGGTTCCTCGACCGCATCGCCACCCACATGCTCGCCTTCGAGGACGACGGCGAGGTGCGCTGGTTCGAGGGCAACTTCCAGGACTACCACGCCGACCTCAAGAAGCGGAAAGGCGGCGAAGCCGACCAGCCGCACCGCCTCAAGTACCGAAAGCTCGTCAAGTCATGATAGTGTCGCGACATCAACGCGACATACTTTCTGTGGGACCGGGTCTCTTGACGCCAATCCATATTGCATGTACTATTCACACATGAACAGCACCGCCACGGCCCAGCTCAGCTTCTTCAAACTGCTCAAGGCAGCGCACGCGCTCGAGGATCGCCTCGAAGGCTCGCTCGCCGAGGTGGGGCTATCGAGCGCGAAGTTCGGCGCGCTCAATCAGCTGGTCCAGGCGAAGGAGCCGCTGTCGCTGAGCGACCTCGCGGCACGCGTCGCATGCGTCCGCTCGAACATCACGCAGCTCGTGGACCGGCTCGAAAGCGACGGCCTGGTGCGCCGAGTCAGTGATCCGGACGACCGCCGCAGCGTCCGTGCCGAGGTGACGCCGCTGGGCAGGGAGCGTCACAGCTCCGGCGCGACGCGGGTCGAGGCGATTCAGAGGAGCTTCGCCGAATCCATCGGGGACTCGGACAGAGACGCACTCGAGCGGGTGCTGGAAGTGCTGAAGAAGTAGGCCCTTTGTTTTGGAGTAGTGGTTCATTGCTGCATAATTGATAGCAGTACGACTGATCGGAATGGAGACGACAATGACGACGGCGACAATCCCCAGGACGGCCTCGGCGCAGGCGCCGTGGCAGATCGACCCGACCCATACGGAGGCGGAGTTCTCGGTGCGCCACCTGATGATCTCGAACGTGAAGGGGCGCTTCGGCAGAGTCGCCGGCTCGGTCGTGTACGACCAGCAGGCCCGCAAGCTGATCTCGCTCGAAGTCGAGATCGAGACGGCCTCGGTGGACACGCGCGTCGAGCAGCGCGACCAGCACCTGCGCTCTGCCGACTTCTTCGACGTGGAGCAGCACCCGAAGATGACGTTCAAGGGACGCGGCGTGCTGGGCGACGTGAACGATCGCTTCAAGCTGACCGGCGACCTCACGATTCGCGGCACCACGCGCGAGATCACGCTCGACGTGACCCTCGAGGGCAGCGGCAACGACCCGTGGGGCAACGAGCGGCGCGGTTACAGCGCCACCGCGAAGATCGACCGCCGCGACTTCGGGCTGACCTGGAATCAGGCGATCGAGGCCGGCGGCGTGGCCGTGGGGCACGACGTGAAGATCGTGATCAACACCGAGCTGCTGCGGCCGCTGCCGAAGGAGTGAGTTCGGCCCCTAGCGTGCTTCGGGCGCGTACATGATGTGAGCGCCGGGCTGGCCGGCGTGCATCAGCCACGGCTTGCCCGGAAGCGGGACGGTGGAAATGCCGGTGGACGCTTCTGTGGCGAAGGGCAGATAGACGACGTATAACGGCCGCGCGCCGCGGATCGTGTTCGTCGCCGGATCGTAGGTGCCGCCGTTGAGCGAGTACAGGCTGGCGACCGGCGGCAGGTGAATGCGTCCGGCCAGCACGTCGGCGTTGCGCACGCTGTCGACCGCCGTCACGCCCTGGGCCCGGAGTTCGCGGCCCCTCGCCATGAACTCCTCCATCGAATTGTGATAGCAGACGACCTGGAACCGCTCGGAGCGCGGGTCGTTGGCCCGGCAGGTCATGATGCCCGTCCCCGGGCGCAGCTCCACGAACCGCCCGCCTTCCGCCCAACCGAACACCCTGGCGCCGGAGCGCATCGAGTCGGGCAGCGGGAGGACGGCTTGGGCAATCTGTTCGGCGGCGGGCGGCACGGGCCGCGGCGTGGTTTGCTGGGCGGCGAGCGGGGCCGCGATCAGGACGAGGATGGTCAGGCTTGCGTAGGGGCGCATTCGTAGCTCCGACGGTGTATGTGACGTATGGGCATAATCTATCTCACGGCACGGCCCGGCGGACTCGGCCAGCTTGGCGCCCATGGGCGACGCTGAAACCCCCAAGGCCATCGGCTGGGCCCGCCCCTGGGCCATCGCCAGACCCTTCGCCAGACCGAGCCCCCGCGCGGGCGCGTGGTACCCGGTGGTGGCCGAGGCCGACCAGGACCGGGTCGTGCTGGAGATCCGCGGCAAGCGGGTGGCCGTCCAGAAGCATCTGGTCGAAATTCGAGAAAACCGGCCCGACAAATTCACCGTGGTCAATCGCCCGAAGGCCGATCAGGACGCCGGCGAGGGCGGCCGTCTTGGCCGGCGCTACGCGGTGTGCCCCTCCTGCAATGCGCGCGTGCCGCTGTGGGGCGAGCCGCCGGCCCTCACGTGCGGGACGTGCCAGCACACGGGCGAGGTGGCGTATTGGGAGACCGGCTGACACCTTAGGCGGATGACACGCTCAATCATCCTCCCGGTTCTGCTGGCCCTCGCGCTCCCCGTCTCCCTCGCCGCCCAGGTCGCGGACAGCTCGCCGTTCCGCCGGCTCGACCTGCCCACGCCGAACGCGACCCGCGGCGCGGACGGCGCTCCGGGACCGCGCTACTGGCAGAACCGCGCCGACTATCGCATCGAGGCCTCGCTCGACACGAGCACGCACGAGATCCGCGGCGCCGAGACGATCACCTACCTCAACAACTCGCCCGACACGCTCCGGTTCATCTGGCTCCAGATGGACCAGAACATCTTCGGCGAGCACTCCATCAACCGCGCCGCGCCGCCGCCGCCGCTGCTGTTCGCGGGCGTGCCCTTCGAGATGGCGGTCAGCGGGCCGGCCGGCGGCTTCGCCGTGGACTCGATCTCCAGCGACCACGGGCCGATCGCGACGTACCTGTGGGACACGATGCTCCGCGTCGATCTGGCGCGCGCGCTCGCGCCCGGCGACTCGGTGCACACGTTCGTGCGCTGGCGCTTCATCGTGCCCGAGAACGGCGCCGCGCGGATGGGCCGCGACGGCCATCTCTACGAGATCGCGCAGTGGTATCCGCGGCTCGCCGTCTACGACGACGTGAACGGCTGGAACACCCTGCCCTACATCGGCGCGGGAGAGTTCTACCTGGAATACGGCGACTTCCACGTGTCGCTGACGGTGCCCTCGACGTTCATCGTCGCGGCGACCGGCGAGCTTCGGAACGCCGATGCGGTGCTCACCGACAACCAGCGCACCCGGCTCCAGCACGCGCTCGCTTCGGAGGAGCCGGTCGCGATCATCACCCGCGGCGAGGCCGGCACGAGCGCACTGACGCGACCGCACTCCGGCGGCACGGCCACCTGGGAATTCTCGGCGACCAGCGTGCGCGACTTCGCGTTCGCCGCCGCGTCCAACTTCCAGTGGGACGCGGTGGGCTACGACGCGGGGCAATCGGGCCGCAGGCTGGTGCAGACCTTCTACCGGCCCGGCGCGGCGAACTGGGACCTGGCGGCCCGGATGGCGCGCCACACCATCAAGACCAACAGCGAGCGCTGGTTCATCTACCCGTACCCGCAGGCGAGCGTGATCGAGGGGCCGATCAACGGGATGGAGTACCCGATGATCGTGTTCGTGCCCGCCGACACGAGCCGTCACGCGCTGAGCTGGGTGCTGATGCACGAGCTTGGACACGAGTGGTTCCCGATGACGGTCGGCAGCGACGAGCGCCGCTACGCGTGGATGGACGAGGGCTTCAACAGCTTCATCGATCTCTACACGGTGGCCGACTGGTGGCTGGGTGACCCGCACGCCGACTCGGTGCGGAACGGCCCGCTGGGCGCGTACGCCGCGAACGCGATACCGGGCAAGGAGCAGCCGCTCATCACGCAGCCCGCGATGGTGCACAACCTGTACTGGACCGCGTACCAGAAGCCCGCGCTGATGTTGCGACTGCTGCGCGAAGAGGTGCTCGGCCACGACGCGTTCGACGCCGCGTTTCGGGAGTACGTGCGGCGCTGGGCGTTCCGCCATCCGCAGCCGGCCGATTTCTTCCGCACGATGGCGAACGTGAGCGGGCGCGACCTGGATTGGTACTGGCGCGAGTGGGTGTTCACGACGTCGCGGCTGGACCAGGCGGTGGACTCGGTGGTGCTGGTTCGCGGCCACCCGGCCGTCCGCGCCACGGCACGCACGCCGGCGCGGGACGCCGTTCCCGACCGCTACCGCATCGTGCTCGGCAATCACCGGGAGATGATGATGCCCGCCGAGATCACGCTGACGTGGAGCGACCGGACCGTCGAGAACCGACAGATTCCGGTCGAGATGTGGAACTACGGCCGCCGCTTCGCCATCACCGTGGACGCGAACGGCCGCCGGCTGGTGAGCGTGGAGATCGATCCGCGCCACGCGTATCCGGACATGGATCGTCGCAACAACCGGTGGCCAACGGCGGGCCGTTAGGCGCCGGTCGGCTTCGGCTTCTCCAGCGCGACCGGCACGCCCTGCATCGCCGGCCCGACGTAGCATTGCATGCCGACGGGGATGAAGCCCGCGGCACGGAACAGCCGCCGCCACTCGGCCGGTGCTCGGCGCTGAAAGTCGGATTCGTCGCCCGAGACATCGTCCGCCGACGTGTAGGCCTCGAGGTACGCCACGCCGCGCACGAGACCGGAAATCTCGCGGAGGCCGCGGCGCAGCTCGGCCGTCTCCACGTAGTGCAGCACGTCGCAGCACACCACCACGTCGAGCGGGCCATCCAGCCCCAGGTCCGCCAGGCAGCCTAACGTGCCGAGCCGGATGTGGCGGCGCCTGCCGAAGCGCCGGACCACGTAGGCGCTGCCGTCCACGCCCTGGTAGCGCGCGGCGGGCCGCAGCCGCTTCAGAATCGGCTGCCAGGTGCCCTCGCCGCACCCGACGTCGAGCACCGAGCGGACCCGCCGGTCGAGCAGGAACTCCGCGATGCCGAGCACCAGGCGGACCTTTCGCTCCACGTCGGCGACGCCCCAGACCCGCCGGCCCGGATCCCGATACCAGCGGTCGAAGTACGCCTGGTCGTAGCGCTTGGTCACAGCGGTGGCACGAACGGCCGGCCGGGCGGCGCCTCGAGGTGCACCCCACCCAGCCAGCGATCGATGCCGTTGAGCGCGACGGCGTTGTCCTTGCCCTCGAGCACCGCGCGTCCGGCGTCGGTGAGACGCACGCGGTGGGCCCACCAGGCGCTACGTTCCTCGCCATCCCGCATGGGCGTGACCGGTGTTCCGTCCTCGCGCAGGAGGAGCGGCACCGCCACGCGGCTCATGCGCTCGAGGTACCACGCGAACACGACGTCGCCGAGGAACACCGCGTCCTCGCGCTGGTGGTGGGCGCGCGGGAACGCCTCCGCCATCGGGATCGCACCGCCCTGGATCACCTCGAGCGCCTGCTGCTCGGAGCGCGAGAGGCCGGTGCGCATCGCCGGGAATTCCTCGAGGTGTCGCCGCAGCGCCGAACCCAGGAACGGCAGGGCCGACGTGTCGTCCTCGAGCAGGCGCGAAATGCGGGCCGCCTCGCTCGCCGTGAACGCACCCCAGGCCGCGGCGGCCAGCGCCACGTGATCGCGGGTGACCGGCACGCGCCGGCGGTGCAGCGCGCGCACGCGCTCGACGCTCATCATCCCGATGTACTCCGCCTCGCAGGCGAGCGTGAGGCGCCCGGGGTCGGGGCCCTGCGTGGCGAAACGGTGCAGGATCTGGATGAGCTGGAGCTGGTCGTAGAGATCGTGCTCGAACCACAGGATCACTTCGGCGCACTCGCCGCACCCATCGAGCGCGGCGTCGCGCGATTCCATCTCGGCGCGCACGTCCGCTTCGTTCCCCCACAGGCGCTCGGCGATGAACCGCGCGCGCACTTCGCGCAGCTGCGCGAAGCCGAGGCGGCCCGGGACCGGGCCTTCGTGCAGCACGTCGCGCCAGGACAGGATCTCGCCGCCTACCCCCGCGGCGCGGATCCGCTCGGCGGCGCTGTCGCCACTGGTGACGTGGAGGATGCGCTTACCGGACATTATTGTTGACAACCACCATGAACCTTAACGCGTAGCCCGTGCGCTCGCTCCTGGACGTGGAGCCAATGGCGGACCTGGTGTGCGCGAGGGACGGCTGGTTCCTGTCGCGCGACTACGACTTCCTTCTGTTCAGCAAGCGGTGCGGGACGCTCGAGTGGGAGCGGGGGTTCAGGCCAAGGGCGCTCGCCGAGACGGGCGAGACCGCGTGGTGGATCGAGCGACGTGGCCTGGGGGCTGGGCACGCGATGCTGGTGCCAGGCGCGGCGACAAACGTTGCCACGGTGCGTCGCCGCCTGTTTCGATCCACCGCAATCGTTCTTGCCGACGGCCGGACCTACGAGTGGGGCCGAGCTCGGGCCTTCAGCCTGAGATTGAGCTACGGCATCCGCCACGGCGGCGAGGAGCTCCTGGGATTCCGGGAGGAAGGCTCGTTCTGGCAAAACCGTGTCCGCATTCACGTAGGGCCCGCGTCGCTTCGCGGCCTGACGCCGCACGACCGCGCGATTCTGATTGTGCTGGGAACCTACCTGTACCTAAGCGCCCGTCGCCAGCAAGCCTGGGCCTGAGCGGCGACGCTGTCCGGTCCTCCGCCGCGTGGCACCAAGGGCGTCCCGGTGACCGACTATTTCCGTAGTTGCTGATGCAGGTGACGCTCAGGTTACCAGGCGTGCCGAGATTGGTCCGGCGAATCGCTCGGCTGAGCGAGCCCGCAACTGAACAACTACGGAAATAGTTGATGCCGCTGGAGGGCATATGCACCGCGGCCGTCCGGGAAATCCGTCTCCCAGCGCTCGAGAGCTCGACATTATGAGCGTGCTCTGGGATCGCGGGTCGGGAACGGTCGTCGAGGTTCGCAACGAGCTGATCGAGCGAGAGGAATTCGAGCCCGCCCACACCACCGTGCTCGCGCAGCTGCGGTCGCTCCGGGCGAAGCGATGGGTCCGGGTCCTGCACGAAGACCGTGCGCACCGTTTCGTCCCGGTCATGAGCCGTGATGATGCGTGTTCCGCCGCGCTGCGGCGAGTTGTCATCCTCTACTTCGGGTCTCGGGAAGCACTGCTGAACTATCTTGTGCGCGATCGCGGGACGTTTCCGGCCGTGCTGAAACGTGTTCGGCGGGTTCTGGACGAACGCATCAGGACGTCGAGGTAGCCGACGCGCGTCGAGCCGTGCATTCCGGGCACGGGCACGCCCCGAGCAACCGCTCCCACGGATAGATGCCGGTGCCGTGCCCGTCGCTCCACTGGACATGCACCGCGTATGCGCCGACGAGGCGCAGGCTCAGCGCCCTGACATCCGGCGGCACGATGCCGGGATCGAGGATCGGCCGGCCGCTCATCTCCTCGACGCATGCCGCGCAGGGGCATGCGAGGCGCAGCGCCCGCGCGGCGTAGGCGCCGGTGTGGCCCGTCGTGTCCCACTGGATCTCGATCACGCGCCCCTCGTCCAGGCGGCTGATCTTGTGCGGCACGGGGACCCGGGTCGTCATCGGTGACCCGCTTCCACCATCGGCCCCAGGACCCGCCACACGTTGTCCGCGACGATGCGATGGCCACGCGGCGTCGGGTGAATGCCGTCGGTCTGATTGAGCGAGTCGATTCCGGCCACGCCGGTGAGCAGGAACGGCACGAGCGCGAGGTGGTCCGCCCTCGCGAGCGAGGGGAAGAGCGCGCGGAACCGGCTGGTGAAGCGCGGTCCCATGTTCGGCGGGGCCTCCATGCCGGCCAGGACGATGCGCGTGGTGGAATCATGCGCGCGCACGGTCCGGACGATCGCCTCGATGTTGGCGCGCGTCGAATCCGGATCGAGCCCGCGCAGCCCGTCGTTGGCTCCGGTCTCGACCACGAGGATTGCGAACGGCGCCTGAAGCAGCCACGGCAGGCGCCGCAGCGCGCCGGCCGACGTCTCGCCGCTGACACCGGCGTTCTGCGCCCGCCAGGCGAGGTGCAGGCTGTCGAGCCGGCGCTGAATCACGGCCGGATACGCCGAGTCCGGATCCACGCCGAGTCCCGCGGTCAGACTGGTGCCAACGAACAGGATGACGGGACGCGCGTCCGCCGGGCCGGTCTGCGGCGGCGGCTCGCTCGGCCGCTCGGGCTTCCTGCAGGCCGCCATCAATGCGCATGCGAGCGCGCTTGCCACTAATATTCTGCCCATGTTGATCGCCCGGAACCTCACGAAAGTGTACCAGAGCGGCGGCCAGCCGCTCACGGTGCTCAAGGAAGTTAGCCTGGAGGTCGCGGCCGGCGGATTCCTCGCCGTGGTCGGCCCGTCGGGCTGCGGCAAGACCACGCTGCTCGGCCTGCTGGCCGGTCTCGACGTACCCACATCGGGCAGCGTCGTGCTGGACGGCCAGGACCTGAGCACCCTCGGCGAGGACCAGCGCGCCCAGGTGCGCGCCGACAAGGTCGGGTTCGTGTTCCAGACGTTCCAGCTCATCCCGACGCTGACGGCGCAGGAGAACGTCCAGGTGCCGATAGAGCTGAGCGAGGGGCGAATGGCGAGAGGCGAGAGGGACGGCGCGTCGGAGCGCGCGCGCGAGCTGCTCGGGCGCGTCGGGCTCACCGGGCGCGAGCACCACTACCCCGCACAGCTCTCGGGCGGCGAGCAGCAGCGCGTCGCCATCGCACGCGCGTTCGCCAACGAGCCCCGGATCCTGTTCGCCGACGAACCCACCGGCAACCTCGACCCGGAGACCGGCGGACGCATCGTGGACCTCCTGGTCCAGCTGAATAGCGAGCTCAGGACGACGCTGGTTCTCGTCACGCACGACACCGACCTCGCGAGCCACGCGCAGCACGTGCTCCAGCTGAAGAACGGCAGCGCGGTCGAGCCTCCCGCCTCTCGCCGCTCGCCTCAACCGTGACGCGCGCCGGGTTCGTGCTCCGGATGGCGTGGCGCGAAAGCCGCGCGGCTCGCCGGCGGCTGCTGCTGTTCGCGTCCGCGATCTCGATCGGGGTGGCGGCGCTGGTCGCGATCAGCTCGTTCACCGCCAATCTGGAGACGGCCGTGCGGCGGGAGGCCCGCGGGCTCCTGGGCGCGGACCTGGCCCTGTCGCGCAACACCCCGATCACGGGTCCGGTGGCGGCGGCGATGGATTCGCTGCGGCACGTGGGCGTCGAAGTCGCCGAGCGGATCGACTTCATTTCGATGGCCTACCTCCCGCGCGACACCGAGAGGATCGCGCGCGCGGATGTGCGGGCCGTCGGCCACGGGTTTCCGTTCTACGGGCGCGTGACGACCAGCCCGGAGGGGCGCTGGAGCGCGCTGGACAGCGGACGCGTCGCGATCGTGGACACCGCGCTGCTGGTCAGCCTCGGCGCGCACGTCGGCGACACGCTGAGCCTCGGCAGCCGCACGTTCCGGATCGCGGCCACCGTGTCCGAGGTGCCGGGCCGTTTCTCCGGCGGCATGAACGGGCTGGGATCGCAGGTGTACATCCCCGTGCGGTACGCGCGCGAAACGGGCCTCATCGTGTTCGGCGCCCTCGCGCGCTATTTCGATCTGATCAAGTTCGGCGACGTGCGCGACGGGCCCCGCTTCGTCAACCTCCATCGCAGGATTCTCGACGACGCGCGCGTGCGCAGCCAGACCGCGCAGGCCACGGAAGACGACATCACGCGCGCGCTCGACAACATGGGAAACTTCCTCCAGTTCGTCGGGCTCATCGCGCTGCTGCTGGGCGGCATCGGCGTCGCAAGCGGCATCACCGCGTTCCTCGCCGGCAAGACCGAAACCATCGCGGTGCTCCGCTGCCTCGGCGCCCGGCGCCCGTTGGTGTTCGCGATCTACCTGACGCAGGCCGTCGCGCTCGGTCTGATCGCCGCCCTGCTTGGCGCGGGACTCGGCACGGTGGTGCAGTTCCTCCTGCCCAGACTGGTGCGCGGCCTGCTGCCGCTGGACGTGAGCGTCAGCCTCGATCCGAAATCACTGCTCGCCGGCATCGGGATCGGCGTCGGCGTATCGGTGCTGTTCGCGCTGCGGCCGCTGCTGGAAGTGCGCCTCATCTCCCCGCTTCAGGCGATCCGCCGGGTCTACGAGACGGCGACGAAGACGCCCACCGATCCGTGGCGGCTCGTCGCCTTCGGCCTGCTGTCGATCGGCGTGTTCGCGCTGTGCATGGCCCGCGCGGACGAGCCCAGGGTCGGCGTGGGCTTCGCGGTCGCGATCGCCCTCAGCGTCGGGACCCTGACGCTGACCGCTTGGGGAGCGACCGGGCTGGCGCGACGGCTGACGAGTGCCGCCGCTGCGCGCGGGCGCTGGCCGTACGTGGTGCGCCAGGGCATGGCGAACCTGCACCGGCCGAAGAACCAGACTCGCGCGGTCGTGACGGCGCTGGGCTTCGGCGTGAGCCTGCTTGCGGCGCTCTACCTCGCGGAGGCGAACCTGCTGCGCCAGGTCGTCGCCGCGACGACGCAGGCGGAGGGACAACCCAACCTGATCTTCATCGACATCCAGGAGGACCAGGACACGCCAGTGGTGCGGACGATTCAGGGATTGGGTCACGAGGTCGCCCAGAACGTGCCGATCGTGCCGATGCGGATCGTCCGGATCAACGGGCAGCACCTGCCGAAGAACATTCGCCTGTGGATGGGAGACTCCGTCGGTCATTGGGAGGGAGAGACGCTGGTGGTGGATACCACGAATTTTACGGCCCAGACC
>JBIOIA010000046.1:0-15284 GCA_044449445.1 Gemmatimonadales bacterium
CAGCTTGTAGCGAAATTAGGGGGCGGCGGGTGAGCGGCGCCGCTCCGGCGCGCTGTGCTGAAACCCGCGCGGGCGTAGTGCCGTATGTCACAGTGAGTTGCACTCCGACGAACATGCCACAGGAAGCAGAACAAAGACGCAGATCATGAATGTGCGCTGGGTGGTCGGATGGGTGGTGGTTCTCATGCTCGTGGCCGCCATCGGCTACGCCCAGGAGGCCCCGATCCGCCAGCTGTCCATCGCGGACGCGCTGAGCATCGCGCGGCAGAGCAACCCCGACTACCTGATGGTACTGAACGACCGGTGGGGCGCTTCGGCGGCCGAGCGGAGCAGCTTCCTCAACTTGTTCACGCCCTCAGTGTCGGCCTCGGCCGGTCAGCGCCGCACCCAGGAAGGCACGACGGTCATCACCGGCATCGCGACGCCGTTCACCAGCCCAGCCAACACCAGCGGCTACTGGTCGCTGAACGGCACCTACACGCTGTCGGGCTCCACGATCGCCAACCGCGGGCTGGCCACGGCCAACGCGAGGGCGACGGAGGCCGACATCGACGGCGCGCTCCGCACGCTCGAGACGAACGTGCGCACGCAGTACCTGATCCTGCTCCAGACCAAGGCGCAGGCCGAGCTGGCCCGGCGCTCGGTCGAGCGCGCGCAGGAAGCCCTGTCGCTCAGCCAGGCGCGCTACCAGGTCGGCCAGGCGACGCTGATCGACGTGCGCAGCTCCGAGGTGGACAAGGGCACGGCCGACGTGAACCTGCTGACGGCGAACCAGGCGGTGGAAAACCAGACGCTGGTGCTGTTCCAGGCCCTCGGTGTGCCGGCGCCCGAGCCGATCCAGCTCGAGCTGACCGACTCGTTCCCCGTGACGGAGCCGGCGTTCGCCGAAGACAGCCTGATCCGGATGGCCCTCGCCGAGAACCCCGCACTCGTGGCGCTGCGCGCCCGGGAAGCCTCGGCGCGCTGGAGCACCCGCTCGGCGTATTCGCAGTACCTGCCGAGCCTCCAGCTGTCGGCCAACTACGGCGGCTACCGCCAGGCGAACGACGCGTACACGACGCAGTACACGGACTCCACGGGCACGCACAGCGTTCTCGTTCCGCCGTCCTCGAACAACGGCACGAGCCCCTTCTCGTTCTCGATCGGCGTGTCTATCCCGATCTACGACGCATTCTCGCGCGCGACCTCGATCCAGCAAGCGCGGGCGGCCGAGGACGACCTCAACCAGTCGATCCGCTCGCGTGAGCTCGCGGTGCGGGCGTCGGTCGCGGCAGCGTATCGCGGCCTGATCGCGGCGTACCAGAAGATCGGGCTGCAGCAGTCCAACAAGGGCTTTGCGGCGGAGGCGCTGGACCTGGCCCAGCAGCGCTATCGGGTCGGCTCCGGGACGTACCTCGAGCTGCTCAACGGGCGGGTCACCGCCGACCAGGCGGACGCGAGTTACGTGACCGCCGTGTACGACTATCACAAGGCCATCGCGACGCTCGAAAGCGCAGTCGGCCGGCCGCTTCGCTAAGAGAACGGACCAGACATCATGACCACAGTGGGCAAGCTGATGTTGATCGGCGGAGGCGTCGTCCTGGTGGGCGGCGCGATGGCGCTGACGGCCGCGAAGCGCCGCGTTCCGACGACCGAGGTGCGCCTCGAGAAGGTCGGCAGGCGGGATCTCACGTCCATCGTGACGGCGAGCGGCCAGATCGAGCCGAAAAAGAAGGTGGACGTCAGCTCCGACATCACGGGTCGCATCGTGTCGCTGCCGGTGAAGGAAGGCGACATGGTCGAGCGTGGCCAGGTGGTGGTGCGCATCGACCCGTCGCTCTACGAGACCGAGGTACAGCGCAACGAGGCGTTCCTCGCGGCGGCGCAGGCCACGCAGGCCCAGGCACAGGCCAACAAGGACCAGGCCGAGCGCGCGTGGACGCGCAACCGGGACATCCGTGCCCAGAACGCGCAGCTGGTCTCGCAGGAGGCGCTCGAGACCGCGGAGACCCAGCGCGCGGTGGCGATCGCGAACCTCGACGCCGCGATCCGCCAGGTGGATCAGGCCCGCGCGGGTCTGCGCTCGGCGCAGGAGAACCTGCGCAAAACGACCATCGTCGCGCCGATGTCGGGCCGCATCACGCGGCTCGCGGTCGAGGAAGGCGAGGTCGCCGTGCCGGGGACGTTCTCGCGCGAGACCGGCCTGCTCATGACGATCTCTGATCTCTCGGTCATCCAGGTGCAGGTCAAGGTGGACGAGACCGACGTCGTGCGCGTCCACAACAACGACTCGTGCGAAGTGTCCATCGACGCCTTCCCCGACTCGGTCTTCACCGGCCGCGTAACGGAGATCCGCAACTCCTCGGTGGCCGGACAACCGACGACGCAGACCCAGACCGGCGTCGAGCAGGCGGTGGATTACTACGTGAAGGTGACGCTCGACCACCCGCCGGCCGGCGTGCGCCCCGACCTCTCGGCCACGGCGCGCGTCATCACGGCGCGGCGGCACAACGTGCTCACCGTCCCGATCATCGCGCTCACGGTGCGCCAGCCGCAGGACACGCTGCGTCCGGACACCTCGAAGGGCGCCGGCAAGCGTCCCGCCGCGGGCACCGCCCAGGCGCAGACGCCCCCGCCCGCGGCCCCTCCGCGCACGGCGGCCGACTCGGCGAACCGGCGCAAGAAGGACATCGAGGGCGTGTTCGTGGTGGACACGGTCACGATGGTCTCGCGGTTCCGGCCGGTGCACGTCGGCATCACGGGCGACGAGTACTTCGAGGTGCTGAACGGCGTCGGCGAGAACGAAACCATCGTCGCGGGACCCTACCAGGCCATCCGCGACCTCAAGAACAGCGCCCATGTGCGCCGTGCGCGCACGGGTCCAGGCGCACCGGGCGCGACGCCAGCGCCGGCCTCGTGAGCGACTCGATCATCCGCACCATCGGCCTCACGCGTGAATACGTGATGGGGGCCGAGATCGTGCGCGCCCTGCGCGGCGTGGATCTCGAGATCGACCGCAACGAGTACGTCGCGATCATGGGGCCCTCGGGCTCCGGCAAGTCCACGATGATGAACCTGATCGGCTGCCTCGACACGCCGACGGCCGGCCAGTACTGGCTCAACGGCGTCGAGGTCTCAAAGATGTCGGAGGACGAGCTCGCCCGGGTACGCAACCGCGAAATCGGGTTCGTGTTCCAGACCTTCAACCTGCTGCCGCGGGCCACCGCGGCCCACAACGTCGAGCTGCCGCTCGTGTACAGCGGCATGGGCCGCAAGGAACGCAAGGAGCGGGCGACCCAGGCGCTCGAGTCCGTCGGGCTGGGCGACCGCATGACCCACAAGCCCAACGAGCTCTCGGGCGGCCAGCGCCAGAGAGTCGCCATCGCGCGCGCTCTCGTGACCCGGCCCTCGATCATCCTGGCCGACGAGCCCACCGGCAACCTCGACTCGACGACGAGCGAGGAGATCATGCGCGTCCTCCAGGACCTGCACCAGACGCAGGGCCAGACGATCGTGATGGTCACCCACGAGCACGACATCGCCGCCCACGCCGCCCGCGTGGTGACGCTGCACGACGGGCTCATCAGCTCGGACGCCCGCCAGGCCGCCTGAGGGCGCCGTGAGCTTCTTCGAAGCCATCCGCATGGCCCTGTCCCAGATCCGGGCCCAGAAGCTGAAGAGCTTCTTCTCGGCCGTCGGCGCGTTCATCGGCGTGACGTTCCTGATCGGCGTCATCGCGATCGTGAACGGGATGGACCGGTACATGAAGGAAGACTTCGCGGGCAAGCTGTTCGGCGTGAACACCTTCACGGTCCGGTTCCGCCCGCAGGTCCAGATCGGCCCGCAGACCGTGGAGCAGCGCCGCGCGCTGCGCCGCCGGCCGCGGCTCAAGGAGGACGACTGCCTGGCGGTCCGCGATTACCTCAGGGACCGCGCGACCGTCGCGTGCCAGAGCGGCAACGGCGTCAGCGTGTACTACGGCACGCGGCGCTCGCGGAACGTGGACGCCGAGGGCGTCTCGGACACCTACTTCCGGATCCGCGACATCGAGATCGACGAGGGCCGCGCCTTTTCGGCCCAGGAAGTCGAGCACGGCTCCAACGTCGCCGTCATCGGCGCCGACCTGGCGAAGAAGTACTTCACCAACATCAACCCCCTGGGCCAGATCATCCGGATCGCGGAGTTCGACTTCCGGGTGATCGGCGTGGCGAAGCCGCAGGGTTCGGTGTTCGGCGAATCGCTCGACAAGTTCGTGATCGCGCCCTACACCTCCCCGATGAAGCGGCTGGTGAACCCGCACAAGGTCGTGGACGGCATCATCGTCAAGACCGACGACGATGCCTCGATGAAGGCGGCGATGGGCGACGTCGAGTCGCTGATGCGCACCCGCCGCCACCTCAGGCCCGGCCAGGAGGACAACTTCCACCTCGAGACCGCGGACGACGTGCTCGCCTTCTGGGCCAAGATCGCCGCCGTGCTCTATCTCGCCCTGCCGATGCTGGTCGGCATCTCGCTGGTGGTGGGCGGCATCGTCATCATGAACATCATGCTGATGGCCGTGGCCGAGCGGACCCGCGAGATCGGCGTGCGCAAGGCGCTGGGCGCCCGGCGCCGCGACATCCTGCGGCAGTTCGTCGTGGAGGCGGCCACGCTCTCGACCTCCGGCGCGATGCTCGGGATCCTGACCGGGATCGGGCTCGCCAAGCTCGTCAACGCCGCGTGGGGGCTGCCCGCGCAGATCACACCGCTCGCCATCGTCGGCGGGGTCGCGCTGGGCGTCGGCGTGGGCGTCGTGTTCGGCGTGTACCCGGCCAACCGCGCGGCGCGGCTCGACCCGATCGCGGCCCTGAGGTTCGAATGAGCCCCGTCTCGAAGCTGGAGCGCGGCTTCACGGCGCTGGCCGAGGGCGTCGGCATCGCCTTCGACTCGCTGCGCGCCAACAAGACGCGCGCGGCCCTCACGATTCTCGGCATCGCCATCGGCGTCATGGTCGTCATGGCAATGAGTGCCACGGTCAAAGGCATCAACAAGTCCATCGACGACGTGCTGGCGCAGACCGGCCCGACCACGTTCTTCGTGTTCCGCTTCCAGGGCGGCGACCAGGCCGACGATGACGACAAGGACCCGCCGTGGTGGCGGTACCCACCCATCACGCCCGCGGAGGCGGCCCGCATCGCGGAGCTGCCGTCCATCCAGGGCGTGATCATGGCCGACAACACCAGCCGCACCCTGTTCTCGGAGGGCCAGCAGACCGACGCACAGGTGCTGGGCCGCGGGCCGGACTGGGTGCTAGTGGCGGGGGGCGAGATGGTCGTCGGCCGCTCGTTCACCAACGTCGAGGAGGAGGCCGGCGACAAGGTGGTCGTGCTCTCCGACAAGACGGCCGAAACACTATACGGCAGCGGCGACCCGATCGGGCGCAAGCTCAACATCGCCGGGCAGCGCTACACCGTGATCGGCGTGTTCCAGCCGCCGCCGAACCTGTTCGCGGCGACGGCGGGCTCCACCGCGCTCATCCCGTACACCACGTACCGGCGCTACGTGGCGCAGTGGAACGGCTGGGCGCGCCTGATCGTGCGCCCGCAGCCCGGCGTCTCGCTGAACACCGCGCTCGATGAAGTGACGGCCACGCTGCGCCGCGTCCGCGGCCTGCGGCCCGGGCAGGAGAACAATTTCGCGATCATCACGCAGGACAAGATCCTGGAGAACTGGAACAAGGCGACCGGGGTGTTCTTCCTGGTGATGATCTGCCTGTCCGCGATCGGCCTGCTGGTCGGCGGCATCGGCGTGATCGCGATCATGATGATCAGCGTCACGGAGCGGACGCGGGAGATTGGCGTCCGCAAGGCGCTCGGCGCGACGCGGCGCGAGATCCTGTGGCAGTTCCTGGTCGAGGCCGCGACGCTCACGCTGATCGGCGGAGTCGCCGGCATGCTGCTGGGCGCCGGCGGCGTGGTCGCCGTGCGCAGGTTCACGCCGCTCCCGGCCACGGTGCCCGTGTGGGCCATCGTCGCCGCGCTCGCGGCCTCGGCGTTCACGGGAATCCTGTTCGGCATCCTCCCGGCCAGCCGGGCGTCCCGGCTGGACCCTGTCGAGGCGCTCAGGTACGAGTAGTTTGTTTCCTGTATGAAGCTCGATCTCCTGGCCATCGCCGCTCATCCCGACGACGCCGAGCTGACCTGCGGCGGCACGCTGGCCCTCGCGGCGAAGCAGGGACACAAGGTCGGCATCGTGGACCTCGTCGCCGGCGAGGCCGGCACGCACGGCTCGCCGACGCGGCGCGCCCAGGAATCCGGCGCGGCCACCCGCGCGCTCGGCGTCCACGCGCGCGCCAATGCAGGACTGTCCGACGCGCACCTCATGAACAGCGACGAGACCAGGCGCCGCGTCATCGCGCTGATCCGCCGGTTCCGGCCGCGCACGGTGATCCTGCCCTTCCCGGTCGGCCGCCACCCCGACCATCGCGTCGCCTCGGAGCTGGGCCGCGACGCCTGCTACCTCGCCGGCCTCGAGAAGTACGACGCGCCGGGCCGCCCGCACCGGCCGCACAAGATCCTGTACGCGCTCGCCTACCGCGAAGACCCCGTGAAGCCGACGTTCGTCGTGGACATTTCCGATACGTTCGCGGCCAAGATGAGGGCGATCCGCTGCTACAAGTCGCAGTTCGACGGCGCGAAGAACGCCGGCGAGATCTTCCCCACCGGCAAACACCTGTACGAGTTGATCGAGACGCAGAGCGAGCACTATGGGTCGTTGATCCGGGCGCGCTACGGAGAGCCGTTCTTCACGTTCGAGACCGTGAAAATCGACGACGTGGTTTCGCTTGAGGTTCAGAGCATGTGAGAGGTGAATGACGTGAATGAGGTGAATGACGTGAATGAGGTTCAGGCGCGGTAGCGGGCCTCCACCGATTTCAGGAATCGATCCAGCAGGTAACGAACACGTCGCACATGATCGACCAGCGTATCGGCGTCGCTGCTCGCTAGCCGACCCGCGAGGCTGGCAACCCGCAGGTGACTCTCAAGCTCCGCTGCGGACGCTCTCGCCATCCGAAGGAAGCGCACGCAGTCTCTTGTCACACCGCGACCGACGCCTTCGGCAATGTTGGCGGGAATCGACTCCGCCGCGCGAACCATCTGATCGGTTGCGTTGGCAGCGCCTACGCCACGCAAACCCCGGCACCGCCTGATAACGCTGGCGGCGAGGGCCGCAGATTCGCGCCAGACGACCAGGTCAGAGAAATCCCCACTCACGCGTGCAAGGTGCTCCCGAGCCCGACAACAACGGCATCCGAACCACGCGCTGACAACCGGTTCTACGCGTAACCTCATTCACCTCATTCACATCACTCACCCCATTCACCCCATTCACCTCTCGGTTTTACTTAAGTCGTTCTCCCGCTTAGTTTTCAGCCTTCGATGGCCACGCAGCGGATTTACCTCGATCATGCCGCCACCACCCCGGTTCGCCCCGAGGTGCGTGAGGCAATGTTGCCCTTCCTCGGCGACGAAGCGTTCGGCAACCCTTCGAGCCCGCACTGGTTCGGCCGCATGGCCCGCGCAGGTCTCGAGGCCGCGCGCAAGCGCGTGGCCGACGCGCTGGGCGTTGAGGTGCGCGACGTGCTGTTCACGTCCGGCGGCACCGAGGCGGACAACCTCGCGATCCTGGGCTGTGCGATGTCTGCCTGTGGCGGCATGGACCTCGCGCGCGCGCACATCGTCGCGACCCCGATCGAGCACAAGGCGGTATTGGCCGCGCTGCACGAGGCGGAGCTGTACGGGGCGAAGACGACCCTGCTTCCGGTGGACACGCGTGGGGTGGTCGATCTCGACGCGCTCGACAAGGTCCTCTCCGGCACGCCGAAGCCGACGGTCGTTTCCGTGATGTGGGTGAACAACGAAACCGGTGTGATTCAGCCGGCCGAGGAAATCGCCGGGCTATGCGCCGCGGCCGGCGTCCCGTTCCACAGCGATGCCGTGCAGGCGTTCGGCAAGGTGCCGATGCGGCTGGACCAGGCGCCTGGCGTCACCTTCTGCTCGATTTCGGCGCACAAGATCGGCGGACCCAAGGGCGTAGGCGCGATCGTGGTGCAGGGGCGCAAGGGCCTGCACCCGCTCATGCATGGCGGCGGCCAGCAGGGCGGCCTGCGGCCCGGCACCGAGAACGTGCCCGGCGCCGTGGCGCTCGGCGTCGCCGCGCAGATGGCGGCGGAAGAGCAGCCGGCGACGCTCGCACGGCTCGCGGCGATCCGCGACGCGGTCGAGGCCGAGCTCAAGAAGCGCGTGAGCGATCTCGTGATCCACGGCGAGGGCGCCAAGCGCGGGCCCAACATCCTGCACATGAGCGCGCCCGGGACCGACTCCGAGGCGATGCTGATGCACCTCGACCTCGCCGGGCTCGCCTGCGCCTCCGGCTCGGCCTGCCAGACCGGATCGGTCGAGCCCTCGCACGTCCTCTCCGGCATGGGCACGCCCAAGGACATCGCGATCGCGGCGGTGCGGATGAGCTTCGGCTCACTGTCGTCCCAGGACCAGGTGCCGAGGATCGCGGACGCCTTCGATCAGGTCGTGACCAAGGTGCGCGCGCTGCGCGCCGTGCTGGCCCGCGCATGACCCGCGTGCTGGTCGCGATGTCGGGCGGCGTGGACAGCTCGGTCGCCGCGGCGCTGCTTGTCGAGCAGGGCTGCGAGGTCATCGGCGCGACGATGAAGCTGTTCTGCTACGCCGATGACACGGTGAGCGACCGGCCGTGCTGCTCGCTCGACTCGATCTTCGACGCGCGCGCCGTCGCCGACCGGCTCGGCATCCCGCACTACACGTTGAACTTCGCCGACCGTTTTGGCCGCGACGTCGTGGCCAACTTCGTCTCGGAGTATGCGCGCGGCCGCACGCCGATCCCGTGCGTGCGCTGCAACTCGTTCACCAAGTTCTCCGACCTGCTCGCCCACGCCGACGCGCTGGGCTGCGACGCCATCGCGACCGGCCACTACGCCCGCGCCGAAGGCGGCGCGCTGCGGCGCGGGAAGGACCGCGCGAAGGACCAGTCGTACTTCCTGTGGGGCATCCGCCGCGAGGTCGTGGCCCGCATGCTCACGCCGGTGGGCGCGCTCACCAAGAGCGAGACGCGGACCATCGCGCGCCGGCTCGGCCTGGTCACGGCCGACAAGGTCGAAAGCCAGGAGATCTGCTTTGTCCCGGACGGCGACTACGCCGCCGTGTTGGGGCGCCACCTGCCCGCGGGCTCGGCGGCGCTCGCCCCCGGGCCGATCGTGACCAGCGGCGGCGACGTGCTCGGCGAGCACGCGGGGTTCGCGCGCTACACCATCGGCCAGCGGCGCGGCCTTCCCGGCGGCCGGTCCCGGCCGCTGCACGTGATCGCGATCCGGCCGGACACCCGCGAGGTGGTCGTCGGCACTGCGGACGAGCTGGCGCGTTTCGACGTCGCGCTCGAGGAAGTGAACTGGCTCGCCGAGGCGCTCGAGGCGGGCGAGGAGTGCGAGGTGCAGGTGCGGCACCGGAGCGCCGCGGTCCGCGCGCAGGTCACGGAATCCGAGGGCGAGCGGCTGTCGCTGCGGCTGCTGGAGCCGGCGCGCGCGGTGGCGCCGGGCCAGAGCGGCGTGCTGTATCGCGGCGAGCGGGTGCTGGGAGGCGGCGTCATCGGCTAGCTTTCGCGGTTCGCTGGACAGCCTCAGTCAGGCAGTGCTACATCATCCACATGGACGTCATCCTCATCCGGCACGCCGAGGCGGGCGAGCGCGACGCCGCGCAATATCCCGACGACGACAAGCGGCCGATCTCGCCCGAGGGTCGGAAGAAACAGACGACGATCGCGCGCGCGATGAAGCGGATGGGGATCGAGTTCGACTATCTCGTCACCAGCCCGCTCGACCGCGCGGTGCAGACGGCCGAAGTCCTGGCCGAGGTGTTCGGCTTCAAGGAAGCGCCGACCGTGAGCGAGGCGCTGGGCCACACCTGCACCCCACGCAACGTCCTCAAGCTGCTGGCGAAGTTCCCGCCGCACGAGACGGTGGCGCTGGTGGGCCACGAGCCCGCCTTCTCGCAGGTCGCTGCCGCGCTGGTTTCGCCGGACGGCGACCTGCACATCGAGCTCAAGAAGAGCGGCGTGATCGGGATCGGCTTCCCGGGCGCTCCGGAGCTGGGCAAGGGCACCCTGCTCTACCTGCTCAAGCCGGGTCATCTCAGGAAGCTGAAGGACTGAAACAGCCGGCGCACGCCGGCTGCGCGAGTCCCACCCTCAGGGCCGCGACGCCTCCCGGAGTACCGCCTGGAACCGCGGATCGTTGCGAATCGGATCCCACTCGGCCCGGCGGCTCCAGTAGGCGATCCAGCTGTTCCGTGGCGTGATCCGCTCGAGAACGGCAAGCGCGCGCTCGCGCTCGCCGACCGCCGCGAGCGCCCAGGCCAGCTCCACGCACGGATGGCTGACGTAGCAGTCGGATCCACGCATCGCGGAATCCACCCGCACGAGTCGGGCACGCGCCGCCGCGCTGTCGCCCGCCCGCGCCTCGAGCATCGCCAGCAGCTCCTCCTGCCCGTTCGCGCCGCCGTGGCTGCCCGTGAGCGCCGCGGCCGCGCGGGCGCCCGCCGTATCGCCCAGCTGGAGCCGGGTCAGCCCCATCTCCACATAGTAGAAGGCGGCTTCGGGATGCAGAGCCGCGGCGCTGTCGGTCCACCGTGACGCCTCGGCGAACTGGCGACCGGTCGCGAACAGCTCGCCCAGGTTGATGAGCGTGATGGCGCGATCGGGCTCCAGTGCGAGCGCGCTCCTCAGCTCGGCCGCGGCGGCCGAGTCGTCGCCCACATCACGCAGGTGGATGCCGTAGAGGTGGTGCGCCTCGGCGCTGCGCGGATCCATGGCCGTGGCGTGGGCCAGCGCGTCGAGCACCCGGCGCTCATCACCCACGATGGAGTTCGCGCGAGCCAGCCACGCATCCGATGACGTCGAGTCAATCCGCAGCGCTCGATCCACCAGTGCACGACTGCGCGCGCGAAGCGTGTCGCGCGGCATTCCGACTTCCGGTCCCGCGTAGATCGAGCTGAGCATGTTGTAACCGCCAGCGGCGCGCACCAACGGCGGCACGAAACGCGGATCGAGACGCGCCGCGATCTCGTACTCCCGGATGGCGCGCAGGATGGAGGTCGTCGTCCGCCGCGCGATCTCGAAGCTGCCGCGGAGGTAGTGATCGTAGGCCGCCGCGTTCGTAGTCGGCCGAACCTCGAGACGCCGCCGCTCGCCAGGCGCCAAGCGGCCACTTACCCCAACCGCGACCGACTCGGCGATCTCCGCCTCCACACCGATGAGGTCGGCCGCAGGGCGGTCGAACGTTCGGCCCCACACGCTGACACCCGTTGCCGCCCGCATCAGCTCCACGGTGACGCGCAGCCGCTGGCCGGAGCGCAGCACGCTCCCGCTCACCAGGTGCGCAACGGCCAGACTGCGACCCAGTCCGGCCGGGTCGCCGAGCGGGCGGCCGCGCAGGCGCTGCACGGCGGTGCGCGACTTGACCTGGAGCCGCTCGACCTGGCTGAGCCGGCTGATCAGCTCCTCGGTCATGCCGTCGGCCAGGTACGCGTCGCTGGAATCGTGCGAGAGGTTGTCGAAGTACAGCACGGCGACGCTGGTCGGCGCGGTCGCCGCCCGGGCGCCGCACGGCGGCGGCGTCCCGTCGGGGCACTGCCCGACGAGCGCGCGGGGAGCGAGCAGCAGACTGCAGGCCAGCAACCAGCGCATGGGTCTCGATGGATGGAAGTCGGGGGTCAAATGTAGCGCGAAAACGACGAAGGCGCCCCGAGAGGAGGGGCGCCTTCGCATCTATTGCCCGCGCTTGCGCGGCGGGCTACGCGCCGGACGTCAGTCCTTCGTCGCGTCCGTCGCGACAATCATGCCGCTCATCGACCCGTGCTGCGGGCCACAGTTGAAGGTGCAGAACCACTCCAGGCCGCCGTCCCAGTCCACGACGAACGAGACCTCTGCCGGCATTCCCGGCATGGCGGTGATGTCGATATTGTCGTGGCCCTGCACCTTGAAACCGTGTGCCGTGTCCATCGCGCGCAGCGTGACGTGCAGCGTGTCGCCCCTGTGAACCTGGATGACGCGCGGCGTATAGTGACCCATCGAGGCCTCGATGACGACGTCCACTCGGCGCGGCAATTTGTGGTGCGGCAGCGCGAGCAGCGCCCCCGCGGACAGGACCAGGCCGGTGCTGAGGACGAGGATCTTGGCGACTCGACGGGTCATCTTGTAACCTCTTGCGCGAGAGTGGTTTACAGCACAGCTTGTGAATTGTTTCACAATGAGCCACATAAAAAAAGGGCAACTGCTTGTGAAACAATTCACATCTACCAACCGAAAAAGTAACAAAGGCCAGCCTGTCATGCAAGCCCCGCGCACTCCATCTTATTGCCCGTCATGACGGCCGGCATGTACATCGTCGCCATATGCGCCGTGGGCGGCCTGCTCGCCTCGGCGGCGTTCGTGTGGGCCTTGAGGTCCGGGCAATTCTCGAGCTCCGACGAGGCCAAGTATCTCGTGTTCGACGACGAGGACGGACCGCTGGTCCGTCCGCCTGCCCGCCCGTCCGCCCCGCCGCGCGCATGACCACGTCTCCGCCCGAAGTCCAGATCCTACGAAGATTCGCCGCCGGCCGACGTCGCGCTGGCCGATCGCGTCGCCGCGGACCGCAGCACGCGAGCGCCGGTCCTGTTGTTCTTCCACTCCGCCGTCGTGTGGCTGCTGGTGGGCTCGCTGTTCGGGCTCATCGCGTCGCTCAAGTTCCAGTTCCCCGACTGGCTCACGGGCGAGGCCGCGCTGACGTTCGGCCGCGTGCGCACCGTGCACCTCAACGCGGTGGCGTACGGCTGGACCGGCATGGCGCTGATCGGCATGGCGGTGTGGATGATTCCCCGCCTGGTGCGCGCCCCGCTGTTCGCGCCGCAGCTCGCCAGGGCCGCCGCGTGGGGCTGGAACCTGTTCATGCTCCTGGGGCTCTCGGCGATCCTCGCCGGCTGGAACGACGGCATGGAGTGGCTCGAGATCCCCCGCCCCATCGACGCGATCGTCGCGATCAGCGGCGGGCTGATGGCGCTCTCGGTGCTGGTGACTGTCGCTCGCCGCCGGACGCAGCATTTCTACGTCAGCGTGTGGTACATCCTGGCGGCGATGGTGTGGTTCCCGATCATCTTCGTCACGGCCAACCTGCCGATTTTCAGCGGCGTCCAGGAAGCGGCCGTGAACTGGTGGTACGGCCACAACGCGCTCGGCCTGTTCATCACGCCGATCGCGCTCGCGGGCGGCTACTACTTCATCCCCAAAGTCCTGGGGCGGCCGATCCACAGCTACAACCTCTCGCTCGTGGGCTTCTGGTCGCTGGCCTTCTTCTATTCGCTGAACGGGCACCACCACCTGATCGGCGGGCCGATGCCGCAGTGGGTGATCACGACGTCCATCACGGCGAGCGTGATGATGGTGATCCCGGTGGCCGCGACCGCGGTGAACTTCCACTACACGGTGATCGGGCGGTTCGACGCGCTCAAGCACAGCCCGACGCTGCGGTTCGTGGTCGCGGGCTGCATGATGTACACGGTGGTGAGCCTCCAGGGCTCGATCGAGGCGCTGCGCACGGTCAACCAGGTCGTCCATTTCACGCACTACACCGTGGGCCACGCGCACTTCGGCGTGTACGGGTTCGCGGGATTCATCCTGTTCGGCGCCTACTACTTCATCGTGCCGCGGCTGGTGGACTGGGAGTGGCCGAGCGGGCGGCTGATCCGGTGGCACTTCTGGCTGGCCCTGGGCGGGATCGCCGTCTACCTCGTGTCGCTCTCCATCGGCGGGTGGCTCCAGGGCAGGGCGATGCTCGACGGCACGCGGCCCTTCATGGATTCCGTCAACATCACGAAGCCATTCCTGATCGGGCGGACCGTGGGCGGCTCGATGATGGTCGCGGCGCACTTCGTGTTCGCCTACCACTACTGGCTGATCGTGAACCGGAAGGGCGCGAGGCGCGTCGAGCCCGCCTGGTCGGATCGTCGCTCGTACTACGTGATCAAGTCGCCGGAGCAGCCGTAGATGCATCGCTACCGGGTGATCTTCGCCGGCGCGGTGCTGACGGCCGTTTTCGCCTTCTTCATCCTGGCGTGGCTGCCGCAGCGGCAGCTCTCGGCGGTGGTCCCGATGGACGCGCTCCAGCCGTACACGCCGGACCAGGCGGCGGGTCGCGCCGTGTACATCTCCAACGGGTGCCTCTACTGCCACAGCCAGCAGGTGCGCGACCCGAGTTTCGGGAGCGACCAGGTGCGGGGCTGGGGCAGGCCGTCATATCCGGAGGACTACCGCTACGACGAGCCGCACTTGTTAGGCACGATGCGGACCGGCCCTGATCTCACCAACATTGGCGTCAGGCAGCCGAGCCGGGCGTGGCACTATGCGCACCTCTACCAGCCGCGCGCGCTGGTCCCGGGGAGCCTCATGCCGAGCTTCCGGTTCCTGTTCACGGTCAAGCCGCAGGCGGAGGTGGGTGACGAGGTCGTCGAGCTGCCGCCCGGCACCGTGCCCGCCGGTCAGGTCGTCGTGGCGAGCGCCGAGGCCCGGCACCTCGTGGACTACCTGCAGAGCCTGAATCGCAACTATCCGCGCGCCGACGCGCGCGCCGCCAACGGCATGACGCACTGATGGCCGAGCAGCGGCGCGGCGTATCGCCCGACGCGATCAAGAGCGCCGAAAGCGATCGCGAGAAGGACGTGGACATCCTCGCGGTGCATCGCCAGGCGTTCCGCGAGACCGGCGATCCGGTGGAGGGCACGGAGAACGGGCCGTGGTGGTTCTGGGCCTGCGCGGTGTTCGCGCTGGTGTTCGGCGGGTTCTACCTGGGCCGCTTCACGGGCGTGTTCGCGGGTGAGAGCGCGGTGCACGCGCCCTACTCGCCGACCCAGATGATGCAGGCGGCGCAGCGCGGCGGCGCGGCGGCGCCGGTCAACGGGCAGACCATCTTCGCCGGCACCTGCGCGGCGTGTCACCAGCCGAGCGGCCAGGGCTCGCCGGGCATGTTCCCGCCGCTCGCCGGAAGCGATTACGTCACCGGCGATGCGGGCCGGATGATCCGGATCGTGCTGAAGGGCCTATCGGGCGCGGTGACGGTGCACGGGGGCCAGTTCAACGGCCAGATGCCGCCGTGGCAGCAGCTCTCGGACGCCGAGCTGGCGGCGGTCATCTCCTACGTGCGCACGAGCTGGGGAAACTCGGCGGGCGCGGTCACGGCCGCGGACGTAGCGGGAGAACGCGCGGCG
>JBIOIA010000047.1:0-14936 GCA_044449445.1 Gemmatimonadales bacterium
GGTTGCGCGGGTCCACGGCGATCTTGCCGATGTGCTGCGTCTCGTCCAGGCCGAGGTGCGTCCAGGTGCGGCCGGCGTCGGCGGACTTGTAGACGCCGTTGCCGAAGCCGACGGAGTCGCGCAGCGTGGACTCGCCGCTCCCGACGTACACGACGTCGGGCGCGGAGGGCGCGACGGCGAGGGCGCCCACCGACGCGACCTCCTGCCCGTCGAACACCGGCGCCCACGAGCGTCCTCCGTCGATCGTCTTCCACACGCCGCCGTTCACGTGGCCGAAGTAGAACTCGTTCGGGCGGCCGGGCACGCCGCACACGGCGTCCGTGCGCCCGCCGCGGAACGGGCCGAGCATGCGCCAGTCGAGGCCGATCGGCACGTCGCCGGGCGGCGTCGCGGCCGGCACCTCAGTCGCGGCCGGCGACGAGTGGAGTCGCGGCGCGCGCGCGAGCGAGAGCGCCGACATGGCGACGCCGGCCTGGCCGGCGCTGACGAGAAAGTCGCGACGAGACGGCATGGTGCTCCTCTGGATCATGTAATAGAATGACTGCCGTGAGCAGCCCGCAACCCTGAGGCAACGAGGATACCATATGCATCGGCTCGCCCCCGTACTGGTGCTGCTTGCGGCGCAGGGCCTCCAGGCCCAGGCACCTGCCCAATACCACATCACGCACACCTACGTGCTGGGCGGCGACGGGAGCTGGGACTACGTCACGCCGGACCCGGCGCGGCAGCGCGTGTTCATCGGCCGGCAGAACCGCGTCATGGTGGTGGACGAGCGAGACGGCACGTTGCTCGGTGAAGTGCCCGATATCCGCGGCGCGCACGGCGTCGCCCTCGCGGAATCGGCGCATCACGGCTTCGCCACGTCGGGCAACGACAGCTCGGTAGTGATGTTCGATCCGACGACGTTCCAGGTGCTCGGCAGGATTCCCGCGGCGCAAGACGCCGATGCCATCATCTACGACGCGGTCTCGAATCGCGTGTTCACGTTCAACGGCGACGCCCACTCGTCCACGGTCGTGGATCCCGGGCCTGGACGCCTGGTCACGAGCATCCCGCTCGGCGGCACGCCGGAGTCCGGGGTGTCGGCCGGCAACGGCAAGATCTATGTCAACATCGTGGACAGCGCCGAGGTGGTCGAGATCGACGCGCAGGCGCTCACGATCACGAGGCGCTGGTCCACGGCGCCGTGCCGGCAACCCGTCGCGATGGCGATCGACACCGTGCATCATCGGTTGTTCAGCGGATGTCGCAGCGGCCTGATGGCGGTCTCGGACTACGAGGCCGGCCGGGTGGTCGCGACCGCGCCGATCGGCGCCGGCGTGGACGGCGCGGCGTTCGACCCGCAGGCGGGCGACGTGTTCACGTCGAACGCGGACGGCACACTGAGCGTCATCCACCAGGACGGCCCTGATCAGTATCGCGTCGTCGAGAACGTCCAGACCGCGCCCGGCGCGCGCAACATGGGGCTCGATCCGATGACGCATCGCCTGTACATCGTCACCGCGCGGTTCGGGCCGGCACCGACTGAGGCAACGGCCGCCAATCCGCGGCGCCGTCCGCCCATCGTGCCCGGCTCGTTCATGATGATGGTCGTCGAGCACACGCCGCGTTGAGCATGAACCAATCCCTGTCGCGCGCGCTCACGGCGTTCCGCATCGTGCTGGCCGTGTGCCTTCTCTATGGAAGCGTCGAGACCGCCGTTCACGGCGCGGTCAACATGGGCGGCGGCCACGGCGCCTCGCATTTCCACCTGTTCCTGCTCGGCAGCATCGAGGCCATCGGCGCGCTGTTGCTGCTGGTGCCGCGGCTGATTCAGGCTGGCGCGGTCATCCTGGTGCTCACGATCGCGATCGCCCTCCTCGTTCATACGATCAGAGGCGAGCTGCGGCCCGACCTCGTGATCTACCTGGCCGGCGCCGTGCTGGTGTTCGTGCACGAGAGGTCCACCAGGACCGCGCCGAGCGCCTGAGCATGGAACTGAGGCACCTCCACGGAGCCGGGCGAGGTTAGATTACAGAGGTGGCGCGCTCGGCCCAGACCGGCGCGCCGGCGCCCCTCCCACTTCGGCGGCTTCAGTGAGCAAGGTCAAGACCGAGCAACGGCACGTCACGGTTCGCGGACGCGCCTTCCATTTCGTTTCCTACGAAGCCGCGCCAGGCAATCCGGCGCGCGAGAAACCCGCGATCGAGGCGGCGTGGTTCCTGATGAGCGCGGGCAAGCGCTGGTTCGCCGTGCCCCACGATCCGGGCCAAGACCCGCTCGAGCTGGACCACCAGCTGACCCAGTGGCTGGAGCAGCACGTCTTCTGCTAGTAGTTTGACCTGATGGCCCGACCCGCACCACGCACCGCAACCAGCGTCGCCGACGTGCTGGCGCAGGTGCCCACTCCGCGGCGCGCCGAGCTGGAGCGCGTACGCAAGATCATCCGCAAGCACCTGCCCGGGGGCTACGAGGAAGTCGCCTCGAAGGGCATGATCGTCTACCAGGTCCCGCTCGCGCGCTACTCCGACACGTTCAACGGCCACGCATCGTGGTACGCCGCGCTCGCGGCGCAGAAGAACTACCTGACGCTCCACCTGATGGGCGTCTACGGCAGCAAGGCGCTCCTCGAGAGGCTCGAGACGGGGTTCAAGGCCGCGGGCAAGAAGCTCGACATGGGCAAGGCATGCATCCGGTTCCAGTCGGCCGACGATCTCGCGCTCGACGTGATCGGCGACATCGTCGCGGCCGTGCCGGTCGACAAGTGGGTGGAGATCGCCGGGGCCGCGCGCCGCCGTTGAACGCCACCGCCATCGGCACCGTCGGCGTCGGGCTGCTGCTCCTCGCCTTCCTGCTCAATCTGGTGAGGCTGCTGCGCGTCGACGGCTATCCGTACATGCTGCTCAACCTGGCGGGCGCGGCGCTGGCGTGCTGGTCGTCCGTGATGATCCGTTTCGTGCCCTTCGTGGTCCTGGAGGGCGCGTGGGCCGCCGTCGCCGCCGTCATGCTGGCGCGGCGGCTGCTCTCCCTGCGACCGTCGTCCCAGCCTGAACCGTTGCATTGAGTGTGCCCGGGCGGCAAGTTGCTGTGATGCGTCGCCGCTTCAGCATCGGAGTCGCCTGCGTCCTGCTCGGCTGGGGGTTGCTGAGCTGCTCGACCGCGACCGAGCCCTCGGTGCTCCCATGCACCGACCCCTCGGTCGCGGGTGGCGGCGGTGTGCTGCTCAGCGTCGGCGCGGGGACGGCGCCGCGGTTCTCCTGGAGCCCCGTGTGCAAGGCCTATTCACTGGTCGTCACGGACTCGGTCGGAACAACCCTGTGGGGCGTGATCTCGGACAGCGGCAACACGCTCGGGCCCCCGGTGGACTACGGCATCGTGCCCGCGGGCCCGCACACGCAGATCCAGGCCCCGGTGACGCTGCTGGCCGGCAAGTCGTACGCCGTCGGCCTGTACCGGCAGTACATCAGCAGCCCGACACCCAGCGACGTGCTCGGCGCCGTCGCGTTCCGCCCGTAGCGCGGGGGCCGGCACGAGGCCGCGCCGGCTCTCCATCCTGCGAGGCCTCGCGTCGCTGGCATTGCCCGCGGCGCTGTCGGCACGGCCCGATCTCGCGCGCGCCCAGGACCCGCCGCTTGTTCCCGCCGCCGTCACGTTCGTCACGTCCGGAGGTCACTGGCAGGATGGCAGCCACCACGGCCACTATCGGCTGATCGTGCTCCGGGCGGACGCGGGCTCCGCCGCGCCGCGACTCGTCATCGAATGGATCGAGGAGGACGGGGCTCGCCGGTTCGTGCGCGAGTCCCGCGGCGCCGCCGTCCTGGGCGATCCATGGACGCTCGAGGAGCCGGAGTTCATGGCCGGAGGCCGGCGCACGAGCGCCTCGGTCTCCGGGGCGGATCCCACGGGGCGGCACGCGCACTGGACCATCACCCTGGGGCCGCCGGGGCAGTTCTCGGTCTCGCCGTTGCACTGATCCGGGCGGCATCGCGGCCCGAACAGTTGCCAACCAGGTACCCGCCCCCCACTATTGGCGGCAACCGTGCATCCGACCCTCGATCCACTCTCGATTGAAAGCGCAGCCTTCTGGCTGCTCATCGCCACCGCCATCCTGTGCGGCGGCGCCATCGGCCTGGAGCGCCAGCTGCGCGGCAAGGCGGCGGGTATCCGGACCAACATCCTGATCTGCCTCGGGACCGCGCTGTTCGTGGCCGTCGGCAACTCGTTCCCGGCCTCCCGCAGCGATCCGACCCGCGTCATCGGCCAGGTGGTCACCGGCATCGGCTTCCTCGGGGCCGGCGTCATCCTGGTGAGCGAAGGAAAGATCCTCGGGATCACGTCCGCGGCGCTCATCTGGGTGCAGGCGGCGATCGGCGCCATGATCGGCCTGGGTCGGCTCGCCACGGCGATGATCGTCACGCTCACCACGCTTGCGGTCCTGATCGGCCTCGAGGCCGTCGAGTCGGTCTGGAACCGCCTGCGCGCCGGCAACGCCAGCAAGGAACTCAACCAGCTGCACATCGACATGTGACGGCGCCAGCCGTCGCCCCATGCCCGATATTCCGAGCGCTCTAGCCTACTACGTCGTCTTCCTGTTCTCGACCACCCTGCACGAGGCCGCGCACGCGTGGGCGGCGAAGCTGGGCGGCGATCTCACGGCCTATCACGGCGGACAGGTGACGCTCGACCCGCGCCCGCACATCAAGCGCGAGCCGATCGGCATGGTGGTGCTCCCGCTCATCAGCTCGCTCGCCTCGGGCTGGCCGTTCGGGTTCGCGAGCGCACCGTTCGATCCGGCCTGGGCGCTCAGGCATCCCAGGCGCGCGGCGTGGATGGCCCTCGCGGGCCCGGGCGGCAACCTGCTGCTGGTGGCGATTTCGGGGCTGTGCATCCGCCTGGGCGCGGCGTTCGGCGTGTTCCACTCGCCGAGCAGCGTGTCGTTCGGTCACATCGCGCTGGCAAATTCGGAGGGATTCTGGCCCGCCGCGGCGTTCATGCTCGGCGTGTTCTTCTCGCTCAACCTGGTGCTCGCCTGCCTCAACCTGATCCCGCTGCCGCCGCTGGACGGGTCCGCCGTGATCCCGCTGTTCCTGCACGACGAGGCGGCGAAGCGCTACCAGCATTTCCTGCTGACGACGGGACGGGCGATGGGGCTGATCGGGATCATCGTGGCGTGGAACCTGTTTCCCGTGATCTTCAAGCCGGTCTTCCTGATGTTCGTCAACCTGCTGTACCCCGGCGTCCACTACATGTGACGCTGGCCCCCGTGGCCGCCGCCGCCCGGGGTCTCGATGGTCACCACGTCGCCGGCCGCGAGATCGCGCGCCACTTTCGCTCCGACATCCTGCCCGTTGACGAGGTTCCTGCCCGCTGAGCCGTCGGCGCCGCCCAGGACGCCGCGCGGCCCGCGCCGCCGCCGCTCGGTGATCAGCGACAGCTGGCACGGCTCCAGGACCCGGATCTCGCGCACCACGCCCTCCCCGCCCGTGCCGGCCGCGCCCATGCCGCCCGAGCCCGTCCGCATCGCGTAGCGCTCGACGCGCAGGGGCAGCTCCAGCTCCAGCACCTCGATCGGCGTGTTCATCGTGTTGCTCATGCCCACGTGCACGCCCGAGGGTCCGTCGCCGGCGGCACTCGCGCCCTGCCCGCCGCCGATGGTCTCGTAGTACGTCCACTTGTCGGTGCCGAGGATCAGGTTGTTCATCGTGCCCTGCCCCTGCGCGACGAGCCGGGCGCCGGCCTGCGCGAGGGCGAGCATGATCGTATCCGCGATGCGCTGGCTGGTCTCGACGTTGCCCGCGGCCACCGCGTGCGGCGGCCGCGCATTGACGAGGCAGCCCTCGGGCGCGACGACCTCGATGCAGCGCGCGACGCCGCCGTTGGTCGGGACGTCCTCGGGCATCAGGCAGCGCGCGACGAACAGCGCAGCCGAGCGCGTGACGGCGATCGGGCAGTTCACGTTGCCGTCCGCGGCGGGCGCCGTGCCGGTGAAGTCGAAGCGCAGCGTACCGTCCTTCACGGTGACCGCGACGCGGATCGCCAGCGGCTCGTCGCTGATGCCGTCGCCCTCCAGAACGTCCTCCGCTTCGAAGCGCCCGGAAGGCAGCTCTGACAAGGCCGAGCGTGCGCGCCGCTCGGCGTACTCGAGCAGGTCGTGGACCGATTCCTCGAGCCGGGTGCGGCCATAGCGCCCGATCATTTCACGCCAGCGCTCACCGCCACGGGTCGCCGCGGCGAGCTGCGCGGCGAGGTCGGCCTTCCGCACGTCACTCTCGCGCATTCTGCGCACCAGGCCCTCGAGCACGACCTCGTCGATCTCGCCGCGCATGGCGAGCCGGGTCGGCGGAATGATGACGCCTTCCTCGGCCAGCGTGCGCGCGCCGGGCGGCATCGAGCCCGGGCGCTCTCCGCCGACGTCGGCGTGGTGGGCGCGCACGACCGCGAACGCGATCGGCGAGTCGGTGCTCGTGCGCCGTCCGGCATCGCCGAGGCTGGGACGCGCCAGCTCGGAGCTGGCGACCGCCTCGATGATCGTGATGTCCGGCAGGTGCGTGCCGCCGGTGTACGGATCGTTGAGGATCCACACGTCGCCGGCGCGCGCTCCCTTGCCGCGCACCGCCTCGACGGCGTCGGGCATGGCGCCCAGGTGGACGGGGATGTGCGCGGCCTGCGCGACCAGCTCGCCCTCGGACGAGAAGATCGCGGCCGACGCGTCGCGCCGCTCGCGGATGTTGGGCGAGCGCGCGCTGCGCACCAGGACCGCGCCCATCTCCTCGGGGATGGACGCGAACAGCTGCGCCATGACCTCCCGTTCAACGGGGCCGAGCATCACCGGGCTCCGCCACGATCGCGCCGATCGCGTTGACCTTCCCGGCCCAGCCGGGCGGCACGAAGGCGGTCGCGCTAGTGCTCTCCACCACCGCCGGCCCCGCGAGCGTCTGGCCCTCGTGCAGCGCGTCCCAGTCATAGCCGGCGGCGTCGGCCGGACCGGCCGCCAGGTGGATGCGCAGCCGTGCCGCTCCACCCTTGGCGCCGCGCCCGGGCCACTGGATGCGCCCGAGCGTTGCGGCGCGCCGCGCGACCGCGCGCAACTCGACGACCTCGACCACGCTCTCGATATGCCGGTAACCGTAGGCGCGGCCGTGCGCGTCGTGGAACAGTCCCGCCACCTGGTCCCACGCGCCCCTCGGGCACGGAACGTCGAGCTCGTAGCCCTGGCCGCGATAGCGGCACTCTGCGACGAAGCTGACTTCCGCTCCGGGCAGATCCTGGAGCACGCGCGCGGCGATCGGTCCCGCGAAGCCTTCGGCATCCCGCGCGAACGTGTCCGCCGCGAGGTGCACGGCGACGCTCCGCTCGGCGACGTCGCGCGCGGCGGCCATGCCGAGCGCGGACAGCGCGCCCGCGAGCGGCGGCAGCAGCACGCGCCGCGTGCCGATGAGGCCCGCCAGGGCACAGCCGCACAGCGGCCCGGCACCGCCGAACGCGACCAGCGTGAGCCCGGCCGGATCGAGGCCGCGCTCGACGCTCACGCGCCGCAGTGCGCGCGCCATCGTGGCCTCCACGACGGCGATCATGCCGAGGGCGCACGCATTCAGATCGAGCGCAGCGCGCTTGGCGAGAGGCGCGAGGGCGCGCTCGGCCAGGTCACGCCGCACCCGGACGCTGCCTCCCAGCATCGCCCCGTCTGGAATCCATCCCAGAACGAGGAACGCGTCGGTGACCGTGGGCTCCGTGCCGCCACGGCCGTAGCACGCCGGGCCGGGCTGCGCGCCGGCGCTGTGCGGCCCGACGCGCAGCGCGTTGCCGGAATCCAGCCACCCGATGGACCCGCCGCCCGCGCTCACGGTCTCGATCGCGATGTGGGGCACAGCGAGCGGCACGCCGGCGATGGCGCCGTGCGCCGCGACGTTCGCCTCGCCCGCGAGCACGACGCCCGCGTCGGCGCTGGTGCCGCCCATGTCGAGGGTGAGCAGGTCCGCGGCGCCCGATGCCGCGCCCACCAGAGCGGCGCCCTGGATGCCGCCGGCCGGTCCCGACAGCGCCAGCCACACGGCGCGCGTGGCGGCGAGGTCGGGCGGGAGCGCGCCGCCGTTCGAGGCGAGCATCCGCGGCGCGGCTATCTTCCGCGCCGCCGCGTCGGACGCGAAACGCTCGACGTAGCTGCCGACGCGCGGACGCAGGAACGCCTCGGCACTCACCGTGCTGGTGGGCGCGTACTCGCGCACCCGGGGCACGAGTTGGTGCGGGCACGCGCCCGGAGGGTTGGGCAGCGGTGCGCGCAGCGCGTCGGCGAGCCGCCGCTCATGCTCCGGATGACGGAAAGCGAACAGCAGCGAGACCGCGACCGCCTCGGGCCCGAGGGCGCGCACCGCCTCGACGGCCGCGTTCAGCGCGACGTCGGTGAGCGGCAGGAGCGGGCCGTCCGGGCCCATGCGCTCCTTGACGCCGACCACGCGCTCGCGCGGGACCAGCGGCGGTGCATGGTGCCGGGCGAGGTCGTAGAGCGCCGCGCGGTCCTGGCGGCGCAGCTCCAGCAGGTCCTCGAAACCGGCCGTCGTGACGAGGACGACTTTCGCGCCTTTGCGCTCCAGCAGCGCGTTGGTCGCGACGGTCGTGCCATGGATCAGCGTCTCAGGGGGTTCCGGCAGGCGGGCGGAGTCGTAGGCGTCCCAGATGCCGCGCTCGGGCGCGTCGGGCGTGCTCGGGACCTTGAGCACGACGAGCCCGCGCGGCCCGAGGGCCACGAGGTCGGTGAACGTGCCGCCGACGTCGACGCCTACGCGAGTCGAAAGTCGAAAGTTCAAAGCTGAAAGCTCTTTCGACTTTCGACTTTCGACTTTCGACTGTTCACATTGACGGCCCCAACAACACTGCATTGCCGAACAGCGGCAGCAGGCCCCGGAAGAGGTCGCGGAAGTTGGGATCCCCTGCGAAGCCGATGACGCGACCGCGACCCACCCGCTCGGTCCACAGGTACACGGACTCCGAGAGCCGTGCCGGCATCTCCGGCCACAGGTAGCCGGAGAGCCGCAGCCGCGCCGCGGGCGCGTAGCGCACGACCGCCTCGCCCGCACGCAGGTCCTTCGGCGCGTTGAACACGCGGTCGCTGTTGACCAGCACCGGGATCTCGCCGCGCACGCCGGCCATGAGCGGCGAGAGCGTGTCGCCGAAGGCGCGCGCGATCGCACCCGGCACCGAGGACGGAAGCGGGGCGCCGCCCGTGCTGTCGGCCCGCACCGTGTCGCGCCGCAGGCGCATCCGCGCGAGGCCGCCCTTCTCGGCGGCGAGCCACTGCGTCGCGCCGTCGAGCGTGATCAGCGTGCCGCCCCCGCGCACCCACTCGCTGAGCCGGTTCCTGCCCGATTCGCCCAGCGCGTTGTCGAATCCACCCGGCGAGACCGACGGCACGACGATGACGTCGAAATCCTCGAGCCGCATGCCGCCGAGCGACTGCGCGTTGACCGGCGTGACGGGATAGGCGAGCCGCTGGTCGAACGCGAACCACGTGTGGCCGAACGCATTGCCGCCGATCGGCGCGCCGCCGACCAGCGCCACGCGCGGCGGGCGGATCGGAATGACGCTGTTGCTCCCCAGGTCGGTGCCCTCCCCATCGGCCGCGGCCGACTGGAGCGGCACGACCTCCGCGAGCGAGGCCGCGGCGCGCCGGCGCACGATCTCGTGGACGTTGGGCCCGTTGGCGCCCACCCGCACCACGAATGCGCCCTGCGGGAAGCTCTCCCCGCCCTGCGCGAACGCGTGCTGCGCGTACCACACGCGGACGCTGTCGGCGAGCAGGCCGGCGAGCATCCGCAGCGAGGACTCGCTGCCCGGCCGGATCGCGTAGCCATACCGGGCCTGCGCCACGGCGCCCGGACGCGCGGACGGCCCCGACAGCTCGGCCTGGGTGACAGGTTCGCCGGCGCCGGGGCTCGCGCGCAGCGCCCAGGCGCGCACGCGGAACGCGAACGGCAGCGACCACCCGGTCAGGTCGTAGAACCGGTCCGGCAGCCCCGTGCGCCGCCGCTCCAGCTCTTCATGAATGAACGTGGAATCCAGCTCGGCATCCTGCTCCAGCAGCGCCTTGGCGAGACGGCCCTGGGGCTGGGCGAGGTCCACCACGTAGGTGCCGGCGGCGAGCCGCGCGGCATGCGGCGCATCGCCGAACGGCGTCGCCGACGGGGCATCCGCCGCGGCGCGCAATCTCATCACCTCGACGCCGTTCTGGAGCAGCCGCGCGGCGACCGAGTCGCCGCGGCCCTGCGCGTCCTTCTCGAAGGCGACGAACCGCGTGGGCGAGCGCTCGCCCTCGGTGATCGCCGACTGGCGGAACGCGAGGAAATCGGCCACGCGCTGGCGGGCGTGCGTGGCGGTGGTGACCAGCGTCGCCCACGCCGCCGTGTAGTGGTGCCACGCCGCGTCGTGCAGCGTCAGGACCGTGCCATCGGTGCGGCGGATCGCGCCGCCCGCGCTCGAGGCCTCCTCGTACGTCATGCCGATCCCGCCGATCAGGATCGGCCACGAGTCGCCGTAGCCCGGGTAGAACTCGTCGTAGTTCTCGCGCCGGAAGAACGACCAGCCGTGCTGGTCGAACGCCGCGATGTTGCCCTGCGCGTAGATGTCCCACCAGCGGCGCGTGCTCTCGGGCACATTCGCGTTGACCGGCGCCATCGGCGGCGCGAAGTAGTAGGTCGAGCCGGAGCCCATCTCGTGCAGGTCGGCGGCCACCAGCGGCCACCAGCGCAGGAACGACGCCACGCGGCCGCGCGTCTCGGGGTGCGAGAGCGCGAACCAGTCGCGGTTGAGATCGAAGTAGTAGTGACTGGTCCGTGGTCCGGGCCACGTGCCCTGGTGGATCATCGCGGCCGGCGCGACCGGCACCTCGAGCGCGCCGCGCATGCGGTTCACGTCCTGCACGTGCCGTTCATGTCCGTCGGGGTTCTCGACCGGATCGATCAGCACGACCAGCGAATCGAGCAGCATCTGCGTCTCGGCGTCGCGCCCCGCGGCGAGCTGGTAGACGAGTGCGATCGCGGCCTCGACCCCGGAGGCCTCGCCACCGTGCACCGTGAAGCCGAGCCAGGCAACCGGCGGCAACCGCCCGGCGACGGCCTGGAGGTCCGCGGCCGAGGCTCCACGGGGGTCGGCGAGCCGCGCGGCGTCGGCGCGGATCTGGTCGAGGCGCGCGATGTTCGCCTCGCTGCTCGCCGCGACCAGGAACACCTCCCTGCCCTCGAACGTGATCGCGACCGTATCGAGCCGGATGCGCCGGCTCGCGGCGGCCACGCGCTCGAGGTAGCGGCTCAGCATGTGGTGCGGCGTGAACCGGTCGCCCGGCTCGTAGCCCAGCACCGAGCGCGGCGTGGGCACGGCGGGATCGTAGGGCCCGGTGCCGAACGGGTTCTGGGCTGTGGCCGCGCGCGAGGCGAGGGCGAGCGCGAGCGTGGCGATCAGGATCCGGCTTTTCATGCGGTCGCTCCCGAAGGGTGCTTGCGGAATCGGCTGGCGGCCAGGCAGGCGAGCGCGCCCACGGATGCGAGCAGTGCCACCCAGTCGCCGAAGCGCACGTAGAGCGTGCGCACGTCGGTGGTCCTCACGATGTCGGCTTCGATGCGCGGCACGTCGAGCTCGGTCGCGCCGTGCACGTAGCCGAGCGGGTCCACGAACTCGCTGATCCCGGTGATGGCGGCGCGCGCGATCCCCATGCGCGTCTCGATCGCGCGCATCACGAGGTGCGAGGCGTGCTGGTAGGGCGCCGCGGTGCGGCCGAACCACGAGTCGTTGGTGATGTTGACCATGAAGTCCGCGCCGCGGCTCCGGTAGTCGCGCGCGAGATTCTCGAACGCGGACTCGTAGCAGATCACCACGCCGAAGCGGCCCTCGCGAACCTGGTAGACGGGGAACCGCCGGCCATGGCCGAAGCCGCCGAACCACTTGAGGTCGCCGAACCAGCGCGGATTGACGAACGGCACGCGCTCGACGATCGGCACCAGGTACGTCTTGCGATACGACGGCTGGTTGGTGAAGGAGCCCGTCGTGTCGAACAGGAAGGCCGCGTTGAAGTAGTCGTACGTGCCGTCGGGATAGAAGTCCACGTCGAGCCCGCCGGCCAGGATCGGCACGTTGCTCTCGCGCGCCACGGCGCCGATCCAGCGCGGCCAGTCCGGCTTGTTGACGAAGTAGCCCTCGAGCACCGCCTCGGGCCACGCGACGAGGCGCACGCCGGGCAGCTGCTCGGCGCGGCGCGTGAGCGCGAGCATCTGGAGCGCCAGCGTGTCGCGTTCGCGGTCCTGCCGCTTCTCGTTGAAGCCGATGTTGGGCTGGATCACCGCTACGGTCGTCACGGGGCGCATCACGAGCGTACGCTCGCGCCACGCGCCGTACCCGAACGCGACCAGGATCGTGGTGGCGAGCAGGCCGAGCGGCCGCCAGGCCCGCTTCCGGTCCCGCAGCGCGACGTAGACCATCACGTTGGCCCACGCGAGCCACAGCGTGACGCCGCGCGCACCCGCCAGGTCGGCCCACTGCACCAGGACCGGAAAGCGGACCAGCGACGTGCCGAGCCCGAGCCAGGGGAAGCGGACGTCCCAGAGGTGCGCCTGGAGGAACTCGACCGCGGTCCAGATCAGCGGGAAGGCGATCCAGGCCGGGATCGTGGTGCGCGTGCGCACCCGGAGGTACGCCCACGAGACGATGCCCCACATCGGCGCGAGCACGATGCCCACGGCCGCCACGTAGCCCACGGCCGCGAGCGGCGTGAAGTGGAACAGCGCGACGACGATCCAGTACATGACCACGCCGTTGGCCCACACGCCGAACCAGTAGCCCATGAGGAAGCCGCGCAGTCCGCGGGCCCGCTCGGGCGACGCCGCGGCGACGTCCAGGCTCCACAGGAACGGCACGAGCGCGCAGAAACTCGGCGCCACCAGGCTGGCCGGCGGATAGGCGAGGAACAACAGCGCCGCGGCGAGCGCCTGCGGCGGGATATAGCGACCCTTCACAACTTCACATCGTGCTGCTCGTCGGCCGAGCGGTAGATGGCCTCGACGATCCTGTGGAGCTGCACCTGGTCCTCGGGCGGCGACGGCGTCACCTCGCCGCGCACCCCGGCCAGGAAATAGGCCCACTCGAAGCGGTACGACTGGGTGAACTGGTGCTCGCGGCCGCTCGCGCCGGTCGGCGTCACGTCCACCGGAGCGCCGTGCAGCTCCTTGAACACCTTGAACGGCGTCATCGAGGCCGAGCCCTTCGAGGCCTGCACGTCGAGCCAGGAGCGCTCGCCCTCCCCGACGTAGCGCCACGACACGTCGCAGAAGATGGACGGGCCCTTGTCGCAGAACAGCTGCGCCGAGCCGATCTCGTCCACGGCGCCGCTGCCCGTGAAATGCGCCGACACCCGAGTGACCTCGGGCCGGCCGGCGATCCACCACGCCAGGTCGAGCATCGGCAGCCCGAGGTCCATCATGACGCCGCCGCCGGACTCGTTGCGGCGCGAGCGCCAGCCCAGCTGCTGCTTGGCGGCGCGGAACACGTGCCAGCCGGTGCGGATCGTGTGCAGCTCGCCGAGCTCACCGCCCTGGATGAACTTGCGGATCGCCTGGACGTCGGCGCGGAAGCGGTGGTTCATCGCGACGAGCACGAGGCGCTTCGCCTTCTCGGCCGCCTTGAGCACCTTCGTCGCGCCCGCCGAAGACAGCGCCATCGGCCGTTCGACGACCACGTGCGCGCCCGCCGCGAGCGCCGCCAGCACGTGCGCTTCGTGCAGGTGGTTCGGCGTGCAGATGATCACCGCATCCACCTTCCCGAATTCGAGCAGGTCCTCGATGTCGGTCCAGGCGTCCGCGATGCCGAGGCGCTGGGCGAGGGCGCGCGCCTTCGCGCCGTCGTTGTCGCAGATCCCCACGATCTCGACACCCTTCATCTTGCGCAGCACGGGCAGGTGCGCGACCTGGGCGATCGCGCCCGCGCCCACCATGCCGATCCGGACCGTCGAGTTGGATCCCGCCATCAGTAGATACGCTCCAGCGTAGTACCCGAATAATAGGTGTCGAGAATCTGACGGTAGCTCTGGCCGGCGCGCGCCCGGCCGACCGCGCCGAACTGGCACATGCCGACGCCGTGGCCGTAGCCCGCGCCCGACGCCACGATCTTCACCAGCCTCTCGCCGTCCTTCTCGACGTGCAGCTGGAACAGCGTCGAGAGCAGCTGGCGGTCGGGCACCGCCTTCAGCGCGTCGCGGATGCTCCGCGTGACCACGAACCGGCCGGTCGTCGTCGTCACGTCCAGCTCGGTCACCCGCCCCGTCGCCGAGGTGCGGCCGATGCTGACGTCGGTCACCTGGCCCACGTCGGCCACCGGGCCGCGCGCGCCGTTGGTGGTCCCCGCCGGCCCCGCCGTCCGGCCCAGCTGCGGCAGCGTCCGCGCGAGGATCACCGTGAGATCGTCGGCGCTCCACTCCTCGCGCCACCGGAACTTCGGCGACAGGCTGCAATAGAAGTCGTGGTCGCCCTCGCCAAAGCGGTCCGAGACAGCGCGAAGATACGGCACCGGATCGCCGTTCTGGAAGACCTCGCTCGCCGACTCCGTGGCGTAGCCGCAGGTCGAATGGAACAGGGCCTGGATGGGCTGGCCATGCCAGGTCAGGATCTGGCCGGAGGTGCGGCGGACCGCGTCGGTCACCTCGGGAAACTCCGACTCGGTACCGGCGTAGGCCTGGTCGGCGTCGGTCGAGAACACGTCGAAGCCGAGCGCCTCGCGCCGGCCCTTGTAGCGCACCGCGTAGGTGCGCGCGGCGACGGCCTGCGCCATCACGGCCTCGCGGTCCGAGGCGGCCCGGAAGCCCAGCTCGAGGGCCACGACGCTCTGGAGGTAGGGCTCCAGGGCCAACCGGCTCGCCACCGTCACGCCCACCGAGCCGCGCAGCAGCAGCGCGTCGCCGTGATAGCGATGGCCGTCGATCA
>JBIOIA010000048.1:0-14815 GCA_044449445.1 Gemmatimonadales bacterium
CCTCACGCTCGAACAACTCTGGACTCTCTACCAGCAGGAGGCCCCGGCCTATAGCGGCAACACCAAGCGCACGCAGGACCAAAAGCAGAGCGCGGCCAAACGGCTCATGGCCGTGTTCAGTACGAGTAAGAAGGTCGAGCACCTGACGGCGAACGATGTCGCTCGCTACGTCTCGATGCGGCGAAGCGGGGCCGGGTGGCCGGACGGCCGGGTTAGAGGGCCGGTTCGCGCCACCGCGGTCCGACACGACCTGGCTCTTCTGCGGGAGATGATTCTGTGGGCATCGAGAGAGCGGCGTCCAGAGGGTGGCTGGCTCCTACGGGAGAACCCGCTCCGCGGCCTGAAGCTCCCAAGGGAAGAGGACCCTCTCCGGCCGATCGCGACCTATGATCGGTTCCTCAAGGTGCGGGAAGCCGCACAGAAGTTGGCGGCGACGGCACCACAGGCGAGGGGACGCGAGCAGTGGCTGCGGTTCGAGCTCGCACTTGTCCTTGCCGAAGCGACGGGCCGGAGGATCGGAGCCATACGGGGCCTACGCTGGTCGAACATTCAGTACGATCTGCCGACCATTCGCTGGCGGGCCGAGTTCGACAAGCGGAGCCGGGAGGGGGTCATCCCGATTACTCAGGCCTTGGCCGATGAGATCCGCGGCTTCCAGTTGCGGCTCAAGGCGGTTGGTGATGGCTGGCTCTTCCCGCAGAAGCGAAGGGATGAGCCGTGGCCCCGCGAGGTCTTCGGGCAGTTGCTCGTTCGAGTTGAAGAGGCGGCTGGCGTACCGAAGTTGAAAGGTGGTCGCTGGCACGCCTATCGCCGGAAGTGGGCGACGGAGCGCAAGAAGTTGTCGGTCGTGGATGTCATGGCTGCGGGTGGATGGAAGGATTTGCAGACGCTGCTCACCTGCTACCAACACTCCGACGAGGAGACGATGCTCGAAGTCATGGCGTCTCCGGTCAAGCTCCGCGACCGCCGGGCGAGCAGTTCGCGGTGAGAAACGCTGGCAGAAACGCTTGCACTGGGCGAAAAGCAGCGAAGCCCGACACTGCGTATCGCAGTATCAGGCTTCGAGTTGCCCCTCCTGGGATCGAACCAGGACTCTCCTGATCCAGAGTCAGGCGTGTTGCCAGTTACACCAAGGGGCAGCGAGTGGAGCTGAGGGGGCTCGAACCCCTGACCTCCTGGGTGCGATCCAGGCGCTCTCCCAGCTGAGCTACAGCCCCGGCAGTCCGGGCACGGAAGCTAACCGCCCCTCCCCGGGCACTCAACCCGCTCCTTGGCTTGCCCGCTACGGCCGGAACGGGACGTCGATCACCAGGCCGTCCTTCGCGATCACGGTCTCCGGGAATACCGCCCTCGCCTCCTCGAGCAGCGGCGCCGGATCGCGCGAATACCGCGCCGACAGGTGCGTCAGGGCCAGCTGCCTCGCCCCCGCCATCTTCGCCACGGTCGCCGCTTCCTTCGCCGTCGCGTGCTGAGTCTCGGCGGCACGCGCGGCCTCCTCCTCGCCGAACGTCGCCTCGTGGATCAGCAGGTCCGCGCCCTGCGCGATCTCGATGGTCGCCTTGCAGGGCCGCGTGTCGCCCGTGTACACGAGCTTCCGCCCCGCCCGCGGCGGACCCACGATCGTCTCGGGACTCACCACCGTCCCGCTCTCCAGCGTGACGCTCTGGCTGCGCTGGAGCTTGCCCCACATCGGACCCTCGGGAACGCCTAACGCCTTCGCCCGCTCGGGATCGAACCTGCCGAGCCGGTCTTTCTCCACCAGCGCGTAGCCGATCGCGCCGCCGCCGTGCTCGACCGCGTAGGCCACGATCTCGTAGCCCTCCCGCGCCAGCGACGTGCCGGGCTTCAGCTCCGTGATCTCGATCTCGAACCCGCCGCGCTCCACGCCCAGGCCGAGCGCGTCGGTCAGGATCTTCTTGCCGCCCTTGGGCCCGAACAGGCGCATCGGCTCGGTGCGCCCCTGCAGCGCGAGCGTGCGCACCAGCCCGACGAGCCCGAGAAAGTGATCGGCATGAAAATGCGTGAAGAACACGTCCGACAAAGCGAAGCTTGCGCCGTAGCGCATCATCTGCCGCTGCGTGCCCTCGCCGCACTCGAACAGCAGGCTCTCGCCCTCGCGCGTCACCACGAGACCCGCGACGTTGCGCTCGACCGTGGGACGCGCGGCCGAGGTGCCGAGGAACAGGACGTTGAGCACGCTAAAGCCGGAACCGGATGTACTTGCCGGGGTTCGCCTTGAAGTCGGCAATCAGGTCGCGGACCGCCGCGTTGGTCGTCAGCAGCTCGGTCACCACGGTCGAATCGTTCAGCAGCCTCGGCACCGCGCCGCGGCCGTGGCTCGCCAGCTCGATGAGCGAGTCCATCGCCGCGCTGGTCCGGGACAGCGAGCGCATCAGGGTGTCGGCGTGCGCCGTGGCCTGCTGCGCGTTGCGCATCGTCTGCTCCGCCACCGGCGAGGTCTGCGCGATCAGCGCGTCCATGCGCTGGAGCGCGCGGCGCAGCTCCCCGAGCGAAGCGATGATCGTATCCATCGCGGTCGCCGACCCGCCGTTGAGCGTCGTCAGCAGCCGGTTCGCGTTCTCCAGCGTGATGCGCAGCTGGTGCGAGACGAGGATCGCCTCGGTCATCACGTCCTTGCCCTGGCCCGAGAGCGACGTGGCCATGCCGCTGATGTCCTCCATCCGGATGCCGTGCACCACGCGGTTCGGCGGCAGCGGCCGGCTCGAAACGCCCGGCGCGTATTCGATGAACCGCGCGCCGAACAGGTCGGCCGCGATGATCTGCGCCTGCGCGTCCTCGCGCGGCGGAGGGCCGTGCTGCACGTCGAACGTGACGTCCACGTTGCCGGGCGTCACGAGCCGGATCGTCCTGACGTTGCCCACGCGCACGCCCGACGTCCGGACCGGGTCGCCTTCCTTGAGGCCCGCGACGCTCTCGAACGACGCGTGGATCACGTCGCCCTGACGCAGCGACTTGCCCTGCAGCCACATCAGCAGGCCGACGAACGCCACTCCGCCCGCGATCAGCAGCAGCCCGACCAGCGCTTCGCGGCGATAGCGCAGTTCCATCTAGCGCCCCGTAGCCAGCAGCTGGAAGTCGCGGTCCAGGAACGCGCGGACGACCTCGTCCTGCGTCCCCAGGAAATCCGCCGCCGGACCCTCCAGCCGGATCCTGCCGTCGTGCAGCAAAGCGACGCGGTCCGCGACACGGAAGCTGCCGCGCACGTCGTGCGACACCACCACGCTCGTCACGTTGAGCTCCTTCTGAAGCTGCTCGATCAGCGCGTCCATCGCGTCGGCGTTCACGGGGTCGAGACCCGACGTCGGCTCGTCGTACAGCAGGTACGTCGGATGCCCCGCAATCGCGCGCGCGATCCCGACCCGCTTGCGCATGCCGCCCGACAGCTCGGCCGGCATCATGTCCGCCACCTCCGGCCCGAGGTTCACCAGCCGCAGGCACTCCATGACGCGGTCCGTGCAGTACGAGAGGTTGTGGTAGGACGTCTGCTCGCCGATCCCCAGCCGGATGTTCTCGAACACCTTCATCGAGTCGAACAGCGCGCCCATCTGGAACGCGTAGCCCACCCTCTGGCGCAGCGCCGCCAGCTCCGCGCGCGCCAGACGCGGCACCGACATTCCGTCCACGAGCACTTCGCCCTCGTCGGGATTGATCAGCCCGATGATGTGCTTGAGCAACACGCTCTTGCCGGCACCCGACGGGCCGAGCAGCGCGACCGTTTCGCCCTGGGCCACCGTGAAGTCCACGCCGTCCAGCACGACCTTGCGGCCGTAGCGCTTGTGCACGCCCTTGAGCTCGATCATGTCGGCAGCAGGATCTTCGCCAGGATCGTGTCGAGCAGCAGGATCATCACGCCGGACACCACGACCGCCTGCGTCACCGCGCGGCCCACGCCCTCGGCGCCGCGCACCGCCGAAAAGCCCACGTAGCACGGAATCGCCGTGACGACGATGCCGAACGCCTCGGCCTTGATGAGCGAGTACCACATGTCGAAGCTGCGGAAGAAATAGCGCGCCCCGTACACGAAGTCCGAGTCGGTGATGCCCATGGCGCTCTTGGCCGCCACCCAGCCGGCCAGCAACCCGGTAACGTTGGCGATCATCACCAGCACCGGCACCATCAGCACGCCCGCCAGAATCCGCGGCAGCAGGAGGTGCGAAACCGGATTGCGCCCCAGCGCCTCGAGCGCGTCGATCTGCTCGGTGACCCGCATCGTCCCCAGCTCGGCGGCGTAGCGCGCGCCGATCCGCCCGCTCAGGATCAGCGCCGAGAGCACCGGCCCCAGCTCGAGGATGATGCTCTCGGCAACCACCGCGCCCATCACGTACAGCGGCACGCTGCCCGTGAACTGGTAGCCCGCCTGGAGACTCGTCACCGCGCCGGCGAATCCCGCCGTCAGCATGACGATGAACAGCGACCCGACGCCGACGTTGACGCACTGCTCCATCGTGCGCGGCAGCCAGATGCGCCACTCCTTCAGCGCCCGAAACAGCTCCAGCACCATCATGCCGAACCGGCCGACGTGCTTGAGCGGCAGGATCACCGTCAGGAACAGCAGCTGCGGTGGCCGGTGGGCCCGCATGTCCAGATTGCCTTGACCGGCTGAAGATGTCATAACCTCGTATCGTCCATGGCTTTAGACACTTGCTGCTCAAGGCCTACTCGGTCCGGAGTGCCCGAGGGCGGCTATAATATGTCGCAACCCATGCCTCCAAAGTCCAACCTCGGGGTCCTCGCCTTTAGGCGGCGGCTCACCCGCTGGTTCCGCCGCGCCGGACGGGACCTCCCGTGGCGCCGCACCCGCGACCCGTACCAGGTGGTCGTGTCCGAGGTCATGCTCCAGCAAACCCAGGTCAGCCGGGTGCTCGACTACTACCCCGCATTCCTCGAGCGCTATCCGAGCATCCACCACCTCGCCGCGGCGCGGCCGCGCGCGGTGCGCGAGGCGTGGGACGGCCTGGGCTACTACAGAAGGGCCGAGAACCTGCGGCGCATGGCGAAGCTGGTCGTGCGCGAGCACGAGGGCCGCATGCCGTCCTCGCCCGAGGCGTTGCGCCGGCTTCCGGGAATAGGACCTTACACCGCAGGCGCCGTGGCGTGCTTCGCATACGAGCAGGCCGCACCGGCGGTGGATACGAATGTCGCGCGGGTGCTCAAGCGCGTGTTCGGAGACAGGACGCATAAGACGCGTAAGACGCATAAGACGCGTGGGAGCAGCGAGGCGCGGCGGCTCCGCGATCTCGCGGCCTCGCTCCAGCCCAGGCGCGGCGCCGCCGCGTGGACGTTCAATCAGGCGTTGATGGAGCTGGGAGCGCTGGTCTGCACCGCGAAGAGCCCGAAGTGCGGCGCCTGCCCGGTCAAGGACGACTGCGCGTGGTATCAGAGGACCGGCTTCATCTCTCCGAAGTAGATCGACAGAATCAGCAGCACCCCGGCGATGCTGCCGACCAGCGCGAGCTTCCGGCGCACGCTCTCGGCCAGCGGATCGCGCGCGCCCTTCTCCAAGCTGCGCGCGGCGAGCGTGCCCATGCGGCCCGCCAGCGGCGTCGCGATCGCGAGCGTCAACAGCGCGCTCGCGAGGCCCAGGACCTGCATGGCCATCAGCCACATCGCGCTGGTCATGTCGAAATGCATCTGCACCAGCTGGAGCGTGAGCATGATGCCCGAGAGCGTCGCGACGAGACACGCGGGCGCCACGAACGATCGTTGCAGGCGCGACAGCGTCATCCACGAATGCGCCCAGACCTCGACCGAAGCGTTGCGCACCGCGGGTCCCCATACCATGAACGTCAGCGACGCGCCGAGCCACACCGAGAAGCTCGCGACGTGCAGGAACAGCAGGAATGCGAACATCACTTGCCTCCGGCGGGAGCGGGCTCGCCTTCGCCGGCCAGGAACGCCGGGGTGATCTCCTGCCGGCCCTGGAATCCGGCGTCCAGCTCGTGCCAGTGCGTCACGGCCTCTTCGCCTTGCTGCCAGCACAGGCACACCAGCCGCCCCTCGTACGCGCCGTAGAAGTCCACGAGGCCCTGCTCGAAACCCTTCAGCACGCAGCCGACCTGCTCGAGCTCCGTCACGTAGCCGTTGATGCGCGCCGCCATGCGATCGACCTGCGCCTGGAGGCCCTTCATTTCGGGCGTCTCGCCGCGCTCCAGGCGGGCGCCGGCCGCCACCAGCTCGTAGCGCGCCACCAGATCGCGCCACTCCGGGTGCTCTTTCACGATGTCGGTCACGATACGGCGCACCAGCGGCAGCGCGCGGTTCGCCTTCTCGACCGTGAAGATCGTGACGTCGTTCGCCGTCTCTGTCATTGGACTCTCATCTTTCGGCTTTCAGCTTTCGACTTTCAACTGTCTTTGGGCCAGCGCTGCGTGGCCCGCGCGATATCCAGCCTCAATGAAATCGACCGTGCGATCGAATGCAAAGGTCCCGTAGGGATCCACCGCCGGCTCGACCACGATCAGCGGCGGCCGCGACGCATCGGCGCGCCAGGCCGCGATGGTGCGGACCCGCTGGTTCGCCATCGTGACGGCCAGCGCGCGGTCGCATAGCGCGATCAGCGCCGGCGAGAGTCCGCGCCAACCCCTGGGCCCCTGTGCCACGGGCCCGACGTCGCTCGCGATCACGAGATCCGCTTCGCCCGGCAGCACCAGGTCGAGCGGAAGGACCTGGAGCAGTCCTCCGTCGCCGTACGTCCGCCCGCCGATCTCGGCCGGCGGGAGGTAGAGCGGCAACGCCATCGAGGCGTACACCGCTTCGGGCAGCGGGCAATCGGTGCGACCCGCGCCGCCGAACACCTCGAGCGTGCCCTTGTCCAGGTCGGTCGCGGCGAACCGCAGCGGCATCACGAGCGCGTCGAAGCTCGCCGGCAGGACCCGCGCGAGCAGCGCGCGCAGCGGCTCGGGCCTGAGCACGCTCTTCGCTCCGACGCCGCGCACCACCAGCCCGCCCCGGTTCAGCAGCGCGAAGTCGCGCTGCCTGAGCGCGGTCGCGATGCCGACCATCCGCTCGTACGGCATCCCCGAGGCCACCATCGCGCCCACCAGGGAGCCCGCGGAAACCGCCACGATCCCGGCCGGCCGGATTCCAGCCTGGTCGAGTGCGCGCAGCACCCCGATGTGCGCCATCGCCTTCATGCCGCCTCCCGACAGCACGAGGACGACGCGCTCGGGCCTCACTCCTTCGCCTTGGCCTTGAGCTCCGCGATGCGCTGCTCGCGCCGGGCTCCCGCCTGACGGAAGCGCGTGCGCTCTTCATCGGTCTCGGGGAGAACCGGCGGCACCTCCACCGGGCGCCCGTTCTCGTCGATCGCGACGAACGTGAGATAGCAGGAGTTGGTGTGCCGACGCTTGCCGGTGAGGACGTTCTCCGACTCCACCCGCACGCCGACCTCCAGCGAGGTGCGGTGCGCAAAATTCACGCTGGCGTACATCGTGACCAGCTCGCCGACGTGAATGGGTTCGCGAAAATGCACGCGGTCCACCGAGACCGTCACGCAGGTGCGCTGGGCGTGCCGGATCGCCGCCACGGCCGCGACGCGGTCCATCATGCCGAGCAGCACGCCGCCGTGCACGTTGCCGAGCACGTTCGCCATGTGCGGCATCATCAGCTCGGCGATCGTGGTATGGCTGAGCCGGGGCGGCTTGCCGTCCATCCTCAGTAGTCCACCGGCCTCAGGTAGTACTCCCCGATCGCCGTCGGACTCAGCATCGCCACCGTCGGCAGCCGGCGCTTCCAGTGCGTGGCCGCGAGCCGCCGCTCGACCGTGCCCACCTCTTCCGCGCTGAAGCCGAGCGCCTGCACTTCGGCCGGCTTGAGCCCGCGCAGCAGCCAGTAGAGGATCCGGTCCGCCTTGGGATAGCTGATCCCCAGGTCGCCCTCGTCGGTCTGCCCCTTGATCAGGTCCGCCGTGGCCGGCTTCTCGGCGATCACCGTCGGCACGCCCATGTGCTTCGCCAGCGCCCACACCTGCGACTTGAACAGGTCGCCGATCGGGTTGATCGGCGGAGAATCGTCCGCGTGCCAGGTGAAGTAGCCGAACAGCCGCTCGGTCTTGTTGCCGGTGCCCAGCGGCAGCGCGTTCAGCTTCGCCGACTGGTCGAACAGCACGATCGCCCGCTGGCGCGCCATCACGTTGCCGCGGCGCGACGCGTCGGCGTCCTTCTCGTGCTGCGCGACATAGCCGTCCACGGCGGACGTGATGTCGATCGTGCGCGTGTTGATCTTGAGCTCGTCCACGACCAGCTTCGCGTGCGCGAGCGAGTCCGCGCTCGAGGAGCAGTAGGGCAGCATCAGCCCCCAGACGTGCTTCGGACCGAACGCCTTCGCGGCCAGGTACGCCACCAGCGAGCTGTCCACGCCGCCCGAGAGCCCGATCACCACGTTCTCGAAGCCGCGGCGCGCGGTCACTTCCTCCTTCAGGAACTCGACCAGCCAGCGCTCGACCAGCGCGCAGTCCATCGCCATCGGATCGCTCACGCCGATCGCCATCGGCGGCACACCCATCTTCGCCGGGACGCCCTTGCCGTCGGGCGTCGCGTCGAACTCGGCCGCCTTCGGCCCCTCGGCGAGCGACTTCATGAGGTACGGCAGCTTGGTCTGGAGGTCCGCGAGCAGCGGCGTGTCGGCGTGCGCGCGCCCAACCTCGGCGAAATCCACCTGGCTCTCGATGATCGCCTCGTCCCACAGCGGCCCGCGGGCGATCACGTCGCCGCGCGGCGTCACGATGCACGAGCCGCCCGCGAATCCCTTGCCGCCTTCGAACCCCACCAGCTGGCTCGTCGCCACCCACACGCCGTGCTCCTCGGCGATGTAGCGCGAGATGCGCTCCCAGCGCGACACGTTCGCGGGGCGCGCCACCGTCTCCTCGAGCGGCTGCGTGCCGCGCGCCGGCGATGCCGAGTGGATGAGGATCAGCTGCGCGCCCTGGAGCGCGACGATGGTCGGCGTCAGCGAGTGCCACGCGTCTTCGCAGATCAGCATGCCGATCCGGCCGAACCGCGTGTCGAAGGCGCGCACGTCAAGCCCGGGCTCGACGAACCGCTCCTCGTCGAATACGCCGTAGGTCGGCAGGAACACCTTGCGATGCACGTGGACGATGCCGGCGTCCTTGCCGCCGAGCGACGCGTAGAGCGAGGAATTGAAGAGCGAGCCGCGCCAGCTCTCGTAGAAGCCGATCGCGATGTCGAGGCGCGGCGCCTTGGCCCGGGAGTGGCGGGCCTGGAGGCCTTCGAACAGCGTCCCGGCCGTCACCGCGAGGTCCCGAACGCCTCCCTCCAGCAGGTAGCCGGTGAGCGAGGACTCGGGAAAGACCAGCAGGTCCGGGGGGTTTGGCCGCGCCGCTACCCGGCCGAGGATCTCGCCGATTCGCTCGAGGTTCTCGGCGTAATCGCCCTTGCCGGGCTTGAACTGGACCGCCGCCAGGTGCAACATGGCGCTGGAAGATAGCGGTAAGGCGGTCCGGAGGGCCAACTTGGACCCGTCCCGGCGTGACCCGCCTCACGGACAGGTGACAATCTGACACTACTTTGTGGTGCGTCCCTCGTTGGACCAACCGGGCGCCAGGGAGAGAGGCCGTGCACCTGCCATCCTATTCCACTACTGCTGGCGGTACCACCCTCCAGAAGAAGCTCGAGGCCGCCATGATCCTGAAGGGGGTCGTGCGGGTGGTGACGGCCGACGGCACGGTGGAGCTGGAGCCGCGGACCTGGTACCGGGAGTCGGGCGAGCACTTCCTGGAGGCGCTGCGGCGCGATAGCGGCGAGCACGTGCGCCTCAAGGTCTCCGAAATCCGGGACGTGATGGCCTACTGAGGCGCCGTCAGGGCGCCTCTTCCTTTGTCCAATCTCCCATCATGTCCATCTGCCAGCTGCCGGTGCGGCGCTCCGGCGGCAGGTCGGCGCGGTACATGATCACCTTCGCGCGCTCCAGCGTGATCAGCCCGCTGGTGATCATCGCGTCGATTTCGGGCAGTATCGCTTCGATCTTCTCGGCGAGATCGATCACTTCGATCACGATGGGCAGGTCGAGCGAGAGCAGCTCGACGCGATCGCTGTGCATGTGCGCATTGGCGCCGAATCCCATGATCGCCCGGAGCACCGTCGCCCCCGCGTAGTGACGCGAACGCAGCAGCTCGACGATCACCTCGTAGAGCGGCTTGCCTTTCCACTTGTCCCGCTCGCCGATGTGGATCCGCATCAGCACGCGCTCGCCCTTGAATCCGTGCATGGTGTCTCCCTCTTCCGATCGTCGCCTAGATGCGGCGGCGCAGATCCAGCGCCTCGCGCGCCAGCCCGATGCCCACGAACGCGCCGGCCAGCGAGAGTATCACGCTCAGGCCGATGTACCAGGCGGCGCGGTAGTAGTCGCCGTCCTCGATCAGCCGCACCGCCTCCCAGCTGAACGTCGAGAACGTCGTGTAGCCGCCGCAGAAGCCCGTGGTCAGCATCGCCCGCACCTCGGGGCTCATCGAGCTGCCCGCCGCGTACCTGAAGATGAACCCGAGGATGAGCGAGCCGGTGACGTTGATGAGCAGCGTGCCGACCGGGAAGACGGCGCCCGAGCGCGTCTGCACGAACGTGCCGAGCAGAAACCGCGTTCCGCCGCCCACCGCGCTGCCGAGCATCACGTACCAGAGCATCCTAGGACTCCGCCGGATGGACGCGCGCCGCGAGGGCGCCGAGTCGCTTGCGCAGCTCCACGATTGTCGGGTCGATCAGTCGTTCGACACTGGCATCCACGGCGCCGTAACCGGCCAGCTTGTCGGCCGTGCTGTCCTCGAGATGCACCACGCTCGCGATGAGCGCCGCATGCACTCGGCTGGTGGCCGAAGCCGGACGCGAAGGCACCCCGAGACGCTCGGCGAGTGCGTAGACCCGCTGTCTTATCTGGGCGCACTCGCCCACCAGGAGCCGCATGGTTTCGGGCGGCAGGTCCGAGTGCACCGGCGTCAGACGCCCTCCCAACGGAGCTCCGCTCGCCAGGTGCTCGATCTCGCGCAGCGTCTCCTCCAGCATCGCGAGCAGCACCGCGTAGTGGCGGCGCTGCGGTTCGTTGAGGACGGGCTGTTCCACGGTTCCGCTCCCGTCACCAGCGCAGGTACACGATGATGCCAGCGGCCGTGCCCACCACCGCCATCGCGCCCAGGGCCACCGCGACGTCGCGCCGGAACACGCGGGCGCCGCGGGCCCAGGCCAGCGCCAGCTTCACCAGCGTGTTCATCACCATCGCCACGACGACCGCGGCCGCGGGCGAGCGCCAGGCCTGCGACGAGGCGCCGATTCGCGTGAACGCGATCGTCACCGCGTCCACGTCCGCCACCGAGGCCAGCGCCGCGGCCGCGTACACGCCGCCGCTGCCCAGGTACTCGCTGGCCGCGTGCACCACGATGAGAATGAGGCCGTAGATGACTGCGAACGTGGCCGCGGCGCGCACACTGAACGGGTTCTTGATCCGCTCGCCCGCCGCGACGGTTTCGTTCGGGCCCACCCTCGCGAGCCGCCAGGCCGCGATGGCACCCGCAAGGCCCATGGCGACCACCGCGGGCAGGAGCCGCGCCATGATACCCATGTTCACCGCACCCGCGAGCACCGCCACGCGCGCCGTCATCACCGTCGAGGCGAGCACGGCGGACGCGGCGGCCGGCCGCTCCATGGAGGCGTTCTCTTTCGACCGGTCGGCCATCGCGACCGTCACCGCCGTGCTCGAAACCAGCCCGCCGATGGCGCCGGTAATCGCGAGGCCGCGCTTCTCGCCGACCACCCGGACGGCCACGAAGCCGGCGAACGACAGGCCCGCCACCAGCACCACGACCATCCAGATGTCGCGCGGATTGAGGACGCCCCACGGCCCGTAGCCTCGGTTCGGCAGCAGCGGCAGCACGATCACCGTGATGACGGCGAGCTCGAGCACCGCCGCCAGCTCCTCGGTCGTAAGCGCCAGCGAAAACGCTTCGAGCCGCGGCTTGGCCACCAGCAGCACCGCCACGGCTACGCCGCCGGCGCCCGCGAGCAGCAGGTGGCCCGCGCCGGCGACGGCGCCGAGCAGGAACGTCGCGAGACCCGCCGCTTCGGTGGTCGCGCCCACGTAGCCCTGCTGCGCGGCCTTCTGGTAGGCGAGCAGCTCGATTCCCGCGACCGCCATGAACACCACGATCAGCAGCCACGGCCCGACCTGCTCCATGAGCAGCATCGGCACGCAGCCCGCGAGCGCGACGAGCGGGAACGTGCGGACGCCGCCGAACACCTCGCGCGCCTTGCGCGCCTCCGCGCGCTCCCGGTCCAGGCCGATCAACAGGCCGACCAGCAGCGCCACGGCAAGTCTCGAAAGCTCGGTCGTCGTATCCATCAGTGCGCGATCTCTCGCGAGTAGAGACTGTCGAACACGGACCCCGTCAAGTAGCCCCGCCCGCGATAGCCCGTGGCCGTGGCGCCTGCCGCGCTGGCCTCGGGCGGCGGGGCCACCACCGCGGACCACATCGAGAAGACCGGCAGCAGCCGGTCCTTGTCCACCAGCGACACGCCTTCCTGCCGCACCGGGCCCGGCGTGCTCTCCGAGCGCCAGACGATCACCCAGAACCCGCGGCCGCCGATCACGGTGTCGCCCCTCCCGGTGTAGCGCGTGATCAGCTCGCCACGCGACCCGCCGGGGCGGGCCGTGTCGTCGAACCGCAGTGTGTCGTCCCAACTGCCGCCGCGCGGCGCCTCCCACAGCGGCAGTCGCGGAATCAGGCGTCGCAACAGGGTCGCCAGCCGGGACGGCAGCTCGGCAGCGCATGCCGCGACCGCCGGATCGCATGCCAGCTCCAGGCGCGTGAGCTCGCCACGCCGGCCAATCGAGACGAAGAAGCTGGTGGTGTCCGCATCGGCCGGCGCGAGCCGCCCCGCGGCGAGGCTGTCCGTCGAGACGAAGAACTGCGCGTCCCGTACTTGAAAGCGCAATGTGCGCGGCTCGCCGCCGCCCCCGGGCTCGACCCGGTAGGCAAGCGCCTCCGGCCAGCGGTACGCGGTGGGGTTGGGTGCGCGCGCCGAGTTGTTGCCGCACGCCGAGCTGGCCAGGCAGGCCAGGACAACAAGGAAAGCTCGGTTTGGTAGCTGAGCGGTCAGTGTCAGAATAGTGTCGTTACTGTGCAGCACGAAACTGAGCATACAGCCGGTACCCGACGAACGAGAGGACCACGAGGCCTCCCCACAGCTTGGCCTCGAACAACCACGGGTTCGTGACGTCCGAGGGCGGAATCACCGCCGTCACCAGCGTCAGCAGCGTCGCACCCAGGCCGGCCAGCGCCACGACCGACAGGACCCCCCGCCCGCCCGGCACGCGCACCACTCCGGGCTCCTTGCCCTTGGGGCGCAGCCTGGGCAACGCCAGGAAGATGTAGATGAACGGGATGAAGTTCAGGACGATCGTCATGTCGAGCAGGATCAGGTACGCCTCGCGCACGGTGGCACCGGCCTGGGAGGCCAGGATGAACACGCTGATCAGCACGGTCTGGAAGATGATCGCAAAGGCCGGCGTTCCGTGGCGCGGATGGAGCCGCGACATCGCGGCCGGCAGGAACCGGTCCAGCCCCACGGCGTAGGGCAGCCGCGCGACTCCGCCCAGCCATGCCGAGAGCCCGCCGAGTACCGAGATCGAGATCAGCAGCGCGACGAACGGCGAGAGCCCCAGCCAGCCGGCGCGGCGCGCCATCTCCTGGACGGCACCCATCGCCCCGGAGATCGGGCTGACCAGGTCCGGCGGCAGCGACACCATGATCGCCAGCGTGCCCACGATATAGAGCGCGGCGATCGCCACTCCCGAAATGAGCAGCGCTTTGGGCAGCGTGCGCACCGGGTCCGTGATCTCCTCGCCCATGACCGGCGCGAGCTCGAGCCCCACCAGCGCGAAGCTGAGCGTGCCGAAGTAGGCCAGCGTCCTGATGTCGACGATGGACCCCGTCACGGCGTGCCACGACCACTGGGTCGCCGACCCGTACCTCGCGAACGTCACGGCGCCCGCCACGATCAGCAGCACGGCGGCCATCCAGCTGGTGTACGCGCCGACGTTGTTGACGATCTTGCCCAGGCTGAGCCCGCGCACGTTGACCCACGCGGTCAGCCACAGAACGCCCAGCGACAGCGACAGCATGAACCAGCGGTTTTCGCCGAGCGAGCTCTTGCCCACCGTGAACGCGACGGCGCCGGTGAGGAAGATCAGGAGCGAGGGCAGGTAGGTGAGATTCGACACCCAGTAGTACCAGGCGCCGAGGAATCCGTGCACTTCGCCGAAGGCGTCCCTGGTCCAGCGATAAAAGCCGCCCTCGCCCGGGTCCCTCGTCCCCAGCTCCGCGACCGCGAGGCCCAGGGGCAGGAAGAACGCCGCGACGGCGAGCAGCCAGAGCAGCACCGACAGTGGCCCGATCTTCGCGGCCGTGGTCATGCCGCGCACGCTGAAGATCACGACGACGTTGAACAGCACGACGTCGCGGAGCGACAGCACCCGCTTGAGATGGGGCGTTCCCATGGCGCGCCGAAAGTAAAGCAAAACGGGATCCGCCGCCTGGGTGGCTGCGAACCCCGTCGCTCCAACTACCGGCTTTGCATCCGGCGTTCCTGGCCGGCCCGCCGGGCGGCGGGCAAGAGGGTCTAGAGGGACCCTCGGCGGCCCAGAACTACTCGGGACGGTGCTGAGTCGTCCCTGTGTCTGCGAGACGCTGCGAACGTCCCGACCTATATACGCCCGGGTCCGGAGGAAGTTTCGGAGGTTCCGTGGTTCCAAAAGTTCCCCGATCCCGTGCCACAACGCGCTCGCGGGGTGA
>JBIOIA010000049.1:0-14624 GCA_044449445.1 Gemmatimonadales bacterium
GCGCTCGTTCTGACGCCATGGGGCGGTCCGGTGCCGCTCGACAGCGTCGCCCAGCGCCGGCTCCAGTCTCAGTGGCGGGCGACCCTCGGCCCCAGCTTCGCCGTGCTCGCTCGCGACTCCATGGTCGTGGCGGGCTGGCCCTGCATTCACCTCGTCGTCACCGGATCGATCCGGCTCGCCGTGCTTGACGTCGAGGAATTCCTCATCGCGCGCGATCGTGACCTCGTGGTGCTCCAGCTGCGCTACCCGCGCGGCGTCGAGCGCGACTCCATTGCGGCCGGCTATCGCCGGACCGTGGACGGGCTGCGCCTGGGCGGCGCCGCCGGTCAGCCTGCGGCCCCCGCCGCGTGGCAGGCGCGAGTCGAATATGGCCAGCTCGCCTTCGATCTCCCGGAGGACCTGCACGCGATCGCGCCCGGCACCCTGACGGCGGACGCATCTTCGGGCGGCCGCCGCATCATGCGCTGGCGTCCGGTGTTAGGCGATCCCGACACCACGCTCTTCGCCATAGGCCGCTACCGCGTCGAGGCGCAGCGCGTGGGCCGGCTTTCGCTGAGGATCTGGCGCGAGGACACGGGCGACACGCTCGTAACGCGAGCTACGGATAGCGTCGTCGCGCAGCTTGCGCGCGACTTCCGCCTGTACTGGAGAGACTTCGGCCCGGTTCCGCTCACCGAGCTGACGGTCGTGGAAACAGCGGCGCGGGAAACCCGCGGCGGCGAGGGTGCCGTGTTCCTCGGCGCCGACGCGAACTCCGTCATACTGGCTCGCGAGCTTTCGCGCACCTGGTGGGGCTCTCTCGTGCGCGCCGACTCGCTGAACGCCGTGCTGGTCACAGAAGCCCTCCCGCTTCTCGCCGCGCGGCTTGCGACGGACGACTCGTCGCTCACGAACGCCGCGCGACTGCGCGCCCTGGACGACGCCCGGAGGATCGCGGGCGCTCCACGCTTCAGGGAGGCAATCCGCACGTTCGTGCTCGAGAGCCGGAGCGACACCGCTGCCACTGCGCGGCTGCTCGACATCCTGGGCAACGGCGCCGCGGCCGCTGTGGCTCAACTCATTAAGCCACAATGAGTTGACAGTTCGCTAACAAAAGTATTGACGAAGTGCTAAATTCCGCTCCATGACTATCGCTCAAGGAGCCCTGTCCGGGCACAAGGGCCTGCGCAGCCAGATCCTGCTCGAGATCAAGAAATCTCAGCCGATCACCACGAAGGACCTGGGGGCGCGCTTCGGCGTCTCGCCCAACGCGGTGCGCCGGCACCTCAAGGAACTCGAGGCCGACGGTCTCGTGCGCTTCGTGCGCCAGCAGCACGGCGTCGGCGCTCCGGCCTTTGCCTACGCGCTGACCGAGCAGGGCGAGGCGCTGTTTCCCAACGGGTATCGTGACACGCTCACCGAGTTCCTCGGCCAGGTCGCGGAGCGCGACGGTCGCGACGCGGTGGTCGCGATGTTCGAGGATCGCTACGCCGCGCTCACTCGCCGCCTGCGCGCCGAGCTCGATGTGGCCCCCAAGGAACAGCGTCTGACGGTGGTGGCGCGGGTCCTCACGGAGGCCGGCTACATGGCCGAGTGGCACGAGGCGGATGGCACGTTCCGCCTGGCCGAGCACAACTGCGCGATGCGCGCGGTCGTGGATCGCTTCCCCGAGATCTGCGCCGCCGAGGAGCGGTTCCTGAAGGACGTCCTGAACGCCGAGGTCGAGCGGCAGGCGCACATCGTGCGCGGCTGCAACTCGTGCGAGTACGCGATCAGCTTCGGCGCCGCCGGCGCCGGGCGGTTGCAAGTATGAGCACTACGATCGAAGCCCAGGTCCTTCAGCCCTACAAGTACGGCTTCGTCACCGATATCGACGCGGAGACGGTGGCGCCCGGGCTCAACGAGGACGTCATCCGGCTCATCTCCCAGAAGAAACGCGAGCCCGCGTTCATGCTCGAGTGGCGGCTCAAGGCGTACCGCCACTGGCTCACATTGAAGGAACCGACCTGGGCGAACGTGAAATACCCGCCCATCGATTATCAGGCAATCCGGTATTACGCCGCGCCGAAGCAGGAACGGCAGAAGCTCGATTCGCTCGACCAGGTGGACCCCAAGCTGCTCGAGACGTTCGAGAAGCTCGGTATCCCGATCTCGGAGCGGAAGCGCCTGGCCGGCGTCGCCGTGGACGCGGTATTCGACAGCGTGTCCGTCGCGACCACGTTCCGCGAGACGCTCGCCAAGGAAGGCATCATCTTCTGCGCGTTCTCGGACGCGGTGAGGGAGCACCCGGACCTGATCGAGCGCTACATCGGCTCGGTCGTGCCGTACACCGACAACTATTTCGCGGCCTTGAACGCCGCCGTCTTCAGCGACGGCTCCTTCGCGTACATCCCGAAGGGCGTGCGCTGCCCGATGGAGCTCTCGACCTATTTCCGGATCAACGCCTCGTCCACCGGGCAGTTCGAGCGCACGCTGATCGTAGCCGAACCGGGCGCGTACGTCAGTTACCTGGAGGGCTGTTCGGCGCCGATGCGCGACGAGAACCAGCTCCACGCGGCGGTGGTCGAGCTGATCGCCCACGACAATGCGCAGATCAAGTATTCGACCGTGCAGAACTGGTATCCCGGCGATGCCAACGGCAAGGGCGGCATCTACAACTTCGTGACCAAGCGCGGCCTGTGCGCGGGCGTCAACTCGAAAATCAGCTGGACGCAGGTCGAGACCGGCAGCGCCATCACGTGGAAGTACCCGGGCTGCATCCTGAAGGGCGACAACTCGATCGGCGAGTTCTACTCGGTGGCGGTGACCAACAACTACCAGCAGGCCGACACCGGGACCAAGATGATCCACATGGGCAAGAACACGCGCAGCACCATCGTTTCGAAGGGGATCTCGGCAGGCCACGGCCAGAACACCTACCGCGGCCAGGTGAAGATCCTGAAGGGCGCCACCGGGGCCCGCAACTACTCCCAGTGCGACTCGATGCTGATCGGCGACAAGTGCGGCGCGCACACGTTCCCGTACATCGACGTGCGCAACAGCACGGCGATCATGGAGCACGAGGCCTCGACGTCGAAGATCGGCGAGGACCAGATCCTGTACTGCAAACAGCGCGGCCTGTCGGCCGAGGACGCCGTGTCGATGATCGTGAACGGATTCTGCAAACAGGTGTTCCGCGAGCTGCCGATGGAGTTCGCCGTCGAGGCGCAGAACCTCCTGGGCATCAGCCTCGAAGGGAGCGTCGGATGAGCGCGCCGTTGCTCGAGGTCAAGGGCCTCCATGCGTCCGTCGCCGGCACCGAGATCCTCAAGGGGATAGACCTCACGGTCCGCGCGGGCGAAGTCCACGCGATCATGGGTCCGAACGGGTCCGGCAAGAGCACGCTGGCCCAGATACTCGCCGGTCACCCCAGCTACGCGGTGACGGCGGGGACAATCAGATACGAGGGCAAGGATCTGACCGAGCTGGCGCCGGAAGTGCGCGCGCAGGCCGGCGTGTTTCTGGCCTTCCAGTACCCGGTCGAGATCCGCGGCGTCACCAATGCCTACTTCCTCCGTTCGGCCCTCAACTCGATCCGCAAGGCGCGCGGCGAGGAGGAGCTCGATCCGGTGGACTTCCTCGAGGTGCTCGACCGGAAGCTCAAGACGATCGGCTGGGACCAGAGCCTCATGAACCGCCCGGTCAACGAGGGCTTCTCGGGCGGCGAGAAGAAGCGCAACGAGATCCTCCAGCTCGCGGTGCTCGAGCCCCGGCTCGCGATCCTCGATGAAACAGACTCGGGCCTCGACATCGACGCGCTCAAGACGGTCGCGGAGGCGGTGAACAAGCTGCGCTCGAAGGACCGCTCGTTCGTGGTCGTGACGCACTACCAGCGGCTGCTCAACTACATCGTGCCCGACAAGGTGCACGTGCTCGCCGGCGGGCTGATCGTGAAGTCCGGCGGCAAGGAGCTCGCGCTGGAGCTGGAAGCCAAGGGCTACGACTGGCTACGGGAGCCGGCCGCCGTATGACGAAAGCGCTGGAGCGCTTCGTGGCCGATCACGAGACCTTCGCTAGCAACGGCGGCGGGCGGGCGCCGTCCTGGCTCATGGAGCTGCGGGCGAGCGCGATGGCCCGCTTCCGCAGCCTTGGCCTGCCCACCAGCAAACAGGAGGAGTGGCGCTTCACGAGTCTCCAGGAGCTGGCGGGCACGGCCTTCGCCCTGCCCTCTTCGCCGCGCGCCGACACGCCCTCCGCGAAGGAGATCAAGCGCTACGAGATCTGCGAAGCCGGGCGGCACCTGGTGGTGTTCGTCAACGGCCGCTACAGCGGCGCGCTCAGCTCGGTGGCGGGCCTGCCCGCGGGCGTCAAGGTCGGCTCGATCGCCGATGCCCTCAAGACCGACGGCGAGCTGGTGCGCGCGCACCTGGGGCGAGTGGTGCCCGACTCCGGCCCGTTCGCGGCGCTCAACACCGCCTTCGCCTACGATGGCGGGTTCGTCTACGTGCCAGCCGGCGTCGTGATGGAGGAGCCGGTCCAGTTCCTCTACTTGTCGGTGCCCGGCGGCGAGCCCACGGTTTCCCATCCGCGCAGCCTCGTGGTCGTCGAGGCGCGTGGCAGGGTTTCGGTGGTGGAGACGTTCGCGGGACACGGCGCGGGCGTGTACCTGACGAACGCCGTCACCGAAATCGTCGTCGCCGACGAGGGCCGCGCCGACGTGTACCGCATCCAGCGTGAAAGCGAGGAGGCCTTTCACCTGGCGACGACCGCGACCCGGCAGGGGCGCTCCGCAACGGTGCAGCTGCACCCGGTCGTGCTCGGGGCGGCGCTCACGCGTCACGACATCAACATCCTGCTGGACGGCGAGCAGGGCCTCGCGCTTCTCAACGGGCTCTACATCCTGGACGGCCGGCAGCATGCCGATCACCACACCACGATCGACCACGCCAAGCCGCACTGCGAGAGCCACGAGTACATGAACGGCGTGCTCGACGGGCACTCTCACGGCGTGTTCAACGGGCGCATCATCGTGCGGCCGGGGGCGCAGCGCACCGACTCGAAGCAGACCAACAACAACCTGGTGCTCTCGGAAGACGCGCGCGCCGACAGCCAGCCGCAGCTCGAGATCTACGCCGACGACGTGAAGTGCACGCACGGGGCGACGCTCGGGCCGATCGACGAGCGCGCCATGTTCTACCTCACGAGCCGCGGCATCAGCGCCGCCGAGGCGCGCAGCCTGCTGACCTACGGCTTCGGGGCCGAGATCGTGGAGCGCATGGAGATCGCGGCGCTCCAGGCCCAGCTCGACCGGATGATCCGGCGTCGGTTGCTCGGGCGGGAGAGCGCGGCGTGAGCGCCGGAGCACGGACGGCGAAGGAGCCCGGGCGCGTCGCAAAGGCCTCGGACTTCGACGTAGCGCGCGTGCGCGCCGACTTCCCGATTCTCGCGACCAAGGTCCGCGGCCGGCCGCTGGTGTACCTGGACAACGCGGCGACGTCACAGAAGCCGCGGCAGGTGATCGAGGCCACGTCCCGTTACTACGCCGAGCAGAACGCGAACATACACCGGGGCGTGTACTGGCTGAGCGAGCGTGCGAGCGCGGCATACGAGGACGTGCGCGCCAAGGTCGCGACCTTCTTCGGCGCGGCCGATCCGCGCGAGATCGTATTCACACGGGGCACCACCGAGGCGATCAACCTGGTCGCTTCGAGCTGGGGCCGCGCGAACCTCCATGCGGGCGACGAGGTGCTCGTCACGGCGATGGAGCACCACTCCAACATCGTGCCGTGGCAGCTGATCTGCGAGGAGAAGGGCGCCCGGCTGGTCGTGATCCCGATGAATCGCCAGGGCGAGCTGTTGCTCGATGAGGCCACGAAGCTGATCGGCCCGCGCACCAGGATCATCGCGCTGGCCCACGTTTCGAACTCGCTCGGGACGATCAACCCCGTGCGCGAGGTCATCGAGCTGGCCGATGCGCGCGGCATCCCCGTGCTGGTGGACGGCGCGCAGGCCGCGCCGCACCTCCGCGTGGACGTGCGCGGTCTGGGCTGTGCCTTCTACGCGGTCTCCGGCCACAAGATGTTCGGCCCCACCGGCATCGGGGTGCTGTACGGCAAGGCCGCCCTGCTCGACGCGATGCCGCCCTACCAGGGCGGCGGCGACATGATCCGCTCGGTCACGTTCGCGAAGACCACATACGCGCCGATCCCCGCGAAGTTCGAGGCGGGCACGCCTAACGTCGCCGGGACCATCGGTCTGGGCGCGGCGATCGATTACCTTGCCGCACTCCCGTGGGAGAAAACGGCCGCGCACGAGCATGATCTGCGCGAATACGCAGTGGAGCAACTTTGTGATGTGCCGGGGCTGGCCCTGGTCGGCACGGCGAAAGACAAGGTTGCGGTCGTGAGCTTCACGCTGGACGGCGTGCACCCGCACGACGTCGGGACGATCGTGGACCGGGAGGGCGTCGCGGTGCGGACCGGCCATCACTGCACGCAACCGGTGATGGACTTTTTCGGGATTCCCGCGACGACGCGCGCGTCGTTCGCGTTCTACAACACGCGCGCCGACGTGGACGCGCTCGCCGCCGCCGTGCGCACCGTGCGCGGTATCTTCCCCAGGTGAACGAGCTCGACGAGCTGTACCAGCAGATCATCGTCGAACACAACCGCAGTCCTCGCAACTTCAAGCGGATCGAAGGCGCCACGCGCACCGCGGAGGGCGACAATCCGCTGTGCGGCGACAAGATCACGCTCTACGTCAAGCTCGACGGCGACGTGATCAGCGACATCGGATTCCAGGGCAAAGGGTGCGCGATCTCGCGCTCCTCCGCTTCGCTGATGACCGGCGCCGTGAAGGGCAAGAAAGTGGCCGAGGCCGAACGGCTGTTCCACGAATTCCGCGACATGGTCGCGGGTGACCACCCGATCGCCGATCCCAAGGCGCTCGGCAAGCTCGCCGCGTTCGCCGGCGTGCGGCAGTTCCCATCCCGCATCAAGTGCGCCAACCTCGCGTGGCACACGCTGCACGCCGCGCTCGCCGGTGCTGCGGAGTCGGTCACGACGGAGTAGCTTTGCGGGGTGGCCGTCCCCGCTCGGAGGATTCTCTACGTCATCGCGCCGGAACGTTTTCGCGACGAGGAGCTCGCCGTGCCGAGGCGCGCGCTCGAGTCCGCGGGACACCAGGTGAGCATTGCGAGTACCCGGCCGGGCGAGGCGATCGGAATGCTGGGTGCGCGCGTCGTGCCCGACGTGACGATCGCGCAGGCGCGCGAGTCCGACGTGGACGCACTCGTCATCGCGGGCGGCGCTGGCGCGCCGGCGCACCTCTGGGACAATGCGCCGCTCGCGGCGCTGGTCCAGAAGCTGCACGCGGACGGCAAGCCGCTCGGCGCGATCTGCCTGGCGCCGCCGGTACTCGCGCGCGCTGGAGTGCTGCGCGGCGCTCGCGCGACGACCTTCCCCACCGATCGCGCGATCCTCGAGCTGAAACGCGGCGGCGCCACTTACGTAATGGAGCCGGTCGTGCGTGACGGCACGATCATCACTGCCAGCGGGCCCGAAGCCGCCGAGGCGTTCGGTGCCGCGCTGGTCCAACTCGTGGAATCATGACCGAGCCTGTCCTCGAAGTCCGCGGCATCAGCAAGACGTTCTCCGGCCACGTGGCCGTTACCGACCTCTCGCTCACGGTGCCGAAAGGCGCGGTGTACGGACTCCTCGGTCCCAACGGCGCGGGCAAGACCACCTCGATCCGGATGATCATGAACATCACGATCCCGGACGTGGGCACCGTGCGGCTGTTCGGCGACGACCTGGGCGGCCGCCACCACAGCGCGCGCATCGGCTACCTGCCCGAGGAGCGAGGGCTCTACAAGAAGATGAAGACGCGCGACATGCTCGTCTTCCTCGCCGAAGTGAAGGGGGTCGCGCGGGCGCATGCCGCCGCCAAGGCCGACGAGTGGCTCGAGCGCCTCGGCCTCGGCGAATGGGGCCGGCGCAAGGTCGAGGAGCTCTCGAAGGGCATGTCGCAGAAGGTGCAGTTCATCGGCACGATGCTCCACGAGCCCGAGCTGCTGATCCTCGACGAGCCGTTCGCCGGGCTCGACCCCATCAACGCCCAGGTGCTCAAGGACATCATCGTCCAGCTCTCGCGCGCCGGGACCACGATCATCTTCTCGACCCACCAGATGGACGTGGCCGAGAAGATCTGCGACCACGTCTGCATCATCGCCCGGGGCCGCAAGGTGCTGGACGGCGGGCTCGCCGAGGTGAAGCGCGAGCATGGCGGCACGCACGTCGCCGTGGCGTTCGAGGACTCCGCCGCCTCTGGCCTGGCGATGCCTGCCATCGCCGACCTCGTGGCGGCAGCCGACGACTCCGGCGTGTTCGCGGAGCTGAAGCTCAAGGACGGCGCCGATCCTCAGGAGGTGCTGCGCCGGTTGATGCAGCAGAACGTGAGGCTGCGGCGCTTCGAACGCATCGAGCCCTCGTTGCACCGCATCTTCCTCGACAAGGCCGGGCCCGATGCGGCCGAAGCCGAGCACCCGGAGGTGACCCATGCATAAGGTCTGGGCGGTCATCCGGCGCGAGTTCGTCGAGCGGGTGCGCAACAAGTGGTTCCTGATCTCGACCGTCCTGGGCCCGCTGTTCATGCTCGGCGTCGGTGTCCTGCCCGCCCTGCTGATGACCAGGTCGGGGCGCGTGAATCACATCGTCATCTTGGACGCCGCGACCGGCAGCCTCGCCGAACGGCTGCGCACCCAGCTCGCGCACAGCGGCAGGTTCTCCGTCTCGATCCAGGCCACGAGCGACGCCCGCATCGGCGCCGTGGAGGACTCGCTGGCCAACCAGGTGCGTTTCGAGGCAATCGACGGGTATCTCACCCTGGGGTCGGCCACCGTCGAGGCGGGCAACGCCCAGTACCGGGGCCGCAACGTCTCGTCCCTGACGGACATGGCGATCCTGGAGGGCGCTCTGCGGCAGAGCGTGGTGGTCGAGCGGCTGACCCGGCGTGGCGTGGACCCGGCCGTCGTCCAGGAGGCGCAAGGCCGGATCAGCCTCAAGACCGAGCGCATCTCGCGCCAGGGCAAGGGCGGCGAGTCCGGGCAGGCCAGCTTCTTCCTGGGCTACGGCGTGGGCATCGTCCTCTACATGGTGATCCTGCTGTACGGGATCAACGTCATGCGCAGCGTCATAGAGGAAAAGCAGACCCGGATCATCGAGATCCTGGTCTCGAGCCTCAAGCCATTCCAGCTCATGCTCGGCAAGGTGATCGGCGTGGGGGCGGTGGGGATGTTCCAGTTCAGCATCTGGACCCTCACCGGCTATTTCCTGGTGCACAATCGAGCCCGGATCCTCACCCTCTTCCATGTGCCCGAGGCGGCCGCAAGCTCGTCTTCGATGCCGGCCATCAGCGGCCAGCTGCTGGCCGTGGCCATCGGCTACTTCCTGCTGGGCTATCTCCTGTATTCGGCGCTGTTTGCGGTGGTGGGCGCCGCCTGCAACACCGAGAGCGAAGCGCAGCAGGCTCAGCAGCCGGTCGTGATGCTGCTGGTGTTCTCACTGATCGTCTCGTTCAGCGCGCTGAGCGACCCCTCGGGCCCCCTCGCCGTCGGCGCTTCGCTCGTCCCGCTCTCCGCGCCGATCATCATGCCGGTGCGCGTCGCCACGTCGGACGTGGCGCCAGCCCAGATCGGGATGTCCCTGGCGATCATGGTCGCCACCGTCCTGTTGGTCGTCTGGGCCGCTGCACGGGTATACCGGATCGGCATCCTCATGTATGGCAAGCGGCCCAATATCAAGGAGTTGCTGCGCTGGGCGAGGCAGAGCTGACCGAGCCTGCGGGGGAGCACCGGGACCGAAACAGCAGCTGACAGGGGGGGCCGGAAGCCCCCCTGTTGCACGTGCAACACCCCTCCCCTGGCCCGGCCCCCGTTGCACGTGCAACACCCATGCGATTCCCCTCGCGTCTGATCTATCACGGCTCCCCCGACGCGGGTAGATTCCCCCGCTCATGGGTCGAGTCATCGCGATCGCAAACCAGAAAGGCGGCGTCGGCAAGACGACGTCGGCCGTCAACCTCGCCGCATCGCTCGCGGCGGCGGAAAAGCGCACCCTGCTGGTGGACGCCGACCCCCAAGCCAACGCCACGAGTGGCGTCGGCATCGAGCGCGACCGCCTCCGCCTGACCATCTACGAGGTCCTGCTGGACGGCCGCCCGATGGCCGAAGTGATCAGGCGCGGCATTCACTTTCCGCTGCTCGACGTCGCCCCGGCCTCGCGCGACCTGGTCGGCGCCGAGGTCGAGCTGGTCTCCCGCCCGCACCGTGAGTCCGTGATGCGCCGCGCCCTCGAAGGCGTCCGCTCCGCCTACGACTACGTGCTGGTGGATTGCCCGCCGTCGCTCGGGATGCTGACCCTCAACATGCTGGCCGCGGCCGACGCCGTGATCATCCCGATCCAGTGCGAGTACTACGCCCTGGAGGGCCTGTCGCAGCTGCTGAACACCATTCGCCTGGTGCAGCGCAGCTTCAACCCGCGGCTCGCAATCGACGGCGTGCTCCTCACCATGTACGACGCGCGGCTCAACCTCTCCAAGCAGGTCGCCGAGGAGGCCAAGGAGTACTTCGGCGCCCGGATGTTCCGGACCGTGATCCCCCGGAACGTCAGGCTCGCCGAGGCGCCGAGCTTCGGCAAGCCGATCCTGCTGTACGACATCGGCTCCATCGGTGCGCAGACGTATCTCAATGTGGCAGAAGAACTTATCGCGCGGACCGTGAACCGTTCGTCGACCGAGAGCATCGAGGCGACACGGATCCCGACGCTCGAGGCGCTGCCGTGAGCCCCACCGACACGAAGCGCCGGCTGGGCCGCGGACTCGAGGCCCTGCTCGGCGTATCGGTCGAGGAGGCCGAGCGCGAGGGGTCGCTGCGCGAGCTGGCGGTCTCCGAGATCAAGCCCAACCGCTACCAGCCGCGCCGGGGCTTCGACGCGGCCGCGCTCAAGGAGCTGAAGGACTCGATCGCCGCCAACGGACTGCTCCAGCCGATCGTCGTCAGGCCCTCCTCGCGCGACGGCTACGAGCTCGTGGCGGGCGAGCGTCGCTGGCGGGCGGTCAAGGAACTGGGCTGGAAGAAGGTGCCGGCGGTCATCCGCGACGTGGACGAGCAGACGCTGCTGACGCTCGCCCTGGTCGAGAACCTCCAGCGCGCCTCGCTCTCCCCGATCGACGAGGCCGAGGGCTACGAGCGGTTGGGCCGCGACTTCAGCTTGAGCCACGCTCAGATCGCGCACGCCGTGGGACGCGACCGCTCGACGGTCGCGAACGCGGTGCGGTTGCTCGATCTCCCGAAGCCGGTGCAGGCGCTGCTGGACCAGGGAGCGCTCACCGCCGGCCACGCGCGTGCCCTGCTCTCTCTTGCCGACGACCGCGAGATCTCGCGCCTGGCGCGCGAAGCGGTCGCGCACGGCTGGTCGGTGCGCGAGACCGAGCGCGCGACGCGCGGCGACGGCAGGCATAAGGGCAAGTCGGCGAAGAAGGCACGGCGCGCGCAGCCGCCCGAGGCGCGCCGCATCGAGGAAGCGTTGCGGAAGAAGCTCGGGACCGACGTCGCGGTCGTGCTCACCGGCAAGCAGAAGGGCCACTTGGCCATCCGCTTCTACTCGAGCGAGGATCTCGGCCGCCTGATGGAGGCGATCCTGGGCAGGCGGTGGGACGGCTGATGAACACGCGCGGCGTGACCGTCATGGTACATCGCGACGGAGCGCTGGAGACGCGCCAGTTCCGGCTCTCCGCATGGGCGACGCGCGTGGCGCTCGTCGCCACGATCACGCTGATCGTGACGCTCGTGCTGGTGGCCGTGCTGTACGGTCCCATCGTCGTGGCCGCCGCTCGGACGCCGATGCTGGAGCATGAAGTCGAGCAGCTGCGCATCGAGAACGCGCGGGTCAACGAGCTGGCGCGCCGGCTCGATGAAGTCGAGGCGCGCTACTCGCAGATGCGCCGCATGCTGACCGGCAACGTCACGCTGCCCGGGACCTCGAACAGCTCCGCCGCACGGTCGGCGGACGAGGGACTCTACGTTGCGCCGCCGCTGATGGCGCGCGCCCCGGCGCCCGGCGAGTCACCGGCGCCGAGCATGGAGCCAGCGGGCGCATCGATACCGCACCGATGGCCGCTCAGCGTGCCGTCCTTTCGCACGCGCGGGCTCGCAGAGGGCGATCCCGGAACTGAGAGTCACCCTGGGATCGATCTCGCGGTGCCGATCGGCTCCGACGTGCGCGCCTCTGGCGGCGGCCGCGTCACGCTGACGGGAACCGATTCGGCCTACGGGTTGTACGTTGTCATACAGCATCCTGACGGATACTCAACGAAGTACGGCCACCTCTCGCGCGTCATCGCCGCCCAGGGCGAGTCGGTGCGGGCCGGCCAGGTCATCGCGTTGTCGGGCAACAGCGGCCGTTCGACCGCGCCGCACCTGCACTTCGAAATCCGGCGTGGCGGACGCTCGGTGGATCCGCTGTCGCTCGTGAAGGAGGGCAACTAGCATGGCGATCCTCAAGGCGAAAAGCGCGACCGAGCCGGAACAGCCCGCGGGCGGATTGTCCATCATCGCCGTCGGCATGACGGTGCGGGGCGATCTGGAGAGCAACGGAACCGTGAAGGTCGAAGGCACCGTGGAAGGCCACGTCCAGGCCAAGAACCAGGTGCTCGTCGCGAAGGGCGGCGTGGTGGATGGCGACATCGACGCCCGCGAGGCGGTGGTCGGTGGCCAGGCGAACGGCGCGATCCGTGCCCTCGAGCGCGTCGAAATCCAGTCCGGTGCGATCGTGAACGGCGACATCACCACGCGGCGCATCTCAGTCGCCGAGGGTGCGTCGCTGAACGGCTTGATCCGCATGGGAGAGCAGGGCGCCGGGCAGCAGAGGCCGGTCCAGCCCCAGCGGCCGGAGTCCAAGCTCCCGGGCGGCAGCCCGGCGAACCCGCCGCGACCGCCGGTTCCAGTTGCGCGCTCAACTCCGCCACGTATGCCGGCTCCAGGTACTGGCCGCTAGCCCCGGTATCAACATCCGTTGAACAGATCGTGCGCACGGACGGCGCAAGCCGTTGATGCACAATATCTTGCGGTGTTGATCAGTGTTTGAACGCTTCAACATACAGTCTTGTCTCTGTGGCGTCGCTGTCGCGACACTGATGACCGGGTGTGCCCGAAAGGGCGGTGACGAGCTCTTCAAGGTCGCCCTCCTGACACCCGGGCCCATCTCCGACGCCGGCTGGAATGCCGGGGCATACGAAGGACTGCTGCGCATCCGCGATTCGCTCGGCGCACAGGTCAGCCAGGTCGAGACCAGGACCCCCGCCGAATTCGATGAGGCATTCCGGGACTACGCCCGCAGAGGGTTCAAACTCGTCTTCGGCCACGGGTACGAGTTCCAGGACGCGGCCGGGCGGGTTGGCGCCGAGTATCCCAATACCGTCTTTATCACGACGTCGGGCTCGACGGTCCGGCCCAACGTATCGCCGATGATCTTCCAGCTCGAGGAAGGGACCTACCTCGGCGGCATGCTCGCCGGGGCCCTGACGCGCTCGGGTAAGGTAGGGTTTGTCGGAGGCCAGAAACTCCCGCCGGTCGAGGGCACGTATCTCGGCTTCGTGGGCGGGGCGAGGGCGGTCAGGCCGGGCGTCGAAGTCCTCCAGGCGTACATCGGGAACTTCGAGGACGTCGCGGCCGCCAAGGAGTACGCGCTCGCCCAGATCCGTCGCGGCGCCGACGTTCTGATCCACAACGCCGACGCGGCCGCGTTCGGCGTGTTCCAGGCGGCGCGCGAGAATCCGGGCGTGCTCGCGATCGGCTCGAACCGGAACCAGAACGCGGTCGCTCCGGACGTGATCGTCGCTTCGGCGACGCTCGACGTGCCCCACGCCCTGCTGGTTGTCGCGCGCACGGTCAAGGAGCGCCGCTTCCACGCGGGTGTGATGCCGCTCGGCATCAAGGACAGCGTGGTGGATTTCGTGATCAACGAGCGGCTCGCCGCGCGTGTCCCGGCAGCGCTCCGCGCGAGGATCGCCGCGGCGCGCGACTCCATCGTGCGTGGCACGCTGCGCGTGCCGCACGTGGAGATCGTTCCCGCCAGCGCCGCGCACAAGCGCGCATGAGGGGACCGGTGCGGCTTCGCGAGATCGCCGAGTACCTCGACGGCTACCTCCGCGTGCGCGAGGTCGGCGATGACGCGCTGGCCATGAACGGTCTCCAGGTGGAGAACGGCGGCGAGGTCCGGCGCATTGCCGTAGCGGTGGACGCCTGTCAGGCGGTGATCGACGAGGCGGCCGCCCTTCATGCCGACCTGCTGATCGCGCACCACGGCCTGTTCTGGGGCGGCCTTCAGCCGCTCGTCGGCCGCGCGCGCCGTCGCTTCGCCGCCCTGCTCGAGCACGACATCGCGGTGTACGGCGCGCACATTCCGCTCGACATCCACCCTGAGGTCGGCAACAACGTCCTGCTCGCGGGCCTGCTGGGCATGGAAGTGAAGGGGTGGTGGGGCGAGTACGAGGGCGCGAAGATCGGCGTGTGGGGCGTGCTCGATCTGCCGCGGGAGGAGATCGGCCTCTTGCTGAAGGGCGCGCTGGGCTGCGCGCCGAGGTTGATTCCGGGCGGGGGGGGGCGCGCC
>JBIOIA010000050.1:0-14606 GCA_044449445.1 Gemmatimonadales bacterium
ATCCGAAGCGGTTCATTTCGCTCGCCAGCTGCGCGGCATGCGGGCAGTGCTCGCCGCCCCACCGCACGTTCGCCAGCGCACCGCCATGGAACGCCAGGTCCCACGAGGGCCGGCGGCGCATCGCCTCCTCCATCACGGGCGCCGCTGCTTGAGGCGGCGCGTTGAGCGCGAGGTCGCGCACCACGTTCTGCAATGAACCGGGGAATGGTGTGGCGAGGGTGGGATGCAGGCCCCGAAGCGCCTCGATCGCGAGCGACGCCGAGGTCGCCCAGTCTGCGTGGCGCGCCGCGTATTCGGCCAGGGCGCTGGCGGCCCAGGCCGAATCGCCGCCCGCCCGGCGCGCACGCTCGAGCAGCGCCTGCCCGGAGGTCGTGTCGGCCAGCGCCAGCTTGGTCAACCCGGCATAGAGCAGCGCACGCGGGTCATTGGGGCGCCCGCGCACCGCCGCGTCGAGATGCTCCTGCGCCGCGTGGTACTCCTCCTTGCTCCACAGGATCCGACCCAGCTCAAGCTGGCGCTCGGGATCGCGCGGTGCGCTCGCGACAGATTGCTCGGCGAACAGCTGCGCGAAGCTGCCGTCCGGCTGGAGCGCCCGCGCGAGCGACCAGTCGAGCTCGCCGGGAGCCAGCGTCCAGCCTTGGAGCAGGGGCAGCGAATCGCCCACCGACCGCCTGACCGCCACCATCGAGTCGAAGACGCTGGGCAGCCCGGTGGCGAGCAGCCCGCGCGCTGCGACGAACTCGAGCGTCGGCCGGTCGTCGGTATGCGTGAACGTGGCCGTCTTCGCCAGCGCGTCCGTTCCCTTGTCGCCGAGCAGGAACCGGCCCAGCAGGCCCGAGGGACGGTCGATTTCCAGCCAGTCGCGGAACGCCGCGGCCATCGGCGTGCCCGGAACGAGGTGCGCGGCCACCCGCGCACGGTCCCACCGGATCGGCTGGTTCGACGCGAGCAGGATCAAGTCGCTCGTGTTCGCGTACCACATCTCCACGTGCGGGAAGACGGCGCGCATGTTCGCGACCACGACCGCGACGACCTCGACCGGCACGCGGTACGTCTGCACCCACTGCCCGAACACCCCGTCCGGCGCGAGGTGCCGCTTCACGACCTCGAAGTATTCCTTCGTGTACAGCGCCGAGACGCCCGCGATCCAGGGGTTCGAAGGTTCCGAGACGATGACGTCGTACGGCTGTTTCGCGAGTTGCAGCGCGCTGCGCGCATCGTCTTCGATCAGCCGCACCCTGGGATCGTGCAGCACGTCGCCGTTGATGATGCTGAACAGCGGCGCGGCGCGGATCACCGCGCGCTCGATCTCAACGATGTCGATGTGCTCGACGCCGATGACGTCGGCCGCGGAGCGAGCCGATGCCCCGCTCCCGAACCCGATCACGAACACCCGCCGGGGGTGCGGATTGGCCAGCGGTGCGAGCATCCCGACCATCACCTGCGTGTTCATGTCGGCCATGCTGGAGGCGTCGGCCTTGCCGTTGGTCTTGAGCCACGTCGTGCCGCCGTTGCGCCACACCGACACCGTGGCGTTCCAACCCTCGTCGAAGCTCAGCTGCTCGGACCCGAATCCGCGCAGGAAGTGGTCGAGCTCCTCGCGCGAGTCGGTGTCGCGGCCGTAGATCGCGGGTCCCCGGTCGAGCAGCCGCGACGACCATGCCGGTGTCAGCAGCGCGACGATGAGCGCGAGCAGGGCCAGGAGGGCGGGGGCCCGCTCACCCTGTCCGAGCATGAAGCCCGTGCCGCGCTCGCGCGAGAGCCGCCAGGAAAGCGCGAGCGCCGCCGCCGCGTTGATCGCGACTCCGAGCACCAGCGTGTGCTCGCTTCCGATCAGGTGGATGAACAGGAATCCCGTTATCACCGCGCCCGCAATGCTGCCCAGCGTGTTGGCGAAGTACGCGCGGCCCGTCTCGGTGCCCGACGTCCCGCTGCGGCGCGCCGCGAGCTCGGCCAGCACCGGGAAGGCCAGCCCCATGCCGATCGCCGGCGGGATGATCACGACCGCCAGCGCGATGCTGTGCAGCGCGATCAGCTCCGTGGGCGTGAGGAACGGGATCTGCAAGGTCGCGATGATGTACACGGGCAGCGCGCGGAAGAACGGGAACAGCAGCGAGGCGAGCACGGCGATCGCGCCCTGGATCAGTGCCGCCAGGAACAGCCGTTCCTGGACGCCTCGCCCCTTTCCGATCGCCACGAGGCTGCCGATTCCGATGCCCAGCAGGAAGCACACCAGGATCGTCGTGAACGCGTAGGTCGAGCTGCCCACGACGAGCACCAGCACGCGGGTCCAGGCGATCTCGTACAGCAGCGACGCGAACGCGGTGAGCCCGATGAGCCACGTGGCGAACCGGCGCACGTCGTCGCTGACTTCGCTCTGGACCGATTCCGGCTCGCCGACCGGCGCCAGGTCGGAGGGGCCGCTGCCGCGCACCGCCGCCAGCGCGCTGAAGCCGAGCGCCAGGTTGAGCACGCCCGTCCCGATCAGCGAGGGCAGGAGGCCGACGTACTCGACCAGGTAGTAGCCGCCCAGGGCGCAGCCCAGCACCCCGCCCACTGTGTTCAGGCCGTAGAACAGCGCCAGCTCGCGCCTCAGGTGCACGGTCTCCCTGCCCGCGAACGCGCGCGTCAGCACGGGCAACGTGCCGCCCATGAGGAACGTCGGCACGAGCATTACGGCGAACGCGAACACGAACTTGATCGCCGTGGCGAGCCACAGGCCCGGCACGATGACGCGCGCCACGGCCAGGTAGGCCACACCTACTCCCGCGAACACCAGCGGCGAGAGGAGACCGAACACGCCGATCGCGATCTCGAGCGCGCCGTACAGCTTCGCGGGATTGCCCTGCCGGTCGGCACGGCGCCCCATCACCCACGCACCCAGGCCTAGGCCACCCATGTAGGCGGCGACGACGGTCGTGATCGAGTGGATGGTGGAGCCGAAGAAGTGCTGGAGCTCGCGGATCCAGATCTGCTCGTAGACCAGGCCCGCCGCCCCCGAAAGCAGGAACAACAGGCAGAAGAGCGCGCGGCGCCCCTGCCGGGCGTCGCTCATCAGAAGGCGGCCAGCTCTCGGATCGCCGCGGCCAGGTCGGACGCCTGGGGTAGGATGTGGTCTTCGAGCTGCGGTGCGTACGCCACGAATGTGTCGAGCGATGTGACGCGACGCACCGGGGCGTCGAGCCACACGAACAGGTCGTCGGCGATGCGCGCCGACAGCTCGGCGCCGTAGCCCCACGAGCGCGCGTCCTCGTGCGCCACGATGACCTTGTTGGTCTTGCGCACCGACGCGCCGATCGTCTCCCAGTCTACGGGCGAGAGCGAGCGCAGGTCGACGACCTCGACGCTCAATCCGTCCTTCTCCTCGACCTCCTTCGCGGCGACCAGCGTGCGCTGGACGGTCGCACCGTAGGTCACGACCGTGAGATCGCGGCCCTCGCGCACCACCTTCGCCTTGCCGAACGGGATCATGAAGTTCGGGCCCGGATACGGCGCCTTGTTGTACGTCTGGCGGTACAGGTGCTTGTGCTCGAGAAACAGCACGGGGTCCTCGCAGCGGATCGCCGTGCGCAGCAGGCCGTTCGCGTCGAGCGCCGTCGAGGGGCAGATGACCCGCAGGCCCGGCGTGTGCGTGAACAGCGACGCCCCGGTCTGCGAGTGGTAGGGCGCGCCGCCCTTGAGGTAGCCGCCGTACGTCACCCGGATCACGACCGGCGCGCTGAACGCGTTGTTGGAGCGCCACCGGATGTTCGCGAGCTCGTTGCGGATCTGCATGAACGCGGGCCAGATGTAGTCGAAGAACTGGATCTCGACCACCGGCTTGAGCCCGCGCGTCGCGAGCCCGATCGCGCGGCCGATGATGTTCGCTTCGGCGAGCGGCGAGTTGTACACGCGGTCGGAGCCGAACTGCCGCTGGAGACCCCACGTCACCTTGAACACGCCGCCCTTGCCCTTCACCTGGCCGGCGTACTGTTCGCGCGAGACGTCGGCGATGTCCTCGCCGAACATGATGATTCTGGGGTCGCGGGTCAGCTCGTCCCGCATGCACGCGTTGAGCAGGTCCACCATCGTTGTCGGGTCGCCGCCGAACTGCGGGTCGTCCTCGGTGTCGAACTGCTCCGAGGTCGGATCCACGTCGGGCGAATAGACGAACCGCAGGGCGGTCTCGATCTGCGGCTGCGGGCTGGACAGCGCCGCGTCGACCGCGGCGTCCACCGTCTTCGTCACCTCGGCCTCGATCGCCGCGACCTCTTCCTTGGTCGCGATGCCGTCGGCGAGCAGCCGCGCCGGGAAGCTCACCACCGGATCCTTCCTGGCCTCGGCCTCGCGCTCGGCCGGCGGCTTGTACAGGACTTCGTCGTCCGACAGCGAGTGTGAATACGGCCGGATCACGCTGGCGTGCACCAGCGCGGGACCCTTGCGCGCGCGGCAATGCGCGACGGCGCGGCCGATCGTTTCGTACGACTCGATCGGGTCGCAGCCGTCGCACCGCTCGACCAGGAGATCGGGGAACCCTCCCACCAGGTTCGAGATGGACCCGCCTGCCGTGTTGACTTCGACCGGCACGGAGATCGCGTAGCCGTTGTCCTCGACCAGGAACAGCACGGGCAGCTTGAGATTGCATGCGCTGTTGAGCGCTTCCCAGAACTCGCCCTCGCTCGTCGTCCCGTCGCCCAGGGAGACGTAGACGACCTCGTCCCCTTTCATCTTCTGTAGCCGGTCGGGGATCGTCCCGATCCGGTCGTAGCGCAGCCACGCCTCGGCGCAGCCCACGGCCTGGAGGCACTGGGTCCCGGTCGGGCTCGACTGGCTGACGATGTTGAGGTCCTTGTGGCCCCAGTGCGACGGCATCTGGCGTCCGCCGGAATTGGGGTCGGCCTGGGCCCCGACCGCCGAGAGGAACATCTCGGTCGGCGTCATGCCGAGCGTGAGGCAGAGCGCGCGATCGCGATAGTACGGATAGAACCAGTCGTGGGCGGCCCGGAGCGCCTTCCCGGCGGCGACGAGCACCGCTTCGTGGCCCGCCCCGGAAATCTGGAAGAAGATCTTGTTCTGGCGCTTGAGCTGGATCTCCTTGTCGTCGATCCGGCGCGACAGGAGCATAAGTCGATAGATGTCGAGAAGGTCGCGCTTGGCGAGCCGGCGCGAGGGTACCTCAGCCGCCTTCGAGCGGGTGGCCATGACCGACAAAGATAGTCGCCGTGACCCGCCGCCTCAACGCTGGCCGCAAATGTGCTAATTTCCCTCCGATATGAAGCGGACCATGCTGCCGATCCTCACCTTGTTGCTCGCGGCGGGGCCGGCGCGCGCCCAGGTGGCGCGCGACACGCTGATCTACAACGTCGCGGTCGTTCCGTCCGACTTTCACCTGAGCGTCGAAGCCAGACTCACGTCGGGAGCGGGCCTGCTGCTGCTTTCGGGGCCGCCGGCATCCGGCCCTGCGGGCACGCACGTTGCCGGGCTCGCCGCGACGGACGACCGCGGGAGCCGACTCGACGCTCTGCACAGCGGCAACGCGTGGCGGATCAGCGTTCCCGAGCGCGGCGCGGTGCGCTTCCGTTACCGCCTCGACTTCAACCATCGTCTGGCCGAGGGCTCGACCGGCGCGGGGTTCGACTCGCTGCACCTCTACGCGGTGACGCGGAGCCTGTTCGTCGCGCCCGATCCGACGGTGTACCGCAAGCTCGAGCGCGCCTACCCGGTCGTCATCGTACGGGTGCTGCCCCCCTCGGGATGGCGCACCTTCGCTGGCTGGCCGGGCGATGACGGCGACTACCGTCCCGGGAGCGGGGACGACCTGCTCGGCGCGACGCTCGCGGCTGCGCCCGACTTCCGCTTCTACGACGGGACCGAGGGCCGCACGCAGTGGCGCCTCGCGATCCGCGGACACCGGTACTTCACCGACTCCGTGGTGATCGCGACCATCCGTGCCGGGTTGGGGCGCGCCACCGAGATGCTCGGGCCGGCGCAGACCCAAACCGTGACGTACACCAGCGACGTGGGCCCCAAGGGCCGCACGAGCGGCAGCCTCCAGGGTCTTGCCAGCATCGGGCTGATCTGGGAGCCTGGCGAGGTGCTCGAAGTCGGTCGCGCGCACGACATGATGCACGAGACCCTGCACCTGTGGTTCGGCGGCGCGCTCGAGACCGAGCGGTGGTGGATCGAAGGCGTGACCGACTATGTCGCGGCCCGGCTGTACGCCTCGTGGCAGAACCGGCCCGACGAGCTGGCTCAGCTGTGCTGGCAGTCGCTGCGCAACTACCAGCGCATCGAGCACCGCACCCGCATGACGATGGCCGAGGAGAATCGGGCGCGGATGGGCGGCGACAACACGGAGCTGCTGATCTACCGGAAGGGAATGCTCGCGGGACTGATGCTGGACGCAGCGATCCGCAGAGGCAGCCGCGGGCGGCACACGCTGGATGACCTGTCGCGCCGGCTGCTGGTGATCGCGGCACCGCGCCGCAACCACAACGTCCGCGAAGCCGAGCTGCACGATGCCGCGGTGGCACTCGGCGGCGCGGACGTCGAGCGGGTGTGGGCGCGGGTCGTCACCGGCACGGAGCTGCTGACGGAAGACGACGTCGCATCGGCACTGCAGGATGTGACGGGCCGAGCGTTCGCGCCGCCGCCACTCGCCAAGTCTCGCAAGGAGCTCGCGCACTGAGCCGCGCGGCCGGTTCGGCGCTGACTACATCTCGCCTTCGAAGAGCCGCATCACCACGCCCGAGGGCACCTTGGGCGCGAAGTAGGTGGACTTCGGCGGCATGTACTGACCCGCATCACTCACGGCCCTGATCTCATCCAGCGTCGGCGCCGGCACCAGCACAGCCAGGCCCGCGCTGCCGCTGGTGGCCGCCTCGCGCGCCTCGCGGGCCACCGGCGTGTAGCGCACGGCCGGCTTCGCCTTGGCGAGCGACTGGAGCACCACGCCGATGAAGACCGCGTCCGCGACGGCGACGCCGAGCGAGCGGACCGCCGGGTGCGCCGACAGGTCGGAGGCGGCGGAGAGATCGGCCTCGGGGCGCAGCACCATCGGTGCGTCGGTTCCGTCCGAGAAGACGACCGTGAGCGCGGGCGTCTGCTCGGGTAGCGCGCGTGCGAAGTACGGATTGGCGGCTTTGAGTACCTCGGCGCGATCGAGCGGCTTGCCTTCGACGATGCGGTGCGTCGGCAGGATCGTCAGGCCGGGGTCTTTGAACGAGACGACGTGCGCGAGCGTGCGCTGCGCACCCACGAACCACTTCGCCGGAAGTTCGCGATCCTCGCGCAGGTACGCGGCCGTCTCGTACCGATGGTGGCCGTCGGCGATGTAGACCGGCGAATCGGAGGCGAACGTCGCGAGACGCAGCGAGAATGGGGCCTTCGCGATCCAGATCTCGTGGACCCCCCCGAGCGCCTCGACGGTCGCCCACGGCGGCTCGGCCGTTACCTGTTCCAGCGTCTTCGCGAAGTCCCCGCGGTTGTCCGGCGCCAGGACGAAGATCGGGCTGGTGTTGCACCCCGTGGCCAGCGCGAGCTTGCGGCGATCTTCCTTCGGTTCGGCGTGCGTGTGCTCGTGCGGCCGGACCCGACCGTTTTCCGTGAACGGCATGGCGGCAAGCGCCAGGTGCGCTCCGGTGCGCCGCACCTCGCGGCCGTCCTCGAGGCGCATGGTCGTGCGCAGCACATACGCGCACGGCTCCTGGTCCCGCACCAGGACGCTCCGGCGCTGCCAGCTCGCCAGCATGTTCCCGGCATAGGCGTAGGGGTCCTCGCCCGGCGCGGCGATCGGCAGATCCACGGCGATGATGTTGTATGCGTCCTGCTTCACCAGCTCGCGACGCTGTGCCGGCGCGATCACGTCGTATGGCGGCGCAAGACGGGCCGCGAGCTTCGCCGGATCCGGGTAACGCAGGCCGAAGAACGGGGCGAACAGGAGTCCCTCACCCGCCATCGCGCCGGTTACGCGGGCGCTCACGTCGGGTTCCCCTCGATCAGCGTGTCCAGTGCCGCCTTGACCTCCTCGAGCGCCATGCGTCCCACCTCCGCCTCGGCGACCGCCGGATCCACTGCGCGCGCGAGGTACTCGGTTTCGAGGTGACCGTCGGGCTCCTGCGACGCCGACCACCGGATGAAGATCAGCGACGCCCCGTACCGGCCGTCGGGTCCCGGATCGTCATCCGAGAATATCCCGACCGAGTACGCGCGGCCATCCAGGCCCTCGAACGCGGGGGGACGACCGTGCACGGCGACGTATCCGGACAGCGTCCCTTCGTCCACGATCAGCGCAGCCCCTCCTTCACGACGTTGCCGAGAATGAACGCGATGTTGGCGGGCCGCTCGGCGAGTCGGCGCATCAGGTAGGGATACCACTGCGTGCCGAAGGGAACGTATACCCGCATTCGGTGGCCCGCCCGGACGAGCTGCTCCTGGAGGTCGCGGCGCACCCCGTACAGCATCTGGAACTCGAAGCGGTCGAAAGGGATACGCTGCGACTCGGCGAACCGGCGCGCCCTGGCGATGAGCGCCGGGTCGTGGGTGGCGATGGCCGGGTAGATGCCTCGCAGGAGGAGCGTTTCCATCAACTCGCCGTACGCACGGTCCACGTCGGCCTTCGCCGGGAAGGCGACGGCGGGCGGTTCCTTGTAGGCGCCTTTGCACAGCCGGACGCGCATGCCGAGGCCGGCCAGGCGCTGCACGTCCTCCGCGCTGCGATAGAGGTAGGACTGGATGACTACGCCCACGTGCTTCGGGAATTCCGGGTACAGCTCCTCCTCGACGAGGTCGAGAGTGCGCTGGGTGTAGGCGCTGCTCTCCATGTCGATGCGCACGAAGATGTCGAGCGCCCGCGCGCGCTCGAGCACGCGTCGCGCGTTGGCCGCGCACGAGGCGAGATCCAGATCGAGGCCGAGCTGCGTGAGCTTCATGGACACGTTCGCGTCGAGCCGGTCCGCGGCGATGCGCTCCAGCATCTGGACCGCCGTGTCGGCGGCCGAGCGCGCCTCGGCGTCGGTGGTCACGCTCTCGCCCAGCAGGTCGAGGCTCGCGCTGATGCGCGCCGCGTTCAAGTCCCGAACCGCGCGCGCCGCCGTGTCGAGCGTTTCGCCGGCGACGAAGCGCGAGGCGAACTTCCGCGCGAGGGCGTTGCGTCGCACGAACCGGAAGATGCTCGGTTGTTCGCTGAGATAGAGAAGACCCGAGCGCAGCACCCGGCTCAGGTCTCCGGGTAGAAGCGGGCGGAGCGCCGGGCCATGTCCACCAGGCTCGGGGCCGGCGCGAACCGCGGTCCGAGTCGCGCGGCCAGGCGCTCGAGCGCCTGTGCCGCATGGGCCGCGCCCATCGCGTCGAGCGTGCGGAACGGCCCGCCGCGGAACGGCGGATATCCGATTCCGAAGATCGCGCCGATGTCGCCGTCGCGCGGCTGGCGCACGACACCTTCCTCGAGCGCGCGCGCCGCCTCGTTCAGCATCGCGAGGGTGAGCCGCTCCACGATCGCCGGATCGCCGGGGCCCGAACCCTTGGCGATCCCGAGCACTCCGTATGCCGACTCGTCCACGCCCGTCTTCTTGCCGCCCTCGTAGCGCAGGAAGCCCCGGCCGTTCTTGCGGCCGAGCCGCCCCGCTTCGACCATCGCGTCGAGGCGCATTCCGGGCTTCAGCCGATCGCCGAAGGCCTCCACCATCACGTGCGCGGCCTTCACGGCCACGTCGAGGCCGACCTCGTCGAGGAGCGTCACCGGCCCGACCGGGAAACCCCATCTCGTCATCGCGAGGTCGAGCGCTTCGATCGGCGCGCCCTCGGCGAGCAGGTAGCCCGTCTCGTTCATGTACGGCGCGAGAATCCGGTTGATGAAGAACCCGGGCTTGTCCTGCACGACGATCACCGTCTTGCCCAGGCGCCGCCCGAACGCCGCGGCGGTCACGACCGACTGTTTCGAGGTGCGCTCGGCGGCGATCACTTCGAGCAGCGGCATCCGATGCACCGGCGAAAAGAAATGCATGCCGACGACGGTCTCGGGATGTCGCGACACCGCGGCGATGCGCCCGATCGGGATCGTGGAGGTGTTCGACGCGAAAACGCATTCGGGCTTCGCGATCGCCTCCACCTCGCGCAAGACCGCCTGCTTCACCGCGAGGTCCTCGAAGACCGCCTCGATCACGAGGTCCGCCCGCCGGAAACCGTTGTAGTCGGTCCCTCCCGAGACCAGCAACGTTCGGCGCGCACCCTCGCGGCGGTCGTAGCGGCGACGCTTCACGTTCTCGCTGATCACGTCGGAGACCGCCTTGAGGCCCTTGGCGACGCGCGGCAGGTCGGCGTCCTTCATCCGCACGCTCACGCCGGCCTGGTCGGCCGCGAGGGCCGCGATGCCGGCACCCATGAACCCCGCGCCGAGGACGCCGATGCGCTCGACCTTGCCCGGCTCGGGGGCCGGCGCGGCCACGCCCGGGTCCTTCTTGAGCGCCGTGGTGGCGAAGAAGATCTCGACCAGGCGTCTGGACACATCGGTCGTCGCCATCTTCGAGAACACCAGCGCCTCGCGCTCGAGGCCGCGCGGCATGCCGTGAGCGAACGAGTATTCGACCACGTCGAGGGCCGCGGGCAGCGCCGGGTAGTGGCCGCCGCTCTTTTTCAGCGCCGCCTTGCGCGCTTGCGCGAGGACGAAAGACCTGCCGCGCGCCGTTCCATCGAGCACCCAGGACACCAGGCCCGCCGGCCGGCCCCGCCGCAGCGGCAGCCGCTGGTCCCGCGCGAGTCCAACCGCGACCGCGCGCAGGATCGAAGGCGGCACCACCTCGTCCACGAGGCCCATCTTGAGCGCACGGTCGGGCTTGATGTTGCGCGCCGTCAGGATCATGTCGAGCGCCGCACGCAGGCCGATCAAGCGCGGCAACCGGTTGCAGCCGCCCGCTCCGGGGATGATGCCGAGCTGCGTTTCCGGAAGGCCGAGCACGGTCTTGGGGTGCGTGCTCGCGATGCGCCGATGGCAGGCGAGCGAGATCTCGAGGCCGCCGCCCAGGCACGCGCCGTTGATCGCCGCCACGACGGGCTTCGGGAACGACGCGATCTCGTCCAGGAACTGCTGTCCCTCGCGCGAGAGCGTGAAGAACGCGGCCTCGGTCTTCGCCGCGACGAACTCCTCGATGTCGGCGCCCGCGACGAAGTTGTCGCTCTTGCCCGAGATCAGCACGACGCCGCGCACCTCCGCGTCATCCTTCAGCACGCGCATGGTCGCGGCGAACTCGTCCTTCACGACCCGGGAGAACTTGTTCACGCTCCCGCCGGGCAGGTCGAACACCACGACCGCGACGTCGTCCTCGCGCTGGATCGTGAAGGCGCCCATCAGCGACGCTCCAGCACCATGGCGAACCCCATCCCACCCTGCGCGCACACCGAGATCAGGCCGAACTGGACGCCGCGGCGCCTCATCTCGTTGGCCAGGGTCGTCGTGATCCGCGTGCCGGTCGCGCCGAACGGGTGACCGATCGCCAGCGAGCTGCCCATCACGTTCAGCGTCTCGGGATTCACCTGCCCGATCGCGTCCGCCCGGCCGAGCTGTTCCTGCGCGAACTTCTTCGACTCGAAGGCCTGGATGTTGGAGAGCACCTGTGCGGCGAAGGCCTCGTGCATCTCGACCAGGCCCAGGTCCTTCCAGGAGATACCGGCCCGGTCCAACGCCTTCGGTGCCGCCCACGCCGGCCCCATCAGCAGCTGCCAGCCGGGATCCACGGCCGCGACTGCGTAGGAGCGGATCCAGACCAGCGGCTCGTAACCCATCGCGCGCGCCTTTTCTTCGCTCATGACGAGCACGGCGGACGCGCCGTCGGTAAGCGGCGACGCGTTGCCGGCGGTCACCGTTCCATGCTTGCGATCGTAGACCGGCCTGAGCTTCGCGAGCTGGTCGAGCGACGTGTCGTAACGGATCCCGTTGTCGCTGGTCTCGATTTCTTCGTAGCGGGGCGGCACGAAGACCGGCGCGATCTCCTCGGTGAGCCGGCCGTCCTTGGTGCCCTGCGCCGCCTTGCGGTGCGAGCCGAGTGCGAACTGGTCCTGCGCCTCACGGCTGATGCCGTTCTCCTTCGCCATCTTCTCGGCCGACTGGCCCATGGACTCGCCGGTCGAGGGCTCCGCGATCGCCGGCGAAACCGGAATCAGGTCCTTGGGGCGCGTCCGGAGCAGCACGCCGATGCGCTGCGGCAGGCTCCTGGCCTTGCTGGCCTCGACCAGGATCTCGGAGAAACGCCGCGAGTGCAGGATCGGGATGTCCGAGAGCGACTCGGTGCCGCCCGCGAGAACGATGTCGGCGTAGCCGAGCCGGATCTGGTCGAATGCGTCGGCGACCGCGGTGTTCGAGGATGCGCAGGCGCGGTTGAGCGAGTAGGCGGGGATCGTCTTGGGAAACTGCGGCAGGAGTGCGACTTCGCGAGCGACGTTCGGCACCAGGATCGACGGAATCACCTGGCCGAAGATCACCTGATCCACCTGGTTAGGCGGGACTTCGGTCCGGACCAGGAGCTCGCGGGCCGCGTGCCGGGCGAGGTCCACGGCGGTCAGGCGCTTCAGGCTCGTGCCCGCCTTCGCGAACGGCGTGCGACACCCACCGACGACCACCACGGGACGCCCGGACATGCCGTTCATAGAGCGTGAAAGCTAGCCACGCGAGGAATGAGGGGCCAGATTGACGCCGTGAGCGATACCCAGTTTTCGGCCACGACGAGAGCCGCGAATCTCGAATCGCTTCGCGATGATTCCGCCGACCTGCTCGTCATCGGCGGCGGGATCACCGGCGCGGGCGTCGCCCGCGACGCCGCCATGCGCGGCCTCAAGACCGTGCTGGTGGACGCGGGCGACTTCGCATGGGGGACCTCCAGCCGATCCTCGCACCTGGTCCACGGCGGTCTGCGCTACCTCGAGCACGGCTGGCTGCGACTCGTCTTCGAGGCGAGCCGCGAGCGGCGCACGCTGATGCGCATCGCTCCGCACATCGTTCGGCCGCAGGCGTTCGTCTTCCCCGCGCACCAGGGCAGTCGCGTAACGCGGTTTCAGATCTCGGCCGCCGTGTGGCTCTACGACATTCTCGCGCTGTTCAGGAACGTGCACGCGCACCGGCTGCTGTCCCGGGGCGCCGTGATGAAGATCGAGCCGTTGCTGCGTGAGCGCGGGCTCAAGGGTGGCGCGCTGTACTGGGACGCGATGACCGACGACTCGCGTTTGACGCTCGCCACGATCCGCTCGGCGCACCGGCACGGCGCCCGGTGCCTGAACTACGCGCGGGTCGTCGGGCTCGACAAGGCGGACGGCCTGGTGCGCGGGGCCACGATCGAGGACGCCGTCACCGGTAAACGCATCGCCGTGCGCGCGCACGTCGTCGTCAACGCCACCGGACCGTGGTCGGACTCGCTGCGCCAGGTCGACGAGCCGGGAGCCGAGCCGCTGCTGCGGCCAACCAAGGGCGCGCACATCTCGGTGACCCAGCGGCGCATCGGGAACACCGGTGCGGTGACGCTGCTCTCGCCGGTGGACGGACGCGTGATGTTCGTGCTGCCGTGGGGCGAGGTGTCGGTGGTCGGGACGACCGACACCGACGAGACCGTCGCCCCCGACGACGTCATGGCGACCGAGCAGGACGTCATCTACCTCGTCCGCTCGGCGAACGCGGTGTTTCCCAACGCCCGGCTCGGACTCGAAGATGTGATCGCCGCGTGGGCCGGGCTCCGGCCGCTGCTCAAGGACGGCGCCGGACCCACGGCCGCCGTGCCGCGCGAGCACAGGATCGTCCAGAGCCGGAGCGGGCTGGTGACAATCGCGGGCGGCAAGCTCACGACCTATCGCGTCATGGGCGCGCAGGTCGTGGACGTCGTCGCGAAGCGATTGCACAAGCTCGATGGGAGGCGCGTGCCGAAGCGCTCGGCAAGCGACACGGAACCGCTGCCCGGCGGCGAAGTCGCCGACCTCGATGCCCTGGTCGGCGAGCTGGTGAAGGAGGGCACCGCGACGAACGACGCGCGTCATCTCGTCGCGACCTATGGCACCGAGGCGAGCGCCGTCGCGAACCTGATTTCGAAGGACCGCGCGCTCGGCGCGCCGCTCGTCGCCGGCGCCCCGTGGCTCAAGGCCGAGGTCGTCCACCAGGCGCGGCGCGAAATGGCGATGACAGTGGGCGACGTCATGATGCGACGCACGCACATCTTTCACATGCGCCCCGACCAGGGACTACCCGCCGTGCCGGCGGTGGCGCAGCTGCTTTCGAAAGAGCTCGGCTGGAGCGAGGAGACCACCGCCTCGTCGCAACGCTTCTATGCCGAGGAGGTCCAGCGGATGCGAAGCGCCTTCAGGCGGCCGGAGCCGACCTGACGCGCTCCATGTCGCGCTTGACCGTGAACATCGCGAACAGCAGCACGACGCCGCCGAGCAGGCCGATCAGGGGAAGCGAGAGCAGTGCGGGCCGGATGCCGAAGCGGTCCGACAGCGCGCCGACGACGGGCAGCGCGATCGCGTCGCCGGCCAGGTGGATGAAGAAGACGTAGGCGCCCATCACCGTCGCCGCGATGCCGCGCGGCACGACGTCGAACAGCGCCGCCGCGACCGGCCCGTTGTACCACGTGTAGAAGAAGACGACCACGAAG
>JBIOIA010000051.1:0-14253 GCA_044449445.1 Gemmatimonadales bacterium
CCGACTACAACTACCTGCCCAGGCCGAGCGCGATCAGCATCGAGAACACGCACAACGTGGCGGGCGGGAAGGTCATGCCGCTCGCCGTCGCCGAAGCCATCGGGGCTCTGGCGAACGAGAAGCATCTGCCGCTCCACCTCGACGGCGCGCGGCTGTGGAACGCCGCGCATGCCCTGGGCGTGAAGCCGGCCGAGCCCGCCAGGTCCGCGACCACGGTGATGGTTTCGTTCTCGAAGGGGCTGGGCTGCCCGGTCGGCTCGGCGCTCGCGTTCCCGAAGGCCGCGCGGCGCGACGTGTGGGAGATCAGGAAACGCCTCGGCGGCGGCATGCGCCAGACCGGCATCCTGACCGCGGCGGCGCTCTACGCACTGGAGCACAACCTGGAGCGTATCGCCGAGGACCATGCCAACGCGAAGGCGCTGGCGCGGGGCCTGCAGGGGCACAAGGCCTTGCGGCCACTGGAGCCCGAAACCAACATCGTGATGATCGATCTGCTCGGCGAGCGGGCCAGCGCGGACGACGCGGTGCGGAGGCTGGAGGCGCGCGGAGTCCGCGTGACACCGATGGGACCACAGCGCCTGCGCGCCGTGCTGCACCTGGACGTCTCGGCCGCGGACGTGGATCGCGCGGGGAAGATCCTCGCCGAGGTGCTGGCGTAGCGACCGGAGGGGACGACCGATGGATCGCCGTGACGTTCTCCGCCTTGCCGGCGTTGCTGTGCCGGGCCTCGCCGTGCTCGATCCCGAGCGATTGTTCGCGTTCGCGCGAACCGCGCACGCGGCGGCGCGCCGTGCGGTGTTCGACGAGCACCAGCGCCAGACCGTCGACGCGATCGCCGAGTTGATCATGCCGGCGACCGACACGCCGGGGGCACACGCCGCGGGCGTGCCGGCGTTCATCGAGGTCATCGTCGACGAGTGGTACCACGACGATGAGCGCGCGGCGTTCCTGCGCGGGCTCGCGGACGTGGACGCGCGCAGCCAGGCGGACTTCCAAAAGGCCTTCGTGGAGCTCGCCGAGCCGCAGCAGACGGCGATCCTGACCGGGATGGACGCCGAGTCGCGTGTGATGCCGCAGGGATCGCCGCCGCAGTTCTTCTCGCGGATCAAGGACCTCACGCTGTTCGGCTACTACACCAGCGAGGTCGGCGTCCGGCAGGAGCTGGGCGAGGTCTTCATGCCGGGCCGCTACGACGGCGCCGCGCCGCTGCGCACCGCGCGGATCGCTGCGCCGGGAGGGTCCTGACGTGCCGCCCGTCTACGATGCGATCGTGGTCGGCTCGGGGATCAGCGGCGGCTGGGCCGCGAAGGAGCTGACCGAGCGAGGGCTGCGCACGCTGGTCCTCGAGGCCGGCCGCCCGATCGACCCCGCGCGCGACTACACCATGTCCATCCAGCCCTGGGAGCTGCACTTCCACGGGCGGCGCGACCGCGACAAGCAGAACCGCGACCAGTCGGTCCAGCAGAAGTGCTACGCGTGCGACGCCTGGAGCGAGCAGTTCTTCGTCAACGACGTCGAGAACCCGTACACCACGCCCGAGGGCCAGCCGTTCGACTGGATCCGAGGCCGCCAGGTCGGCGGGCGCTCGATCACGTGGGGACGACAGGTCTATCGCTGGAGCGATCTCGACTTCGAGGCGAACGCCAGGGACGGCCACGGGACCGACTGGCCGATCCGCTACGCCGATATCGCGCCGTGGTACGACTACGTCGAGCGCTACATCGGCATCAGCGGCAATCCCGAGGGCCTGCCGCAGCTGCCCGACGGCCAGTTCCAGCCCGGCATGCCGTTCAACGTCGCCGAGCAGTTCGTGAAGGGCGGGCTCCAGGCGCACTACGGCCGCGAGCGCGTGCTCACGATCGGGCGCGCCGCCATTCTGACCGAGCCGCTGCGCGGCCGCGCCGCGTGCAGCTACTGCGGCGTGTGCGAGCGCGGGTGCTCGACGTTCTCCTACTTCAACAGCGTGCACGTCACGCTGCCCGCGGCGCAGTCCACCGGCCGGCTCACGTTGCGCCCCTTCAGCGTTGTCCACAGCGTGATGTACGATCCGCGCACCGGCAAGGCGTCGGGCGTGCGCGTCATCGACGCGAACACGAACGAGGTCCTCGAGTTCCGCTCACGCCTCGTGTTCCTCAACGCCTCGGCGCTCGAGTCGGCGCGCATCCTGCTCAACTCCACCAGCGAGCGCTGGCCCAACGGGCTCGCGAACTCGTCGGGCGCGCTCGGGAAGTACCTGATGGATCACTGGATGGGGTGCGGCGCAAACGGGACGGTCCCGGGCTTCGAGGACAAGACGACGTCGGGCAGCAGGCCCAACGGCACGTACCTGCCGCGGTTCCGCAACGTCACGACGCGCCAGAGCGACTTCGTGCGAGGCTACGCGTACCAGGGCGGCGGAGGGCGCGATGGTTGGGGGCGGGGCAACTCGATGCCCGGCTTCGGCCGCGCGCTGAAGGAAGCGCTGCGCACGCCGGGCCCGTGGGGCTTCCAGCTGTACGGGTTCGGTGAGTGCCTGCCGCGCGAGACCAACTTCGTCGAGCTGGATCCGGTGGTGAAGGACAAGTGGGGCATTCCGGCGCTCAGGATCCACTGCCGCTTCGGCGACAACGAGCGCGCGGCGATGCGCGACTGCGCGAGCCAGGCCGCGGAGATGCTCGAGGCCGCGGGGCTGCGAGACGTGCGGCCGTTCACGGCCGACAACGCGCCGGGCCTTACCATCCACGAGATGGGGACGGCGCGCATGGGCAGGGACCCGCACTCGTCGGTGCTGAACGGCTGGAACCAGTCGTGGGACGTTCCGAACCTGTTCTGCACCGACGGCGCGTGCATGGCGTCCACGGCGAACCAGAATCCCTCGATCACCTACATGGCGCTCACCGCCCGGGCGGCCGCGCACGCGGTGGACCTGATGCGCCGCCGGGAGATCTGATGACGACCCGGCGCGACTTTCTCGGAGCCGTGGGTGCGGCGACACTCGGCTCGCATCGTCTGTTCTCGCGCCTCGCGCCTCGCGCCTCGCGCCTCGGCAGTTTGGGCGTCCAGCTCTACACCGTGCGCGGCCTCATGGAGTCGGACTTCGAGGGCACACTGCGCCAGGTCGCCAGGATCGGGTATCGCGAAGTCGAGTTCGCGGGGTACTTCAACCACGCGCCGCGCGACATCCGCGCGATGCTGGACCGCTTCCATCTCGTCTCCCCGGGCACGCACGTGCCCATCGAGGCACTGGATAGCGGCTTTGACCGGATGCTCGACGACGCGCACATGCTCGGGCAGGAGTACGTGGTCGTCGCGTGGACGCCGGTCGAGCGCCGGCGTACGCTCGACGATTGGCGCCGCATCGCGGAGCTGTACAACCGCGCAGGCGAGCAGGCGCACGCGGCAGGCCTCCAGTTCGCCTACCACAATCACAGCTACGAGTTCGTCGCTCTCGAGGGCCGGCTGCCCTACGACGTGCTGCTCGAGGCGACCGATCCGAGGCTGGTCCGGTGCGAGATGGACCTCTACTGGATCACGGCCGGCGGCCAGGACCCGCTGGCTTACTTCGCGCGCTACCCCGGCCGCTTCCCGCTGGTGCACGTCAAGGACATGGCCGCCGACAAGCGGATGGTCGATGTGGGCGCGGGCGTGATCGACTGGCGCGCGATCTTCGCGCGGCGCGAGCAGGCCGGGATCCGGCACTACCTGGTCGAGCACGACGAGCCCGCCGATCCGATCGCCTCGATCCGCGCCAGCTATGCGTACCTCAGCCGGTTGGACGTGTGACGGACAGCCGAAAGTCGAAAGTTGAAAGTCGAACGCGAAGCGGGCTGACGCGACGCCAGATGCTCGCTGCAGCCGGGGCTGCGGGCCTTCAGCTTTCAGCTTTCGACTTTCGACTGTCTTCGCCTCCCCCGGGCCGCCTCAGGCAGTCGGTCTGCCGCTGGACCTACGGCCGCATGCCGCTGCGCGACCTGTGCCGAGCGGGCCGGAGCATTGGGCTCGCAGGCATCGACCTGCTGTCCCCGGAAGACTGGCAGGCGGTGCAGGAGGAAGGGCTCGTGTGCTCGATGGGCTACCCCGGCCCCGAGCGGCGCAACTTCATCGCCGAAGGGTTCAACGATCCGGCGCATCACGAGATGCTCCTGGCCGAGCTCTCGACGGCGATCCCCGCGGCGGCGGACGCCGGAGTGCCGAACGTCATCGCGATGTTCGGCAACCGGAACGGGCGCAGCGACCAGGACGCGATCGACAACTGTGTCGCGGGCCTGAACCGGATCAAGACGCTGGCCGAGGAGAAGGGCGTGACGATCTGCCTCGAGCTCTTGAACAGCCGCGTGGACCACCACGACTACCAGGGCGATCGCACCCGCTTCGGCGTCGCGGTCGTGCGCCAGGTCGCCTCGCCCAGGGTCAAGCTGCTGTACGACATCTATCACATGCAGATCATGGAAGGCGACGTGATCCGCACGATCAGGGACAACATCCAGTGGATCGCCCACTTCCACACCGGCGGCGTGCCAGGCCGCCACGAGATCGACGACACGCAGGAGCTGAACTACCGCGCCATCGCGCGCGCGATCGCGGACGCCGGCTTCGGCGGGTTCGTCGCGCACGAGTTTCTGCCGACCAGGGACCCGCTGACCAGCCTGCGCGAGGCCGTGCAGATCTGCACGGTCTGAGTGCGCCGATGTCCCGCCGCATCCTCCTTGCCGACGCCGACGCGTTCTACGTCTCGGTCGCGCGGCTCGTGGACCCCGAAGGCGCCGGCCAGACCCCGCTTCTGATCGTCGGCGGCTCGCCCGCGGGCCGCGGCGTCGTGACGTCCGCGAGCTACGAGGCGCGCGCCTTCGGCGTACACTCCGCGATGCCAATGGCGCGGGCCATCCGGCTGTGCCCCAAGGCGATGGTGGTGCCGGTCTCCTGGAAAGCATGCAGCGAGAAGAGCCACCAGATCCGCGACGTGCTCAAGCGCTACGCGCCCGTGGTCGAAGCGGCTTCGATCGACGAATTCTACCTCGACCTCTCCGGCACCGAGCGGCTCTACAACGACGAGGCGCTGGAGGTGACCGCGCGGCGCATGCGAAAGGCCGTGCTGGAGGAGACGCGGCTGTCGGTCTCGATCGGCGGCGGCACGTCGCGGGTGGTCGCGAAGATGGCTGCGGGCGTCGCGAAGCCGGGCGGCGTGCACGTCGTGCCGGCCGGCGAGGAAGAGGCGTTCATGCGCCGCTTCGCGCTCGGCGACATCCCGTTCGTCGGCAAGCGCTTCGTGGAGCGCCTGGGCCGCTACAACCTCAAGACCGTGTCCGACGCGCTGGCGGCGGGGCAGGCCAACCTGCGCGCCTGGCTCGGCGAGCGCGAAGGCGCGTGGCTGTGGGATCGCATCCGCGGTGTGGATTCAGCGGTGGTCGTGAGCGGCGGGAATCCCAAGTCCATCAGCCGGGACGAGACGTTCCCCGTGGACATCGACGACGACGAGCTGCTCAAGGCCGAGCTGATCCGGCTGGTGGACCGCGCGGCGGGCGATCTCCGCGAGGACGAGCTGCTCGCGCGTACCGTGACCGTGCGGATTCGCGACCACGACTTCACCGACCGCCAGGCGAGCCGCACGCTGGAAGGTCCCGTGCTGTCCGACCGCGCGATCCTGCGAGTCGCGCGCGAGCTGCTGCTGAGGCTGCGCAAGGCGCGGCCGGTCCCGGCGCGGCTCCTGGGCGTCGCGCTCTCCAGCCTGGTGCGCGAGGACGGCCCGGCGCAGCTGTCGCTGCTGCCCGTGGCGAGCGGCGGCGCCGGCGAATCGGAGAAGGACCGCGCGGTGGCGCGGGTCGTGGACAAGCTGCGCGAGAAGCTGGGCGATGAGGCCATCGCGCTCGGCCGCAAGCCGACGCACAAACGCCGATAGGTCCTACCCGAGCGGTTCCAGTCGCGCTGTGAAGTGCCGCAGCGCCGGCGCCTGCTCGACGATGCGGTAACCCCGCACCGCCTGGCGCCGAGTCCACACGTTCACGACCGCCTCCGCGACGTAGTCCACGTGGCTCTGCGTGTAGACCCGCCGCGGTATCGCGAGCCGCACCAGCTCCATGGCCGCCGGCTTTTCCTGGCCCGTGGCGGCATCCCGCGTCCCGAACATCAGTGTCCCGATCTCCACCGAGCGGATTCCGGCCTCGCGGTACAGCTCGACCACCAGCGCCTGGCCGGGCAGGGCCAGCGGCGGCACGTGGGGAAGGAAGGCGGCGGCGTCGATGTAGATCGCGTGCCCGCCAGGCGGCTGGACGATCGGCACGCCGGCCTCGGCGACGTGCGCGCCGAGGTAGGCGGTCGAGGTGATGCGGTAGTGGAGATAGTCGGGGTCCAGGGCCTCGTAGAGTCCCTCGGCGATCGCCTCGAGGTCCCGGCCCGACATCCCGCCATAGGTCGGAAATCCCTCGGTCAGGATGAGCAGGTTGGTCTCGAGCGCCGCGAGCCGATCGTCGTTGGTGGCGAGGAAGCCGCCGATGTTCGCCAGGCCGTCCTTCTTCGCCGACATCGTGCACCCGTCCGCGAGCGAGAACATCTCGCGCGCGATGCCGATCGGCGCCTTGTCCGCGTAGCCCGCCTCGCGCGTCCTGATGAACCACGCGTTCTCGGCGAACCGGCAGGCATCGATGTAGAACGGGATGCCATGCTCGCGGCACGCGGCCGAGACCTCCCGGATGTTGGCCATGGACACGGGCTGGCCGCCGCCCGAGTTGTTCGTGATGGTCAGCATGCAAAGCGGAATGCGCGCAGCCCCGACGTCCGCGATCAGGCGCCGCAGCGCCGCCACGTCCATGTTGCCCTTGAACGGATGCATCGCCGAGGGGATGCGGCCCTCCGGGATCGGCAGGTCCACCGCCGTGGCGCCGGCGGCTTCGATGTTGGCGCGCGTCGTGTCGAAGTGGGTGTTGTTGGGCACGACGTTGCCGCTCCGGCACAGCGTCGAGAACAGCAGCCGCTCGGCGGCGCGGCCCTGGTGCGTGGGCAGCACGTGCGCGAAACCGAAGATATCGGTGACGGCCCGCTCGAACCGATACCACGAGGCGCTCCCGGCGTACGACTCGTCGCCCCGCATGACGGCCGCCCACTGGTCGGAGCTCATGGCGCCGGTGCCGCTGTCGGTCAGGAGGTCGATCAGCACGTCGGCCGCCCGCAGCCGGAACATGTTGTAGCCCGCCTCACGCACGTGCGCCTCGCGCTCCTCAGGCGAGGTCATGCGGATCGGCTCGACCGACTTGATCCGGAACGGCTCGATGATCGTCTTCACCGGGATGGGCGGGACCGATCGGTGGTGGTCAGGGTGTGACGACGATGCGGATCGCCTCGCCGCCGCGCAGCGTGTCGAGCGCCTCGCCGATGCGCTCGAGCGGGAAGCGGTGGGTCACCATCTCGGTCAGCTTGATCTTGCCCTGGCGCACCAGCTCGATGGCGCGCGGATAGTCCACGGGGCGGCAGCCGAGCGAGCCGATGACCTCCAGCTCGCGGAACATCACGCGGCCCGCGTTGAGCGACATCGTGTCGGGGCTGTAGCCCACCAGCACCAGCCGGCCGCCGGCGCGCAGGCAATTGAGCGCGGTCTCCTGCGGCGTGGCCTTGCCCACTGCCTCGAACGCGACGTCCACGCCGCCGCCCGAGATCTTGCGGATGTCCTTGTCGAGCTTGGGCTGTCCGGTTGCATTGAGCGTCGCGGCGGCGCCGAAGCGGCGCGCGAGCTCGAGCTTCGTATCCCTCACGTCCACGGCGATCACACGCGCGCCCGCCGCCGCCGCGATCTGCACCAGCGACAGGCCCACGCCGCCGCAGCCGAACACGACGACCCAGTCGCCCGCGGTCACCTTGCCGCGGCGCACCACCGCGTGGAACGGCGTCGTGATCGCGTCCGCGATCACGGAACCCTCGACCAGCGGGACGTCGGCCGGGAGCTTGAAGACGTCCTTTGCCGGCACGGCCACGTATTCCGCGTAGCCGCCGTCGATGTGGTTGCCGATCATGACGCTGTTCTCGCAGATGTTCTCGCGTCCGGTGCGGCACCAGCTGCACTTCCCGCACGTCAACACGGCCGGCAGCAGCACGCGGTCGCGCTCGGCGAGCGCCGTGACGCGCTCGCCGACGGCCGCGACGACGCCGGCGATCTCGTGGCCGAGGATCATCGGCGGCTTCTTGAACGTCGGGGTTCCGTGGTCGATGTAGTGCAGGTCGGTGTGGCACACGCCGCACCCGGCGACGCGGATCAGCACCTCGCCCGCCTGCGGCACGGGCGTCGGGACTTCCTCGAGCCGCAGCGGCTCGTTGGCGGCGTAGAACACGGCGGCCTTCACGTGCGTCTCCTGGTGTACAGAACCCTGAACGTGGCGAGCGCAAGCCGGCAATCGCCGCACTCCTCGCGCAGGTCCTCGAGGCCCGGCGGCTCGAGGCGCACCTCGAAGCCGAGCGACTCGTAAAGCAGCGCCGACTCCGCGGCGCGCGACCCCGAGGCCATGAAGCGACGGGTCCAGCCGTTCGCGACCAGTTCCGCGTGCGCGTCCGCCGGCGGGGCGGCGTCGGCGGCGTCGAGCACCGGCAGGGGGCGCGTCATCAGGCCGCGATGTTGACCCTGGCGAGCCGCTGCCGGCCGAGCACGGCGGCGCCGATCGCGCCGGTCATCTGCGCGAGCGCGTCGTCGGGCACGTTGACCTCGCGCGCGAGCTGCTCCTTCAGCACACGGATCATCGTCGGATAGCGCATGATGCCGCCCACCAGCGCGACCTCGGGCTCGAGCTTCACACGCTTGATCAGCTGCACGCAGCGCGTCACCAGCGACACCATCGCGCCGTGCAGGATGTCGGCCGGCGGCCGGCCCGCGGTGACGTGGTTGATGACCTCGGACTCCGCGAACACCGCGCACACGCCCGAGATGGACGCGGCCTCGGACGAGGAGACGGCCAGCGGGCCGATCTGCTCGGTGCGGTAGCCCAGGTAGCGCGCGGTCTTCTCGAGGAACGCGCCCGTGCCGGCGGCGCACTTGTCGTTGAGACGAAATGCCGCCACGCGGCCGCGCTCGTCGAGCCGGCTCGCCTTCATCGTCTGGCCGCCGACGTCGAGGACGGTGCGCGTCGCGGGAAACAGGTGCCGCGCGCCGCGCGCGTGCGCGGTGAGGTCGGTCGCCTGGAGGTCGCGGAAGGGCACCTGGTAGCGCCCGGCGCCCGTGCTCACCACGTACGCGACGTCGTCACGCGCGACTTCCGCGTGCCGCAGCGCGGCCGTGTACGCCTGCTCGGCGGCTTCCTCGAGCCGGAAGCCCGTGGGCATCATCGCGCTGCCGATGATCCGCCCGGCATCGCCGAGCAGCACCACCTTGGTGTACGTCGAGCCGACGTCGATCCCCGCGGTGATCGTCATTGTGCCGCCCCGGACGCGCTCGCCCCTGCTGGCGTTGCCATCGCGCCCGCCGCGATCCGGTCCATCCCGTACAGCGCCGCGCCGAGCGCGCCCATGTAGTGCGCGTCCTCGCCGACCTGGAGCTCGAGGCCGAGCAGCTCGTTCAGCACCGCGACCATCGCGGGGTTGCGCGCGACGCCGCCCGTGAACGTGACGGCCTTCTCGACGCCGACGCGGGTCAGCAGCGCCACCGACCGCGCGGCGATCGAGCGGTGCACGCCCATCAGGATGTCCTCGACCTTCTTCCCCTTGGCCGCCCACGACAGCACTTCCGATTCGGCGAACACGGTGCACGTGGTCGAGATCGTCACGGGCCGAGTGGCGCCGAGTGCGATGCGGCCCAGGTCGCCCAGCGGAATGTCGAGCGCGAACGACGCGGCCTGGAGGAAGCGCCCCGTGCCGGCGGCGCACTTGTCGTTCATGCAGAAGTCCATCACGTCGCCGTTGGTGCCGATGCGGATCGCCTTGGTGTCCTGGCCGCCCATGTCGAGCACGGTGCGCGTGCCGGGGAACAGGTGCGCCGCGCCGCGCGCGTGGCAGCTGATCTCGGTGACCTGGTCGTTGCCGAACGACACGCGGTAGCGTCCGTAGCCGGTCCCGATCACGAAACCGACGTCGGCCTCCCGCACCACCGCGTCGTCGAGCGCCGCCTGGAAGGCCTCCTGGGCCGCGGCCACGACGTTCGCGCCCGTCATGATGAGCGCGTGGCCGGCGATGCGCCGCTCCTCGTCGATCACCACGGCCTTGGTTTGCGTGGACCCGACGTCCACACCGCCCGCGTATCGCATCATTCCTCCGTTAGAGCGCCGCGGCCGCAGCGGCCGTCGCCGCCGCTTCAGCCGCCTTGCCGCGCGTGCGCCGCGAGCCGAGGCCTTCGAAGAACGCGTCGATCCGGTTCTTCATCTGGGCCTCCGACACTGCACGCCGGTCCATCATGTCGGATTCCAGGAACAGGCACTGCACCTCGCGCGCCTTCATCACCGCCTTGCGGCTGCCCGCGAGACCGGTCGAGACCGTGCGGCAGCTCTTCACCGGGTGATAGACCACGCCGTCGGCGCGGAAGTCGTCCACCTGCCGGATGAGATGGCGGTCGGCGAACAGCATCGCGTCGCCCGCATGGCGCAGCCCGATCAGCACGCCTTCCGCGAGACTCGCGATCGGATCCGTGAGGTCGTACTGGAAACCCAGGTCCAAGCCGCCGGCCGCAAACCACAGGTACGAGCTGCCGACGAACACGCCGCCCTTGTCGGCGAACATCTCGTGGAAGCGCCGGAAGATCGGGTAGCAGGGCACTCCGGCGAACAGCAGCCGGTACTGCTCGTCCGCGAGCGCGCCGATGCCGTGTTTGACCTTGAACTCCAGTTCCTCGACGACGCGCTCGAAGTAGTCGGCACCCTCGGCCGTGCCGCGCAGCGCGTTCAGGACGCCGAGGTACACGGTGCCGTCCACCAGCGCGTTGAACGGGGCAGGCGTGCCGCGATTGAGCTCCAGGACGCGGCGCCACGCGGTCGCCATGCGGTTGGTGTGGCCGAGGATCTCGCGCACGCGGTCCAGGTCGAGCTTCCGGCCTGTCATCGCTTCGCAGGTTCCGATCAGCTCGCGCAGCTGGTGCTCGACGTAGCGGCGATCGGAGTCCAGGTCGCCAACCGGTGCGCCTTCCGCCTGGGCGCTACGCACGCCGGGCACGTCGATCGTCACCATCGGGATCCTGTAGAACCGCTCCCAGATCTCGGCCCACTTCACGTAGGTGTTGCACGCGTTGGTGGCGAGGGCGAGCGACGGCTTCGGGATCCGGCCCATCGGGTGCTTGCCGCCCTGGAGCTGCACGGCGACGTCGGCCTTCACGTAGCCGCAGATGTCGGGCGAGTAGCCGTAGTCCTCGGCGGCGCCGAGGTATTCGTGGGCGACGTGCCGCACGGCGGTCTGCAGCGAGTTGATCTCGGGGAACACCAGGTGGAAATCGAACGCGCGCAGGATCTCGGCGAGCGAGCCCATCACGAACACGTAGGCGGAGCGCTCGCCGCGCTCGGCGGCGCCGTCCAGCTGCCCGAACCAGTCCCGCATCAGCTTCGCGCCCTCGATGGCGCCGCGTCCCACGATCGCCGAGTCGCTCATCGGGTCTCCGTCACTCGAACAGGATGCTCTCGACGAACGTCTCGAGCTGGATCTGGAGCTGGTCGAATCCCGTCATCTTCTCTTCGAACTCGGTGACGAAGTACGGGATCTTCGCCTCGTCGAGCGCCTTGGCGTACGCCACCTGCTCGTCGAGGCCCGGCTCGCACATCTTGGCGGCCGCGAGGATCGCGGCCTGCGCGTTCGCGCCCTTGAGCCGCTGGAGCAGCATCTCCTCTTTCGGCTTGCGCAGGTCGTGCTGCACCGGGCTGTAGGTCGAGCGCTCGAGGTACGCGGTCGCGAGCGCCAGCAGCGGATCGCCGGTCTCGTCCACGTCGGAAGAAAGGAAGCGGAGGCCGATCAGGAGGTCGTCGTCCACGACGTAGCACGACTGCGCGATGACCGTGAGCAGGTCGAGCGGCGGCTGCTCGCAGAAGCCGCCCTCGAGCACGACGCGGATTTTGTCCTGCCGCCGCGCGTTGCGCGCCTGAAGCTTCGGGATAGCTGCCGCGAGCAGCGCGTTGTGCTCCTCGCGCGGCACCAGCGCCCCGACGGCCAGCAGGGCATACGCCTCGTCGACCGCGAGCAGCCACGGCGTCTCGCGCTTGATCGCCCACAGCTCGCGGACGAGCCGCCGGTTCTCGTTGAACACGCGGATGGACCGGCGCAGCGCGTCCGGTCCCACCGCCGTGCCGGTCGTCAGCTCGATGTCGCCCAGGACCCGCGCGTACTCCTCGCGCAGGTACTGCGGCGCGAACGACGAGTTCGCATTCTGCGGGAGATAGAGGATCTGCGCGGCGTAGGCGAAGTTGCGCGCCCACACGCCGGCCAGGTTGCGCGCGGCGTCGCAGATCGGGTGCGTGACGAAGAAATCAAGCGGCAGCCGGCCGTCGAGCGCGACCTCGAGCGAGCTGCGAATGACCGAGCAGAGATACGAGCCGAAGTGCGAATCGGCCTGGCGCATCTCGACCGGCGCGCCGCGCACCTTCACGGGCAGCATGCCGGCCGCGTGCGCGAGCTCCTCGGGGAAGTAGACCTGGAAGTGGCCGAGGACCTTGCCGCCCTTCTCCTTCCACGCGCGCACCGTGGGGAAGCCCGTGTCCTCGACCAGGTCGCGGCTTGCGCCCAGGATGCGCTCGATGCTCTCCCAGGCGAGCGCCGCGGCGTCGAAAGCGATCGTCGGCGCGGCGGTCACGTCGTGGCCCAGACCGGCTGGCGCTTGCCGAGGAACGCGGCGATGCCCTCGTTCGCGTCCGGCGTCTTCACGAGGTCGTCCAGGTACAGCGACTCGGCGCGCGCGAGCGCGGTGTCGAAGCACTCGTGGAGCCCGACCGTCACCGCGCGCTTGGCGAGCCTGAGCGAGCTGCCGGAGAGCTGTGTGAGGTGATTGAGGTAGACCAGCGTCTCCTCGTGGAAGCACTCGCCCGCGTACACGTGGCTCACGAGGCCGAGCGTGTGCGCTTCCGCGGCGCCCAGCTCGCGGCCCGACAACACCAGGTCGAGGGCGCGCTGCCGGCCGACCAGCCGCGGCAGGAGCGCCGCCGCCACCGGCGGGAACACGCCGAGCCGGATCTCGGGCTGGCCGAGCCGGAGATCGGAACGCGCCAGCACGATGTCGCACGCGAGCGCCAGCTCGGCGCCGCCGCCCAGTGTGGCGCCGTGCACCAGCGCGACCGTCGGGACCTCGAGCGCGATCAGCCGCCTGATGGCGGCGTGGAAGACGCCGAGCATGCGCTCGACACGATCGGCCGCATGATCGGCGACGTCCGCACCGGCGCAGAACGCCTTCCCCGCGCCGGAGAGCGCGACCACCTTGATCGTGTGGTCGCCCGTGAGGTCGGTGAGGATCTCCTCAAGCGCCTCGAGCGTCGCGATGTCGAGCACGTTGAGCGGCGGGCGATCGAGCTCGATCCGGGCCAGCGGGCCGGTCCGCGTGCACCTCACGGTGCTCACGCGCCTGCTCCGACCGGGCTCTTCGGTGCCTCGGTGCCTCCGTGCCTCGGTGCGTCGGTCTCCGGTAGCGCGGCGCCGCACGCGCCGCAGAACGCGAACCCCGTCGGAATGCCCTTCGCGCCGCACGCCGCGCAGTCGGTCTCGTACGGTCCCCACACAAATTCGCTCGAACCACCCTCGGCCGCCTTGCGGCGCAGGTCGAGGTAGCCCGCCGGCCGCTTCTCGACGAACGCGCGCATGCCCTCCCACGGCTCCAGGCTGGCGTAGTGCACGGAGAGCCAGTCGCGCGCGTGGCCGATGGTCGAGTGCCACGCCAGGTCCTTCCAGAAATTCGCCTGCTGCTTGGTGTAGCGCTGGCACTCCGGGAACTGCGCGAGCAGCTGCGTCGCGAGGTCCTGGACCGCCTCGTCGAGCCTCGCGAGGTTGATCGCGTAACCGTTCTTCGATTGCTGCGCCTGCTCGATCTGCTCGGGCGTGGCGCCCTCGATGAACTTTCCATCTTTCGTGACCGACGGCGCGACCCGGTTCACGAGGCCCCACTCGAGCGCCTGGCGCGCGCTGATGCGCCCGTTCAGCAGCAGCATCTCGCGGGCGCGGCGGTCGCCGACATGAATCGCGAGCCACTGCGTGGCGCCGCCCGCGGCCACGCTGCCGACCCGCGTGCCGACCTCATAACCGGCAATCATTCCTGTAATCACGTCGCGCCCGGGTGCGCCGCCGGCCGCCTCGGAGAATGCCATTGCCACCGGCATTGCCAGTGACCCGGGATGCACTATCGATTCC
>JBIOIA010000052.1:0-13860 GCA_044449445.1 Gemmatimonadales bacterium
TGCAGCAGCGCCGCGAACCGGGGGTCGCCGCGCAGCGAATCGAGGTCGGAGTCGTTCTCGATCCACGCCTTGTGCCCGAAGCCCTTCTGCGTCGCTTTCTCGAGGCAGCGGAGCCCATCGTCAATCATGCCCGCCACCGCATAGAAGCAGGCGACGTTGTAGAGCACCGCGGAATCCTCCGCATCCACGGCCAGCGCCCGCTTGACCCACTCGAGCGCGCGCTCCTTCTCTCCCAGCTCCGCGAGCGAGCCGGCGCCGAGGTACAGCGCCCGCGCGTCGTCGGGATTGAGCTCGAGGTGCCGCTCGGCCAGCTGCAGGCCGCGCAGCAAAGCAGCCTGGGCATCCTCCGTCCGGCCGAGGGATCGGAGCGGAGCCCGCATGAGCAACACGCACTGATAGTCTTCGGGCCGGACGCGCGAGGCCTCCTCGTAGTGGCGCACCGCATCGGCGTACTTCCCCTGCTGGAAGGTGGCGCGTCCATAGAAGTAGTGGGCCTCGTACAACCGGGGATCGAGGCGGATCGCCGTCTCGAACTCCCGCTCGGCCTCGTCGTAGCGCTTGCTCAGCGAGACCGCCAGGCCGCGCGCGGCATGGGCCTCGGCGAGATCGGGGTCGAGCTCGAGTGCCTTGCGGCTGTACGCGTCGGCGCCGTCGATGTTCGATCGGCTCCCGTCCCAATACATGTAGAGGAAGGAGCAGCAGTCGGCGGCGCCGGCGTAGGCGCGCACGTAGCCGGGGTCGATTTCCATCGCGCGCTCGAACATCCGCCGCGCGTACTGGATGCCCGTGCGGCGGAACTGATGCAGGAACTGCCGGCCGCGCAGGTAACAGTCGTAGGCTTCGACGTTCCCGGCCGGCGCTTTCTCGATGGCGCGCTTCTCCCGGTCGCTCAACACCACCCGCAGCGCCTTCACGATGCTCTCCGCGATCTCGTCCTGGATCGCGAACACGTCTTCCAGCTGCCGGTCGTAGCGCTCGGACCATAGATGGTAGCCGTCGGCCACGTTCACGAGCTGGGCCGTGACCCGCAGCTTCATTCCGGCCTTGCGGACGCTCCCCTCGAGCACCGTGCCGACCTTGAGCTTCCGGCCGATCTCGCCGATGTCCTCGCTCTTCCCCTTGAAGGCGAAGGACGAGGTCCGCGACGCCACCTGCAACGCCTGAACCTTGGACAGCGCGTTGATGATCTCCTCGGCGATCCCGTCGGTGAAGTACTCGTTGTCGGGATCGTTGCTCATGTTCACGAACGGCAACACCGCGATGGACTTCCCGGTTGCCGTGGACTGGGCGGCCTTCACGGCCGCCGCGGTCGAGGTCCCGGTCGGAGTCGTGCCGGTGTGCACGATGAGCGCCTGCGCCATCAGCGCTCCGGTCGCGAAGCGGTCCGCGGGCACCTTGGCGAGCGCCTTCGTCACGGCCTGGTCCACCGACTCCGGCACGCTCGGCCGCGCGGCGCGCACCGACGGCACCGGCTCGGTGAAGCGCCGCGTGATGATCGCCTGCGCCGTGGGCCCGCTGAACGGCGCGACGCCGGCCAGCATCTCGTACAGCACGCAGCCCAGGCTGTAGATGTCGCTCCGGCCGTCCGCCTCGGATTCTCCGGCGGCCTGCTCGGGGCTCATGTAGGCGGGCGTCCCGACCGACATGCCCGTCTGCGTGATACTCGGGCCGCCCGCGACGCTGACGGCTTTGGCGATCCCGAAGTCCGTCACCAGCGCCTCGCCCTCGTGCAGCATGACGTTCTCGGGCTTGATGTCCCGGTGCACGACCTGCTGGCGGTGCGCGTAGTCGAGCGCCGCGGCGACGTCGCGGGCGATCTCGAGCGCTTCGTCGACGGGCAGCTGCTTCTCCCTGGTGAGCCGGTCGCGCAACGACTCGCCGTCCACGTACGGCATGACGTAATAGAGGAGAGTGCCCGCCTGGCCCGAGTCGTGGAGCGGCACGATGTGCGGATGGTTGAGCCGCGCGGCGACCTTGATTTCGCGAAGGAACCGTTCGGGGCCGAGCGCGGCGGCAAGCTCGGGATGCAGGACTTTCAGTGCGACCGAGCGGTCGTGCTTGACGTCATGGGCGAGAAAGACGGTCGCCATCCCGCCTGCGCCGATCTCGCGCTCGATCGCGTACCGGTCCTTGAGGGCGTCGCGCAGTCGTTCGGTGATGTCACTCATGGAGCGACGCAAGATGGCGGGGCGGGGGCCGTGGCGCCAGAGAGGAAACGGCCTATCGCCTTCCAAAGGAGTCGTCCCGGCCCGATTATCCTAGCCCATGACCGACCCCTACGCCGCGCTCCGGGTCCCGGATTTCCGGCGCTACATCATCTTCCTCGCGGCGCAGACGCTGGCCACGATGATGCAGGGCGTCGCCGTCGGCTGGCAGCTCTACCAGGTCACGCACGACCCGCTCGCCCTCGGCCTGGTCGGTCTCGCCGAGGCGCTGCCGTTCATCGCGTTCGCGCTGCCCGCGGGTCACCTGGCCGACCGCGTGGACCGCCGGCGCCTGAGTCTCGCCGGGTTGTTCGTGCTCGCCTCGTGCAGCGCCGCGCTGTTCGCGTTCACCGAGCTCGGGCTGCTGCGCACCGATACCGCGTGGCTCGTGTACGGCGTCATCTGCGTCAGCGGCATCGCGCGCAGCTACCTCCAGCCCGCACGCACGGCGCTGTCGGCCGATCTCGTGCCCCGGCCGCTCTATCTCAATTCCATCACGTGGCGCAGCTCGACGTGGCAATCCGCCGCGGTCCTTGGCCCGGCGTCCGGCGGCCTGCTGCTCGCACTGGGCGGGCCGTCCCTGACATACGGCGTGGCGGCCGTCTTGCTCGTCGGCGCCTGGGTGGCGCTGCTGCGGGTCGCGCCGCATCCCAATCCGCCGGTGCCCGAGAGCGGCGCGGGACTCGCCGGTCTGCTCCAGGGCGTGCGCTTCGTCCTGACCCAGCCGGTCCTGCTCGGCGCGCAGACGCTCGACCTGTTCTCCGTGCTCTTCGCCGGCGCCGAGGCGCTGCTGCCGCTGTTCGCCGCTGACATCCTGCACGTCGGCGCCGCCGGGCTCGGCGCGCTGCGCGCGGCGCCGGCCGCAGGCTCGGTGCTGATGTCGCTGTTCCAGTCGTACCGGCCGCTCAAGCAACGGATGGGGCGGGTGCTGCTGGTCTCGGTCGCACTGTACGGCCTGTGCATCAGCGGCTTCGGCGTGTCGCGGAGCTTCCCGCTCTCGGTGGCCCTGTTGCTGATGTCGGGCGTGTTCGACAACGTCAGTGTCGTGCTCCGCTCCACGCTGATCCAGACGCTCACGCCCCGGCACCTGCTGGGCAGGGTCGCGGCCGTGAACTCGATCTTCATCGGAAGCTCGAACGAGGTCGGCGCGTTCGAGTCGGGCGTCGCCGCGCGCCTGATCGGCGCGGTGCCGGCCGTCGTGCTCGGCGGATTCGTCCCGATCGTCATGGTCGCGACCATTGCCTGGCGCGTACCGCAGCTGCGGCGGCTGGAGCGCGTGGCATGAGCGAGACCCTCCGCTCGATCCGGCGGGCCGTGAAGGATCCCGTGCAGTCGCTCGCCGCGCGCGCCGCGGTCATCGGACTGGACCGCGCGCCGCTGTCCCTGGAGGACCTCGAAGATCTCGCGCCGCGCGCGATCGTGGCCTCGCGCACCGACCGCATCGGTGACCTGCTCGTCAGCACGCCGGTGCTCGTGGCGCTGCACGAGCGCTGGCCGAGCGCGCGGATCGTCGTGATTCCGGGGCCGAGAAACCGCGCTGTCCTCGCCGGGCTCCCGTTCGTCGAGGAAGGGCCCGCGTTCGGGCGCGAGCCCGGCAGCTGGGCGCGCGTGCGCGCGTGGCTGAAGGGCCAGCATTTCGACATCTCGGTGAGTTTGCGGAGCGAGTCGATGGCCGGCGCGTATGTGAGCGCGTGGAGCAGGGCGCCGGTCCGCATGACCCTGAACGCCAACAAGACACTGCCGGCGCACAACCTGGTCCTTGGCGTGAACGACGAGCACCTGTTGACGCGCTACTGCAAGGCCGCCGCTCTGCTCGGCTACGAGGGCGAGTGCGGAAGGCCCACCTACATCGTTCCGGATGCCGCCGAGGCCGAAGGTGCTGCGGCCGCCGCGGAACTGTCGGTGGCGGGCCGGCCGATGGTCGGCGTCCAGCTCATGAGTCGCGCCACCGGTCGCCACGCCCGTCGCGCGCTGGCCTTCGAGACGCTGGTGGAGGTCACGCGTTCACTGGCGGCTGACGGCGCGACCGTCGTGCTGTGCGCGTTCGGACACGAGCGCGAGGAGGCCGAGCGGATCAGGGCGCGGGTGAGCACCGCGGTGCTGGTCCCGTCATTGGGACTCGCGCCGTATGCCGCGCTTCAGCGCCGGTTCGCCGTCCTGCTCAGCGGCTACACGGGAACGCTGCACCTCGCGGACGCGGTCGGCTGCGCCACGGTCGCGTACGGCGAGCCGCGGCACTACCGGGCGTTCCGGATGATCGGGGAGCGGCATCGGGCGGTGACGGCGAGCAAGGTGCCGGAGATACCGGCGAGCGCGGTGCTGGAAGCGGTGCGTTCCGCGCTGGTGTCCGGGCGCTCCTAGGGCGCCCCGAAAGGAAAACGGTCGGTCAGCTGTCCGGCGCGGGCCTGAGCGACTCCATCAGCCGCTGAAACCGCGGATTCGCGCGCACCGGGTCCCACGCCGGCAACGACAGGTTGGTGTGCAGAAACGGTCTCCGCGCATCGCGTGCGGCCTCGAGCTCAGTGATCGCGCGCTCCTGGTCGCCAAGTCCCAGATACACCTGGGCGCTGTCCTCCGCGTTTCGGACCGCGTGCAGGATGCTCTCGCACAGCGTGCGCGCTTCGGCTGCGCCACGGACCATGGAGGTCACGAGGCAGCGCATCGGGGGCGCGTGATCTGCGTCCAGTCGCTCGAGCGTTTCGACGTTGCGCATCGCCGCCGCAGTGTCGCCGAGGATGGCGAAGATGAACGCGCGCTCGCTATAGATGAACGGATGCGTGGGCTCCACCGCGACCGCGCTGTCGGACCAGCGCAGAGCCTCCGCGTATTGTTTCGAGATGTAGGCCAGGGTCGAGAGGTTGATGAACGTGACGAGCCGGCCTGGCTCCAGCTCCTGCGCTCGGAGCAGCTCGACCCGGGAGTGCTCCCAATCCCCCATCCACATGTAGCCGGTGCCGAGCTGGTGGCGCGCCTCGGCGCTGCGCGGATCGAGCGCGGCCGCCCGCCGATGGGCGGCCAGCACGCCGGTCATGCCGATCGGATCGCGGAACAGGCGCAGGTAGCCGCGCGCGGCCCACGGATCGGCCAGCGTCGAGTCGAGCGTCAGCGCTCGCGTCGCCGCCCGCTCGCCCTTGACCAGCACCGCATCGGATGCGGCGGCGCTGGAGTCGAAGAGGTTCGCCCAGTAATGGAGCAGCGCGTAGCCCAGCGCCTGCCGCGCCCACGCCAGCGCGTAGGTCGAGTCGAGCGCCGTCGCGGCTTCGTACTCGGCGATCGCGCGACGGATCATCGGCGCGGTGCGTCGCGCGAGGAGGAAGTTGCCGCGCAGCACGTGGTCGTGGGCCTCGGGGTTCAGGGCGGCGACTGGAGCAAGCGCGCGCCGCTCGTCGGCCAGCAGCGTGCCGACCACTCCGGACGCGACCTGCCGCGCGATCTCCTCCTCCAGCGCCAGCAGGTCCGCGGTCGGGCGGGTGTAGGCGTCGGTCCATACCGCCGTGCGCGCGTCGGCGCCCAGCAGCCGCGCGGTGATCCGTGCCTGCGCTCCCGCGCGCCGGACCGATCCTTCCACCAGGTGCCGCACGCCGAGCACGCGGGCGAGCCGCACCGGGTCGTCGCCGCTGCTCTGCTGCGCGCGGCGCACGGCGGCCGGGCTCACGACGTGCAGCCGGCCGATGCGGCCGAGCGATGTCGTGATCTCCTCGGTGATCCCGTCGGCGAGGTACTGGTCGGCGGTGTCGCGCGACGCGTTCTCGAAGTACAGCACGGCGACGCTGTTCGCCGCGGGAACGGGCGGCGTCGTGCGGACGGCCGCGCGACACGGCGGCGGCGTGCCGTCGGGACACTGGGCCCCAAGCGGTGCGGCGGCGAGCATGAGAGCGGGCAGGAGAGTGTATCGGTGGACGATCATCATTGCAGAAGATAGGGACGGTTCGAGGCAGCGGCGAGGCCGGCGGTGCCGACGCTCCCCTCACGGCCCCGTGAGGTCGAACCCGAAGCGGAAGCTCCGCGTGGGATAGGACGACAGCTGCCAGGCGAAGCTGGCCGCGAGATTGATCGGCGAGAGGAACGGCGTCAGGTTGCCGAGCGAGAATCCGAGCTCCCGATACGGCGTGGGCGTCGTGGAAAGCAGGGAGTCGGTGCCGAGCGCCGTGTGATCGACGAAGCCGGTCCAGAACGCACCGGCGTGCAGGCTCACGGTGAACGGCAGACTGCGAAGCAGCGGCAATCCGCTTCCGGCCAGGAGCCTTCGGCCGAAGTCATGGCGGACGGCGATCATGGCCGCGCGGTTGCCCGAGTAATTGGTGCGATACAGGGTGCTGAATCCGATGCCGTCGGCGGCCAGGATCCCCATCCCGAAGTCCACCGTGAAATAGCGCTGCGGCGGCACGTCGCCGGTCGCCGCGCCGGCCGCGAGCGCGATCGTCGTGGTGCCGGGCACCCACTCCTGCTGGTGCTCGACCTGGGCCGTGTAGCGCCGATACGAGAAGTCGTCGGGAATCACCGACGGGTCGGCGGCCTCGGCCGTGAGTGCCACGCGCGTCCAGTTCTGGCCGCCGAGTCGGAAGTCCCGCCCGGCGCTGCGCATCATCGCACGCGAGTCCCAGCTCAACGTCGCCGTGACCGAGCGCATCCGGCCATCGACGATCGGCGGGTTCGGCAGCGGCCCCCCGCGCCCGCCGCGGGTGAACGAAAGGCTCTGAACCGTGTCGAGCGTCGACTGATAGGCGTCCACGTAGCGCAGCTCCAGGCGCGTGCGATCCAGCAGCCGTCCCGACGCGACCAGCTCCACGCCGCGCTCGCGGTAGTAGTCGTGCGGATCCATCCGCGCAAAGAAGGCGCGGTAGGTCGGGTTGTACCCGAATGAGACGAGCGTGGGCCACGTCAACGTCTCGTCGTGATACCACGCGCCGACCCAGAGCCGCTGCGACTCCGAAACCCGGGCCTGGGCGCCGAGGCGATACTGCCAGACTTCGCTTCCCAGCCCGTATCCCAGTCGTGTCGTGACCAGCACGCCGGGGCCGGCGCGCCACTCGCGCGCCGCCCCGACATACGCTCCATCCACGCGGTTGTAATGGAAGAAGCCGGGATCTCCCGCCAGCTGCGCAGCCGCGCCGATGCCCATCGCGAACCGCGCGATCGTGCCGGGATGCTGTTCCGCCGAGTCGGCGCGCGCCATCGCGGAGCGCTCGGCCGCACTCAGCGGGAGCGCACCCGACACCCACGCCTCGCTGTTCGGGCGATCGGCGCCCTCCACGACGACCACGCGATACTCTCCGACGTCCGGCGGGCGACGCGGTTCGTCGAACCGGAACGAATCGAGGACGGCGACGTGCTCGAACAGCAGGTGTCGCGGCACGCCGGGCAACCGGATCCCGGCGACCTGCCGGGGCACGCGCTCGCTCGATACGCGTGGTCTCACCTCTCCGGTGAGGCGGATCAGCGCGGGAAGCCACGTTCCCTGGCCGGCATCGGCGTCACGCTCTTCATACCGCAGGTTCAGGTCGCCGCCGAACGGAGTGGAGTCGCCGACCACCGCATCGATGGCGAGGAGGTCCCAGGTCGAGTCGGCCACGTCGATCGTTCCGGTCAGCAGCGGGGCGTTGGACCGGGGCTCGATGGACAGGCGATACGCCCGCCGTCCGGCCACCGTCACGGTGTCGAGTACCGAATAGCCGTAGAACCTCCGGGCATCCGGCGCGACCGGCGAGACAATCGCATAACGGCCCGGGCCCGCGCGGTTCCGGCCACCCCCGGAACGTCCCGATGCCTGGCTCGAGCGGGCGGCACCGCTGAATTCCTCGAGCTCGATCCGGTCGCGCCCGACGTTGGCGATTTCCGCGATCGACGCCAGGCCGTGCGCGCCGCCCTGGCTGCCGGAGCGCCGGCGGGCCAGGACCGTCTCGAGGTAGGCGCCGGATGCCTCCCAATATGCCGAGCTCCGTGTCTCGCTGATCAGGAGGATGGACGTCGCCGAGTCCGGCGAGAGGCCGGCGTCGCGCGCGACGAATTTCACTTCGACGTCATAGCGCGCGTGTTGCGCGCGCGCGAGCACCTCCTGCCGTCGCGCGATCACGCGCGCGATGATCGTGTCCGCGTCCTGGGCGCGGGCACGAGGCGCGATCGCCACGAGTGCGAAGGAGAGGAGCCACAACCGGCGGACGCGCATGCTCCATACGATGCAGCCGTTCTGGCCCGTGTGCCAGCACGGCTTCACGGCAGGGTCACGACGACTTCGTTGGTCGCGCTGTCGATCGTCGCCTGATACGTCTGCAGCGGCCCGCCGGCCGGACCGCTGACGTTGGCGCCGGAGGTCGTGAATATCGAGCCGTGACACGGGCACTGCAGAAACGTCCCCGTTCCGGTCGCGACGCCGAGCGTACAGCCCTGATGCGTGCACTGGAGAGAGACGGCCACGACGGTGGTCGCGCCGAGTCGGGTGACGGCGATCCCCTGGCCGCCGAGGCCGATGCTGCTGATCACCCTGGTCGCGCCGATCGCGGGCAGGGGGATGCGGTAGGGGCCGCTGCCCACGGTCGCTCCCAGGTCCAGGGCATTGGTGCATCCGAACTGCGCGGTGCCGAGCGCTACCGCGGTCGCCGCAAGGAACTGACGACGGTCGAGCATCAGATTTTCTCCGGGTTGAATGATGAGACACCCGAATGGGAGGGCGGTTCCAATGTTCGTGCTGAAAGCCTAGGCGGACCCCGAGCCGCCATTTGACGCGCGTGCGAACTGCGCGTAGCCTCTGTTGTGACGGTCCCCCTTCGAATCTGCTCCACGTGCAAGGCGTCGATTCCCGCCGGTGCTCTCTACTGCCTGACGTGCGGTGCGTCCTCGCCCACCGAGGGCGTCGAGCCGGTGCTCGCGGCGCCGCGGAGCTTCGAGCGCATCTCGGGTGCGGGCATCGACCTGGCCGCGCGGCGCACCGAGGTGCAGAATGCCCTCGGCGCCGCGTTCGAGGTCAAGGGCCTCATCGGCCGCGGCGGATTCGGCGAGGTGTGGGGCGCGCTCGACGTGCAGCTGGGCCGTGACGTCGCGGTCAAGGTGCTGCGGCCCGAAGTCGGCAACGATCCGCAGTTCCGCAAGCGCTTCCGTCGCGAGGCGCGCGCCGTCGCGCGGCTCAGGCACCCCGGCATCGTCCCCATCTATCACGTCGGCGAATCGGGCGGCATGGTCTGGTTCATCATGCCGCTGGTGGAGGGCGTCACGCTCCGGGCGGCGCTCGCCGAGCCGGGAGGCACGCGCGCCGACGAAGCGGTGAGGATCCTGATCGAAGCGGCCGCCGCGCTCCGCGAGGCGCACGCGCACGGCATCGTCCACCGCGATATCAAGCCCGAGAACATCATGCTCGAAGGCCCGCAGCGGCGCGTGCTGCTGATGGACTTCGGCGTCGCGAAGATGGAGGGCCAGGCCGAGGGCGAGGGCGGCGTCACGGAGGCCGACATGGTCCTGGGGTCGCCCGAGTACATGAGTCCCGAGCAGGCGACCGCCCGCCCGCTGGACGCGCGCAGCGACATCTACTCGTTAGGCGTCGTCGCCTATCGGATGCTCGCGGGCCGCCTGCCGTTCGATGGCGAGACGCCGCGCGAGATGCTGGCGCACCACGTCCTGAGCCCGCCCGTCCCGCTCGCGGACCGCGCGCCCGTGACGGCCGGTCTGTCCGACGCGGTGATGCGGTGCCTGGCCAAGACGCCGGAGGCACGGTGGCAGTCCGCCGAGGAGTTCGCTCGCGCACTGGCCGCCGCCGCACCGCGCGCCTCGCACATGGCGAGGGGCCCGGCGCTGCCGCTGTGGGCGCGCCTCGAGCGCCGGGTGCCGATGCTGGCGCACCGGCGCACGGCCGCGCTCGTCGGGCTGGTGCTCGTTCTGGCTGTCGCGGCGGCGGCGCTGTGGTCGCTCGGATGGCTGAGTCAACGGCGGCAATACTCGTCCGCCGCCGCGGGGATCGCGTTGCTCTACCGTCACGGCGCCGACAGCCTGGGCTCTCTCGCGGGTGCGTTCGCGCGGGGCGACCTGACCGCGCCGCAGCTCGCGAGCGCGCGGGCGGACCTGCTGGCCACGACGGATGCCACGATCGACGACCGGTTCGGCGCCCAGGTGGACGATTCGGCGAAGTGGCCCGGCGCCGCGCGCCGCTCGGTGCTGGAGGCGGAGCGCGCGATGGCTGCGGCCGGGGCGAGCGTGGCGGGCTACACGCCCCGTCCCAGCGACGTGCAGGGGTGCCGGCTCGTGGCCCAGGGCGACACGCTGCGGCTTGCGGACGAGGCGCCGCGAGACAATTGCTGGTTCGCCGCGGGCGCGACAGCGCTGGCCCCACCCGTCGAGTACTTCGTTCGCTTCAGCCTCGGGTCGCGCCTGCAACGGGACGCGGGCGTGGGCCTGGCGTGGTGCCGCAGCGGCGAGTGCCGGATCGTGTTCGTGTGGCCCGCGTCCGCCACCGTCTGGGGTGCGCACCAGCGGCACCGCGGGCTGGCGGCGCTGGCGCTCGGCCGGCGTGCCGTGCTCGCACCGGGCGAGCACGAGCTGCGCGCCAGGCTGGAGAGCGGTGTGCTGCGGTGCCGGCTGGACGGCGTCCTGATCCTGGAACGGCGCGCCGGGGCGGATTCGGCGTTCCTGCTGCGGCCGGACTCGATCGCCTTCGTGGTTCAGAACACCAGGGTCGAGCTGGCGGGGCCGGATGCCCTGGGCGCTGTGGGCGCGGGCCATCCCGCGACGCGGCACTGACTTGCGGGGATGCCACCGGTGCCCGGACGGCGGCTTCCCGCCGGGCCCTCCCAAGCAGAATCCGAGCCTTGGGGTTATACTTCGGGCGAGCCTGAAGAGCGTTTAGTTAGGATCGCAACGTTACCCAGGCCATCGGAGTGGTGCAGTTCGTCGCAGTTCAACACAGTGAGGGTTACACATGGCTACGGGTAAGGTGAAGTGGTTCAACGACGCGAAGGGCTTCGGGTTCATCACGCCGGACGATGGTTCGAAGGATTGCTTCGTGCATCACACGGCGATCAACGCGTCGGGTTTCAAGTCGCTGGCCGAAGGTGACAAGGTCTCCTTCGACATCACGCAGGGCCAGAAGGGTCCGGCCGCTGCCAACGTGACGAAGATCGAGTAGCGCAGCGTCTTTTCGAACGGCAAGGCCCCGCACCTGCGGGGCCTTTTCGTTTTTGGTCCCCGCCGCGTCGCCCGCTGGCGCCGGACGCCCGAACTCCCGATGATTGAGGATCCTCGACGGAGGCGACTCATGGAACGTCGGCGATTCATCGGCACGAGCCTCGCCCTGGGCGCGGCCGGCACCGGCCTGCTGAGCGGATGCGCGCCCGGCGTTACGCGCTCGGCCGCCGCCACCGGCGCCGTGCGCCCGCTGCGAGGCGGACCCGTTCGGCTCTCGGCCAACGAGAACCCGCTCGGCCTCTCTCCGCTCGCGCGGCGCGCGATCATGGAGGACCTGGGCGAGGGCAACCGCTATCCTCGCCAGGCGCGGCTCGACCTGCTCGTCGCCCTGGCGGCCAAGCACGGCGTCCCCACCGACCACATCCAGCTCGGCACCGGCTCGACCGAGATCCTCAAGATGGCGGTGGACGCCACGTCGCCCGACGCGGTCGTGGTCATCGCCGAGCCGACGTTCGAGGACGTGGCGCACTACGCGAACTCGGCGGGCCGCCGCCTGGTCGCCGTGCCGCTGCGCCCGGACGGCGCGCACGACCTGGAGCGGATGCGCGCCGCCGCGGGCGCCGGCCCGGCGCTGGTCTTTATCTGCAATCCCAACAATCCCACCGGCACGTTGACGTCGTGCGACGACGTCGAGGCCTGGATCGCGGCCGCGCCCGAGCGGATCACCTTCCTGGTGGACGAGGCCTATTTCGAGTTCCCCGAGGATGCGCGCTACCGGAGCGCGGCGCCGCTCATCGCGTCGAAGCCGAACGTCGTGGTCTCGCGGACGTTCTCCAAGATCCACGCCATGGCGGGTCTCCGGCTGGGCTACGCGCTGGCGCAGCCGGCGACCATCCAGCGGCTGCGCCTGTTCGCCTGTGGGCAGAACGCCAACGAGCTGGCGCTGGTCGCGGGGCGGGTGTCGCTGGGCGACGAGGAGTTCCACGAGCGCACGCTGGCCAGCAACCGCGCGGCGCGGGCGATTCTGATGGGTGCGTTGGACTCGTTAGGCCTGACGCACCTGCCGAGCCATACGAATTTCTTGATGCACCAGATCCGCGGCGAGCTGACGGATTACATCGCGCGCATGCGCGAGGCGGGTTTCCAGGTGGGCCGGCCGTTCCCGCCGATGCTGGACCACAGCCGGGTGTCGCTCGGACTGCCGGAGGAGATGGAGCGCTTCGTGGAGGCGCTGCGCGGCTTCCGCGCGCGCTCCTGGGTCTAGGCCGCGCTCAGCGCCTGGTAGTAGCGCCGCACGCCTTCCTCTATGTCGAGGAACGGCGCACTGTGGCCCAGCCGCCTGAGCCCGTCGAGGTCGGCCTCGGTGAAGCTCTGGTAGCGCGAGGCCAGCCCCTCGGGCAGCGGCACATACTGGATCTTCCCCGATCCGTGCACCGCGATCAGCGCCCTGGCCACGTCGTTGAAGCTGCGGCTCCTGCCCGTCCCGCAATTGACGATCCCGTGCCGGGCGGGTCCCTGCGCGAAGCAGAGATTCACCGCGACGACGTCGTCCACGTGCACGAAGTCGCGCCGCTGCTCGCCGTCGCCGTAGCCGCCGGTGCCGACGAACAGCCGCACCGTGCCCGTCTTACGGAGCTGCCCGTACATCTGGAACACGACCGAAGCCATGCGGCCCTTGTGGGCCTCGTGCGGGCCGTAGACGTTGAAGTAGCGCAGCCCGACGAGCGTTGCCGTGGCCTCGCGCAGCGCGCGCCGCACGAGGTGATCGAAGCGCAGCTTTGATTCGCCATAGACGTTGAGCGGCCGTTCGTTCGCCGGGACCTCGGCGAACGTCGTGCTCGCGCCGTAGACGGCGGCGCTCGAGGCGTAGACCAGCGGGATGCCGCTCTTGAGCGCCCACTCGAGCAGCGCTTGCGATGTGTCGAGGTTCAATTCCATCATCAGCCGCGCGTCGTGCTCCATCGTGTCGGTGCACGCGCCCTGGTGGAACACGGCTTCGACCCCGCCCAGGCCGGTGCCGGCGATGCGCTTCAGGAACTCGCGCCGGTCGATGAGGTCCTGGATCCGGCAGCCTTCGAGCTGCGTGCGCTTGTCCGAGTGCGAGAGGTCCTCGACGACCAGGATGTCGCTCGTCCCGGCGGCGTTGAGCGCGCGGACGATGTTGCCGCCGACGAACCCGGCTCCGCCGGTCACGATGATCAGGCCCATGGATGGAGCGCAGGATACCCGCGGGCCCGCGCCGACGCCAGCGACGCAACATCAGGGGGTCATGTGGCGTATAACGGGTAGCCGCAGCATCGTCCGCGGCCTCAGCCCTTGATGGAGAGCTTCATGAACGTGTCGTTCCAGTCGCTTCGGCCGTTGTCCGTCGCCGCCGTCCTGCTGCTGCCGGCGGCGCTCGCGTGTCACCACGGGTCATCCAGCTCGCAGCCGGTTCCGGGCCGCGCCGCGTCGGACCTCTCGGGCGTGTGGGCATTCGATCCCGAGCAAAGCGACCAGCCTGGCCGACCGGGGGGTGGCGGCGCGCCCGGCGGCGGCAGGGGTGGCA
>JBIOIA010000053.1:0-13855 GCA_044449445.1 Gemmatimonadales bacterium
GGCGCTGACCGAAGCCGCCACCACCCCCGCCACGCAAACCCCGCGGCCGGGCCGCGGGCGCCAGCGAATCGAGCTGCGCGCGCAGGTCACCCTGCGCGGACGCCGCGAGCGCACGCGCCTCGTCATAGGCCGCGCGCGCGGCGGCCGCCGCGTCGTACATCTGCTTCGTCAGCGCGGCCAGCTGCGCGAGACCAACCGCGGGCGTCCTGACCCTGGGATCGAGGCGCAGCGCCAGCGGCTGGGTGTACGCCTGGCCGCCTGCGGTGAGCCGCATCGTGTAGCGGCCCGGCGCGGCCCACGGCGCGCGCTCGTTGAGCTCGCTCCGGTGCGGCACCGCGCCCGTCGCGCCGACGTCTCCCGCATCGGCGGGGTTCACCGGTGAAAGCGGCTGGTAGCGCATGTCCCACGCGAAGCGGTGCATCCCGGCCCGCGCCGAGAGGCGTGCCCACGGTCCGGGCCAGTAGAGCGGTAGCCCGCAGTCGGTCGCCGCGGGGTTGCGCCTGCACACCGCGTCGTACGCCGAGCGGTCGAGCGCCGGATCGGGATCGAGCACCGGGTCGTCGCTGGCGTACGTGCGCACGACCTTGCCCGCGGCATCCAGCACTTCGAGCGTCATCCTTCCGGTCGCGTCGTTAGGCAGATAGTAGTCGAGGATCGCGCCCGCGGGCGGGTTCTCGCCCGCCGGCATCTCCGGAGGCCACGGCGTCGGCTCGTTGGTGCCGAACCGGACGCGCACCGCGGCGAGCGGCTTGACGAGATACGGCGTGCCGGCCGCCCGGGCGGTCTGGACCTGCGCCTGCTGCCGGAGCGGGGTCAGGTCGCCCAAGATCCAGTAGCCGCGGCCGTGCGTCCCCGCGACGAGGTCCGCGCAGCCGCAGGTGCTGTCGTCCTTGACCACGAGGTCGCGCACCGAGATCGCCGGCATGTCGAGCCGCAGCGATTGCCAGCTTCCGCCGTCGTCGAAGCTCACCCACACCTGCGTGTCGGTCGCGGCGTAGAGCAGCCCCGGCTGGCGCGGGTCCTCCCGGATCGAGTTGGCGACGGCGCCGTCGTTGACGCCGGCGTCGATCTCGGTCCAGGTCGCTCCGCCATCGTGCGTCTTCCAGAAGTGCGGCCGGTAGTCGTCGATCCGGAGCGTGTTCGCGGCGGCGTAGGCCGTCTGCGCGTCGAAGTGTCCCGCCTCGAGGTTGAAGATGCGGGTCCACGGCGCGATCTGGTCCGGCGTGACGTTGCTCCAGGTCGCGCCGCCGCTGGTCGTCACCTGGATCTGGCCGTCGTCGGTGCCGGCCCACAGGACCAGCGCGGACTTCGGCGAGGGCGCCAGCGCGGTGATCGCGCCGCGCGGCGACGGCGTCACGGTGCCCGCATACCGGCCCGCGCTGGGCGGCACCGCCCACGTCTGGCGGGTGAGATCGGGGCTGATGCGGGTCCAGCTGTGGCCCTTGTCCAGCGAGCGCCACACCGCATTGGACGCGTACAACAGCACGTCGGGCCGGAGCGGCGAGAAGATCAGCGGCATGGTGCGAACGTTGCGGCCGAATTGATCGCCGCGGGCAGTGGCATCGGGGCCCACCAGCGTGGTCTGGCCGGTACGGCGGTCGTAGCGCGACACGTTGGTGCGCGCACTGCCGAACACCACGTCGGGATCGCGCGGATCCGGCGCGGCCATGCCGTATTCCTGGATGTTGACCGGGTGCCAGTCGTGGAACGTGATCTCGCCGTCGTCGGAGCGCGATGCCACGCACAGCGAGCCCGAATCCTGCTGCCCGCCGCACACGCGGTACGGGTACGCGTTGTCGGTCGTAGTGTGGTACATCGCCGCGGTGGACTGCGTATACCAGTTGCTCCACGAGAGGCCGCGGTTGGCGGAGACCACCGCGCCCTGGTCGGAGACGACGAGAAGCAGTGCCGGATCGGCGGGACTCACCCACACGCGCTGGTAGTCGTCGCCGCCGGGCGCGCCGCGCACCGCCGACCAGCTCGCGCCGCCGTCTTCGGTCCGCCACATCACGGTGGACGCGACGTAGACCACGTTCTCGTTGGTGGGATCCACGACGATGGTCGGCACGTCGCCGCCGCCGATCCGCGCCAGCGGCCGCGGATCCACCGCCGCGCTCCCCGTGTCGCGCGGCGTGGCCCTGCCCCGCGTCCGGAGCGTCCAGTGCGCGCCGCCGTCGTCCGAACGGTACAGGCCGAGCACGGACGGTCCGCCCTGCGGCACCGCGGCCACCATCGCGTAGATCACGTTCGGCTTGCCCGGCGCGATGGCGAGATTCGCCTCCAGCACCTGTGGCAGGCCTTCGGTGAGCTGGGTCCACGTCGTGCCGCCGTCGGTGGACTTGTAGATGCCGCCCTGGCCGCTGGTGAAATCGCCGCCTTCCCAGAACGCCTGCTGCTGCGGCCACAGTCCCGCGTACACGGTCTGCGGGTTGCTGGGATCGATCCTGACGTCGTTGGCGCTGGTGTACTCGTCCCGGTACAACACCTTCTCAAACGAACGCCCGCCGTCCGTCGAACGGAAGATCCCGCGCTCGGCGCTCGGGCCGTAGGGGTGGCCCAGGGCCGCGACGAACAGCCGGTTCGGGTTGGTCGGATCCACGTCCACCATCGCGATCATCCGCGTGTCGGCGAGGTCACCGAGGTGCGTCCAGGTGCGGCCGGTGTCGGTGGACTTGTACATGCCGTCGCCGGTGGCGAGGTCGGGCCGGATGATGCCCGCGCCCGAGCCTACGTAGATCACCGCCGGATCGGAGGCCGCGACGCCGATCGCGCCGATCGCTCCCGTGGACTCGTGGTCGAACAGCGGCACCCAGTTGGCGCCGTAATCCGTGGTGCGCCACACGCCGCCGTTGTCGAAGCCCACATACAGCATGGCGGGGCGGCCGGCCGCGGCGGGCACACCCGCCAGCGCGCGGCCTCTTCCCGCGCGCACCGGACCGATCGAGCGCCAGTGCATGGCGGAGGCCACGTCGAGGTTCGGGGAGTTCTGGGCGGCGGCGCCCGCGGGCAGCAGGGCCGCCATGGCGAGTACGGCGATCGGGGTTCGCATAGGTGGAGAGAGTATGCATCCCGGGCGCACGGCTTGCCACCGCGGGGAACAAGTCCGATCCCGAGCGGTAGAATGCGAAATGCCCATACCGATCGTCTGGCTGTTCGCCGCGAGTCAGGTAGTGCAGCAGCCACAGACAACCCCGACGCCGGATTCGACGCCGCCCGCGAGCGTCGCAAGCCAAATCGCAGCGCCGCTCGGCCCCGCCCTCCAGCCGGCGTTCCTCGATGCGCGGCACATCATCGAGGTGGACAGCGCGCCGCCGGCGCAGCGCCCACGGGTCATCGAATTCACCCACGCTTACGAAGTGCGACTCACCATCCACCACTACGCGAGCTACGCGACGCTGCCGCTGTTTGCCGCCGAGTTCGTGCTGGGCCAGCAGCTCTACAACAATCCACCGGGCTCCTCGTCCACGCTGCGGGCGCACCAGCTGGTCGCGCTCAGCGTGGCCGGGCTGTTCGGCGTGAACACGATCACCGGCGCGTGGAACCTGTGGGACAGCCGCAAGAACCCGGAGGGCCGGCTCAAGCGCTGGATCCACGCGGGCCTGATGATGGCCTCCGATGCGGGCTTCGTCGCGACCGGCGTCACCGCGCCCAGCCGGCGCAAGGTCCTGAATGACCCCGCCGCGTCGCGGCTGCACCGCACCATCGCCATCGCCTCGATCGGCACCGCCCTGGCGGGCTACGGCATGATGCTGCTCTGGAAAGACTGATGATCTTCGATCGCTGGGCCCATTTCTACGACGACCACAAGGCGGTGAGCGCCGCCATCATGTTCGTCCACCTGTCCGGCGTTTTCCTGGGCGGCGGGTTCGCGATCGCGGCGGACCGCGACTCGCTCCGGCTCGCACCGTTCGCGCCCGAGGCGTCGGACACCCTGAGCCGCCTCAGCACGGTGCATCGCCTGGTCATCACGGGGCTCGTCATCAGTCTGCTCAGCGGCCTGCTGCAGATGTTCGCCGACCTCAAGACGTACCTGCCGTCGGTGCTGTTCTGGACCAAGATGGGAATGATCGTGTTGCTGCTCGCGAACGGCGCCGTGCGACTTCGGGCCGAGCGTGCGTTAGTCAGAGGTGAGCCGCGTGGTTGGACCGTGTTCCGGGTGACCTCGGCGGCGAGCCTAGTGCTGTGGTTCGCGATCCTGCTGGCCGGCAGCTACCTCTCGACGCTCTCATGACCAACAAGCAGGATTGCCGGGACTGCCCGCTGGTCGAACGCCGCGCGTTCCTCGGGGAAGCCGGCTTTGTGCTCGCGGGCCTCGCCCTTGCGCTGGGCGGAGCCCCGGAGAGCGCCCGTGCCCTGACCGTGACGTTCGGCCGCGCGCTCTCCCACGCCGGCGAAGAGCACAGCTATGCCATTCCCGCCGAGGACGGCGCGATGATCGACCGCGACGCCGAGCTCATCGTGGTGCGCTATCACGCCAAGGCTTACGTGTTCAACCTGTCGTGCCCGCACCAGCGCACGGCGCTGCGCTGGTGGCCGGAGGACGGGCAGTTCCAGTGCCCCAAGCACCACTCGCGCTACACTCCGGACGGCGTGTTCATTTCGGGACGCGCAACCCGCAGCATGGATCGCTTCGGCGTGCGGAAAGACGGCGGCAACATCGTCGCCGATCTGGACAAGTTCTACCGGCAGGACGAGCACCCCGCCGAATGGGGCTCGGCGTTCATCGAGGTGTAGCTGGAAACCGGCTCCGGGGGTAGGTTCCACGCCCCACTTCAACATGGAGCCACCACGATGACGTCACTGCGTCGCCCGCTGTTCGCGGCCGCCGCCGCCCTGGTCGCCTTCGCGGCCACGGCCCGCGCCCAGATGCCCGAGTCGTACCGCGAGCTCCAGGTCCGCATGCTGGAGACCGAGCGGAACATGATCCTGCACATGATCGACTCGATGCCCTCCCAGTACTTCCGCGAGAAGGCCACGCCGGCCCAGCGCGATTTCGGCCAGCAGCTCTACCACGCGGCCGTGGCGGTCAAGAACATCTCCGCGCACTTCATGGGCGCGCCGGCGGCGACCTACCCCGATACTGCTGCCGGCTTCGACAAGGCCAGCCTGCGCGCCTTCGTCGGCAACGTTTACGACGCCGCCGAGAGCTTCGCGCGCAGCGAGCCCGCCGCCGATCGCGAGACGATGATCACGTTCTTCGGCAGCCAGATGCCCAAGTGGCAGGTCTGGGACGAGCTGCATGAGCACACGATGTGGACCCTCGGCCAGACGGTCGCGAACTTCCGGATGCACGGGATGCCGCCTGCGGCGTTCATGTTCTTCTAAGCGGCGGACAAAGACGAAGCCCCGGACCGAACATCGGCCCGGGGCTTCGTCCTTTCCTACCGTCTACCGTCTGCGTCCGCCGCCCCCGCCTCGAGAGCCGCCACCACCGTAACTGCGACCTCCACCGTTGTAGCTGCGGGAGTAGGAAGGCGACCCGCCGTACGCGCGCCGATAACTGGCCGAGTAGCCGCTGGAGCGGGAGGCCGCGCGGCCGGGCGCCGGGGACGTCATGCGGCGAGAACTACTGGGCCTTCCGGAAGGCGAGGCGCCGCGCGTGGGCGCCGACATCCGCGCCGCAGGGACACGCACTCCCGTGCTGAATCCGACCGCGCCGCGCGGCCGGTACACCGGGCCGAACGGACGATACGGACGGAACGGCCGGACGAACCCTGCCGAAAGTAGAACCGCGGGAAGCAGCCGAAGCAGTATGCGCCGAAATAGTACGGCGCGTACCAGTACGCGTTGAAGAAGAACGGGTCGTAGTAATACGGATTGTAGTACCCAGGATACGGCCCGTACGCGTAACCGGGCGGCGGATAGTCGGGGCCATACCCCGAGGCCACGTCGCGATCCGTCACCGAGTAGCTCGCCGCGTCGTAGTCGAAGCGCGAGTCGCCGGCCATCTGCTGCACCACGCCAAGCAGCACCGTCTGCGGATCGTTGTCGGGGCCGGCGCGCAGCGAGTCCAGCGCGCGATAGTTCCAGTGGCCCTCGCGCACGTAGCGGTCGAAGTGGAACGACTCGGCGGAGCGCGCCGCCAGGATCGTCCCGGAGCCCTCCGTCAGCCCCGTCTGGAATGACTCGCGCCCAGCGCGGCCGCGGATCTCAAGGTCGCGGCCCCGGTGGACGAAGTTGTCATCCGAGGGGTCCACGGGATACATCACCCGGACCCATCCGTTGACGTCCGTCCGCAGTACCACGAGGTACCCGTCCGCGGCGGTGCGCACCTTCACCCGGGCGTGGTCGCCCGTGACGTAACGACCGTCGGAATTCAGGTCGATACCGATGGCGGGGTCCTGCGCCGTGGACGCCGGCGAGAACGACGCCGCCGAGAGCAGCAACACCAGGGGAATCAGCATGGTCAGACCCGGCCTTTCTTCCTCATCCTATATACGCATACCCGGCACCCGGCGCTAAGTTCTCCCCCGTGCCCGAGTTGCCCGACATCACCGTGTACATCGAGGCCCTGGAGCGGCGCGTGCTCGGCCACCCCCTGCTCAAGGCCCTGATCATCAACCCGTTCGTCCTGCGGAGCTACGATCCACCCATCGCCGAGGCAGAGGGGCTGAGCGTCCGCGCCGTGCGTCGGCTCGGCAAGCGGCTCGTCTTCGAGCTGGATGCCTCGCCCCAACCGCTGTTTCTCGTGATCCACCTGATGATCGCTGGACGACTGCATTGGCATGACGCGCCCCCCAGGATCAACCGCCGCCGCACCCTCGCTGCCCTCACGTTCACTTCTGGAACGCTCACGCTCACCGAGGCGGGCACCAAGCGGCGCGCGTCCATCCACCTGGTGCGCGGCGCCCAGGCGTTGGCCGCCCATGACCGCGGCGGACTCGAGGTGCTCGAGGCCTCGCTGCACGCGTTCGGCGAGCGGCTGAGGAGCGAGAACCACACGCTGAAGCGCGCGCTCACGGATCCCAGGCTGTTCAGCGGCATCGGGAACGCGTATTCCGACGAGATCCTCCACCGGGCCCGCATGTCGCCGCTCACGCTGACGTCGCGCCTCACCGACGAGGGCGTGCGGACGCTGTTCGAAGCGATCCGCGCGGTGCTGAGCGAGTGGACGGAGCGGCTGCGCCTCCTGGCCGGCGGGGAGTTCCCGGAGAAGGTCACGGCGTTTCGCGAGGGGATGGCCGTGCACGGGCGGTTCCGGCTGGCCTGCCCTGCCTGCGGCGCAAGCGTGCAACGGATCCGCTATGCCGACAACGAGACCAACTACTGCGCCAGGTGCCAGACGGGAGGGAAGCTGCTCGCCGATCGCTCGCTGTCGCGCCTGCTGAAGGACGACTGGCCCAAGTCGATCGACGAGCTATAGATTCGGCGCATGATCGCCATCGCCGTCGCTCTCGCCCTCCAGGCCGCGCAGAATCCGGATACGCCGAACGATCCGCGCGTCGCCGCCATCGTGGGCGCCGTATCGGCCCGCGAGCTCGAGCGCGACATCCGGACGCTGGTCTCATTCGGGACTCGGCACACCGGCAGCGACACGCTCTCGTCCACGCGCGGCATCGGCGCCGCCCGGCGCTGGATCCACGCCCGGTTCGACAGCCTGTCGGCCGCGTGCGGCGGCTGCCTCGAGGTCAACTACGTCGCCGAGACGTTCGGGCCCACCAATCGCCAGCCGGTGCCGGTCAGCGTGGTGTCGGTGGTCGCGGTGCAGAAGGGCCAGACCGACACGAACCGCGTGGTCGTGATCAGCGGGCACTTCGACAGCCGCAACAGCGACGCGGCGAACATCACCGACTCGGCGCCCGGCGCGAACGACGACGGCAGCGGGACGGCGGCCGTGCTCGAGTCCGCGCGCATCCTCTCGCGCCAGCGCTTCGCGGGCACTGTGGTATACGCCACGCTCGCCGGCGAGGAAGAGGGATTGTGGGGCGGCCAGGCGGTGGCGCGCTGGGTGCACGCGCGCGGCTACCGCGTGGTCGGCGTGCTGAACAACGACATCATCGGCAACACCCACGGCGCCGACGGCGCGGTGGACGACCGCACGCTGCGCGTGTTCTCCGACGGCACGCCGCCCACCGAGACCGAGCAGGAGCGGCTGCGGCGCCGCGCCACGGGCGGCGAGGTGGACGGCATCTCGCGGCAGATCGCGCGCTACGTGCAGATGATCGCGCGGCAGTACGTGCCCGGCCTCGACGTCTGGATGATCTACCGGCTGGATCGCTACGGCCGTGGCGGCGACCATCGCGCGTTCGCGGATCTGGGCTACCCGGCGGTGCGGCTCACCGAGGCGCACGAGGACTGGTCGCGCCAGCACCAGAACGTGCGGGTGGAAAACGGGATCGCCTACGGCGACGTGATCGAAGGGGTGGACTTCCCGTACCTCGCGAAGGTGACATCGCTCAACGCCGCTTCGCTCGCCGCCCTGGCGTGGGCCCCCGCCCCGCCGCGCACGGTGCGCATCACGGGCGGCAACCGGCCGGCGGCCACCATTACGTGGCAGCCGCCCGAGGATTCATCCGATGTCGCGGGATATCGCGTCTACTGGCGGCGCACCGACTCGCCGACCTGGGACAACTGGCGCGACGTCGGTCTGGTGAACACGTACACGGCGACCGGCCTGGTGATCGACAACTGGTTCTTCGGCGTGGCCGCGGTGAGCCGGGACGGGCACGAGAGCCCCGTCATGTTCCCGGGCCCTGCGTCAGCTCAGTAGATGAGCTCGTAGTTCAGCCGGAACGCGCGTCCCGGCTGCGGCACGAAGTCCTTGATCACCGACAGGTTGTCGCGATAGACCGTGTCGAACACGTTGTCGCAGCGCAGGCTGATCTCGGATACCGTGGCGTTGCGCACCAGGCGCACGCCGATCCCCACGTTCGTCACCGTATAGCCCGCCGTCGGCGTGTCGCCCTCGCCCAGCCGGTTCTGCGCCGCGGCGAGCCGCCACTCGACCAATCCCGAGTACCCGCCTTGCTGCCAGGTCGCCCGCAGCAGCCCGCGCAGCGGCGGCGTGAACGGCAGCGGCACGTCGTTCCGGGTGTCCTGGGCGTTCACGTAGTCCACGCTCGCGCGGAGTCCCAGGGCCGGCGCCGGCGCGAGGTTGACGCTCGCCTCGAAACCCATCAGCCGCGCGTTGGTCGCCGTGAACTGGCGCACCGGGAAGCCCTGGATCGTGTCGCCGCGCAGGAACCCGTAGATGTAGTGGTTGATGTAGTTCAGGTACGGCGAGATCTCGAAGCTGGCCGCGCCGAAGTCGCCCCGGAGCGTGGCGTCCACGCCGAGCCCGTTCTCCGGACCCAGGCTCGCGGTGCCGACGGAGTACGTGCCGCTCGCGGCATCGAGTCCGTTGGCGAACAGCTCCTGGACGGTGGGCGCGCGGAACGAGCGCCCGACGCTGAAGGAGGCCGTGAGCCGGGACGAGAGCTGGCGGATCGCGCCCAGCGACGCCGTCACGGCGTTGGACGTCCGCGACGCGCTGATGGTCTGGAACACCGAGTCCGTGGACGTCGGGTCCGGACGGGCCTTGATCCCGTTGTAGTCGAACCGCAGCGCGCCCTGGAGGCGCGTCCTGGGTGTGAGGAGATACTCCTCGTACGCGTACGCGGCCACGCCCGTGGTGAGCGAGTTGGGCCCCAGAGGCTGGTCGCCCTCGATCGTGAGGTCCAGGATGTCCGCCCACAGTCCGAGCGTGCCGCTGAGCCGGCCCGCCGGGCGCTGCTGGAGCTGCAGGACGGCGTTGAACTCCCGCTTGTGGAAGTGATTGGCCTGCGGATCCGACACGCCGGTCGAATCCTGGGCGGTCGGGAACTCCGAGTGATTGTAGTCGTTGTAGGCCGCGTCGAGGCGCACCCGGTTCGCCAACGCGCCGCCGACGTTGAACAGGCTGCGCAGCTCGATCGTGTTCCGCTGCTGCGAGATGCGGGACGTGGTCGGCGGGACGGTGAGCCAGTTGGGATTGGGCGGCACTCCGGGGATGCCGTAATTCATCTCGTAGTGCTTGCCGCCGATCCCGATCGTGCCGAACGCGCCCTGGAATGCGTAGCCGAGGCCCGCTTCGCCGCTGTGGTCGAAGGTCTGAGGAATGCGGTCGAGCGTGAACGCCGCCCCGGTGCCGGGATCCGTGTAGGTGCCCGAGGGGATGCGCGTGGATCCGGCGTGCAGCTCACCGGCAGAGACCTGGAAGGCGGAGTGGCCGGTGCTGTAGACCAGGTTCGTGTATCCGGCGAGCTGGTCGCTGCCGCTGCTGCTCTCCAGCGCGACCGTCCCGGACAGCGGCCGATCCGCCACGTCGGGGACGAGGTTGGTGATCACGTTCACCAGGCCGCCGATGGTGTTCGGGCCGTAGAGGATCGTCGCCGGGCCGCGCACCACGTCGATCTGCTCGATGCTGAGCGCGTCGATGGGCGTGGCATGCGCCGGATCGTACGTGGCGATGTCGCCCATGCGCAGCCCGTTCTCGAGGATCAGCACCTCGTTGTCGCCCAGGCCGCGCAGGATCGGGCGCGAGGGCGCCGAGCCGTTGCCGCGCACCGAGACGCCGGGCAGGTCCGAGATCTTCTCGGCGAAGCTCATGCCGGGGCTGGTGGCGAAGGCGATCCGCGACTTGGACTCGGCCGGCTGGTACTGCTCGTCGGTCGGCCGCGCATAGGGTGAAGCCGAAACGACGATCTCCCGAAGCGGGGCGGCGGACACCACGAGATCAAACGTCACGCTGGCGGTGAGGCCCTGGACCCTGACGGTGTCGCTCGCCGAGGCGTAGCCGAGCATTCCGACGTAGATCCGGTACGTGCCGTTCGGCACGTCCAGGAAGCGGAAGTCCCCGTTCGCGCCGCTGTGCTCGACCCGGTCGAGGTCCAGCAGTCGCACAGTAGCGCCGACCACCGGCCGGCCGCTGCTCTGCACCGTCCCCGTGATGGTCTGTGCCCATGCGGGTGCGCTACCGAGCACCAGGGCGAGGGCTGCAGCAAGGGTCCGTGGCAGCATGACTAATGGTATCATACGGGCTATGGATCCGTCCACGCTGAACGCGTTTATCACGCCGATCGAGCCGGGATTGGAGAGCCGTGCCGTTGCGGCGGGACGCGCCAGCCGTCCCCTGGACGGGGTGCGGTTCGCCACCAAGGACCTCATCGCGACGGCCGGCGTGCGCACGACCGCGGGCTCGCTGATCCTCAAGGACTGGGTGCCGACGCGCAGCGCCCCGATCGTGCGGCTGCTCGAGGCGCTTGGCGCGGTGAACGTCGGCAAGACCAACACCCACGAGTTCGCCTACGGCACCACCAATGACAACCCGCACTACGGCGCGGCGAAGAACCCGTGGGACACGGCGCTGACGACCGGCGGTTCCTCCGGCGGATCGGCGGCGGCCGTGGCGGCCGGGATCGTGCCGCTGGCCCTGGGCACCGACACGGCGGGCAGCGTGCGGATTCCGGCCGCGTTGTGCGGCTGCGTGGGGTTCAAGCCGGGCTGGGGCGTGCTGCCCGCGCGCGGCGTGGTGCCGCTGGCGCCCACGCTGGACACGGTGGGGTTCCTGTCGAACACCGTCGCGGACAGCATCGCCGCGTTCGAGGGCGTCTCGCGCCGCGGCCTCAGGGTCGATCGCAGCCTGCGCGGCGTGCGCGTCGGGGTGATCGAGCGGCACGCGTTCGACCGCGTGGAAGACGAGATCGTCGACGCGGTCGAGGATGTGCTCAAGCTGATGGAATCGCGGGGCGCGGTGATCCGGCGGATCGTGAGCGACGCGTTCGACGACGTGCTGGGATTCGGGGTGCCGCTGATCCGGACCGAAGCGATCGCGTATCACCGGCAGTGGTTTCCGGAGCGCCGCGCGGAGTACGGCGCCGACGTGGCGAAGTCGCTGGATGCCGGGCTGGGCATCCCGGCCGCCGAGTACCAGGCGGCGCTCGAGAAGCGGCAGCGCCTGGCGCGCACCGCCGTGCGGATGCTGAAGGAGGTGGACCTGCTGGCGGGGCCGACCGTGCCCGTGACCGCGTTCCCGAACCGGGTCGCGTTCGAGAAGGTGGCGCCGGGCGGCGAGCTGCCGCGCTTCGCGCTCACGCGGCTGACCTACCCGTTCTCGCTCAGCCGGCTGCCGGCGATCAGCGTGCCGTGCGGACTCTCGAGCCGGCGTCTGCCGATCGGCCTCCAGCTGGCCGCGGGGCCGCGGCGCGAGTTCTTCCTGCTGGCGGCCGCCGCCGCATACGAAGCGGCGCGAGGAGAGTTCCCCGCGCCGCCGGTGCACGTGGAGCGTTAGGCAGCCCTACATGGTGTGCGGCGCCGCCGCGGGCACCATCAGGTGCGCGTACGGCGTGTTTCGGAACATGACGTAGGGCGAGCGGTCGGTCGGCTCGGTCGGCAGTCCGGCGTAGGGATGAGCGCCGGGCGCCACGATCATCAGGTGCGGCCCGCTGACGACCCAGCCCTTCCCGGAATCCGGCTTGGTCGCGAACGGATCGAAGTTGCTGGCGTCGTTGGCGCCCGCCAGCATGTATGCCGTTCCCACCCTCGTGATGTTCGGGTTCTTGTGGCCCATCCAGGCCCCCAACCAGCTCAGCCACGTCGAGTCGGCGCAGATCGCGCCCATGGCGTGCGGCGTGGTGTCGTTGGCCACGCAGGTCCAGCCGTTGGTGCCGGGGCGCAGCGGCGTCAGGCCCGAGGAACCCAGTTCGGCGATCGCGGCCCCGGTGGTGATCGAGGCCGGGCCGGCTGCCAGCGCGCTCTGGATCTTCCACTCGCGCGAGCCCTTGGGGGGCGCGGGGGGCTGCGCCGCCTGCTGCTGCTGCTGATTGCACGCCACGGCCGCCGACACCACGAGCGTGGCGGCGATGATGCTTCTGCGCATGCGTCCTCCTGTTGATGGTTGCCACCGAAATGCGACTGGGATGGCCTGAAATAGGTCGCGGCGCGTCCTGAAACGGAAGCCCGGGCCCCGGCGCGGCAGGGGGGTCTTGTGGTTCATACGTTTGTTTGATATAGTACAAACGTATGAACTAGGAGCCGGCATGAAGCGGGACACCGACGATACGCGCGAGCGCATTCTCGCCGCCGCTCACAAGCTGTTCGCCGAGTTCGGCTTCAGCGCCACGTCCGTCCGGGACATCACCGGCGCGGCGGGCGTGAACCTGTCGGCGGTGAGCTACCATTTCGCGTCGAAGGACCTGCTGTACCACGAGCTGCTGCGGACGATCGTCGGCCCTCTGGCGCACGTCATCGAGGGGCTCGCCCGTCGCGAGGCCTCACCGCTGGACCGGCTGGAGTGGATCGTGCGCGCCTTCTTCGCCCACATCCGTGCCCATCCGGACATGCCCTCGTTCATGATGCGCGAGCTCTCGCTCGGGCGCACACCCTCGGCGCCGATCGTGGAGATGATGAGCCGGATCCTGCCCGCCGTTTCCGGCGTGATCGCCCAGGGTCAGCAGCTCGGAGAGATCCGAGCCGGCGATCCGGTGCTGCTCACCTTCAGCGTGATCGCCCAGCCCATCCACCTGTACCTGGCGCGCGGCGCCATCGCCGCCGTGACCGGTCTCGACGTCAACGACCCGCAGTCGCTGGAGCGCGTCGTCGAGCACGTGGTGGTCACCGTGCGGCGCGCCCTGGAGGCCCGGTGATCGCCGCGCTCGCCCTCACCGCCCTGCTCGCCGCCCGGGACACGAACCGGCTCACCCTCGCCGATGCGGTGAATCGCGCGCTCGGCCAGTACCCGACGGTCGCCGCGGCGCGTGCTGCGCAGCAGGGCGCCACCGCCGACATCCGCCAGGCGCAGGCCCAGCGGCTGCCGCGCGTCGCGCTCGACGCCAGCGCCACGCAGAACCAGCTCCCCGGCCTGGTGTACCCGCTGCACAGCCTGCCCACCGGGCCCACC
>JBIOIA010000054.1:0-13582 GCA_044449445.1 Gemmatimonadales bacterium
CCCGCCGTCTCGACCAGATGCAGCCGCAACGCGGACGTCCCCAGTCTCTGGAGCTGGCCCATGTCCTGCGAGCGGTGCAGCGAGCGGCCGGCCATCGCGATCTGGAGATACGACTTGCCTTCGTCGGGATCGATCAGGCCGGACGGGATGCGCAGTGTCTGCTGCGTCGTGTCGAAGCGCGCGCCGCGGTAGAACTTCTTCGGACCCCACGCCGAGTCCTTGAGCAGCTCGAAGGCCTGGCGGACCAGCACCCCCGACTGTTGGTGCTGTCCATGGCCGTCGCGCGGCGTGCCGCTGAAGATCGCGATCAGGACCTGCGGCCGGAACCGCCGGATCACGCGCAGCACGTCGGCGAGGATCGTGTCGCGCGGCCAGAACTGGTCCGTTTCCGCAAGCGACTTGGAGAACCCGAAGTCGAACCCGCGCGTGAAGAACTGGTGCGCGCCGTCCATCGAGCGGGCTGCGAGCAGCTCGCCGGTGCGGATCAGGCCGAGCGCCTCGCCCAGCTCGCTGCCGATCAGGTTCTGGCCTCCCTCGCCGCGCGAGAGCGACAGGTAGGCCGCGTCCACTCCCCAGGCACGCGAGAGAAACGTCAGCAACTCCGTGTCCTCGTCGTCCGGGTGGGCCGCGATGACGAGGACGCGCTTGTTGCCCGTGAGCCGGCCGAGCGCGCGGTCGAGCGCGCCCACGCCGCCGGTCGAGGGCGGGGTCAGCTGCTGGGCGGCGAGGGCCACAGGCACGCACAGGCAAGCCGCGGCCACGAGAAGGAGCCGGCGCATCGAAGACCTTTCAGGCATGAACGGTTGGAAGCTAACCCCGGCGCAACGGCGGCGGGAACGCCCTCCAACTAGGGCAGGCCCGAGCTTGCTGCGACGCCCAGGCGGCGGCATCGTGGGCCAGCGAATCGGTGACTACCCGGTCAACGGAGCGACATCAGGTGGCGCAATCAGACGCGTTTGGAGCGCAGTCCCTTCAGGCGCAGAAGATGGAAGCGGTGGGACGGCTGGCCAGCGGCGTCGCGCACGACTTCAACAACCTGCTCACGGCCATCATGTCGTACGCCGAGCTGATCCGGTCTGACCTGCCGCCCGGGGACCGGCGGATTCCCGACGTGGAGGAGATCCTGCGGGCCGCGAAGCAGGCGCACGGCCTGACCCGCCAGCTGCTCGCCTTCAGCCGCCAGCAGGAGCTCCAGCTGGTGAAGCTCAGCCCCAACGCCGTCGTCACCGATGTCGGACGCATGCTGCGACGCCTGATTGGCGAGGACATCGAGTTCGTCACCGATCTCGATCCGCGGGTCGGCTGCATCATGGCGGACCCGGGCCAGATGGAGCAGGTGCTGATGAACCTGGCGGTCAATGCGCGCGACGCGATGCGCGCGGGCGGCCGGCTCACGATCGCCAGCGCCAACGTGGACCTCGACGAGGCCGGCAGCCGGCTGCACGGCGTTCCCGAGGGCGGCTATGTGCTGCTCACGGTGAGCGACACCGGCATCGGCATGAACGCAGAAACCCAGGCGCGGATCTTCGAGCCGTTCTACACGACCAAGGAAGAGGGCACCGGTCTCGGGCTCGCAACGGTGTACGGCATCGTGACCCAGGCCGGCGGGTACATCCGGGTGCGCAGCGAGCCTGGCTCCGGCTCCACGTTCCGCATCTACATCCCTCTCCTGCATGATGAGCGCGCGGCAAGCGAGCCGGAGAAGGCCGCAACGGCGTTGCGCGAGGCGCTCGACACGGTCTGAGCTGGCGGTTGAAGGCGGCGCCGAGCGCGCCTGCCCGGTTGACGCGCGTTCCTTTCCTCATATATCTCCCGGCCATGAGCTTCGATCCCGCCCGCTGGCGGCCGGAATTCCCGATCCTCGGGACCACCACCTACCTGATCTCCAACTCGCTCGGCGCGATGCCGAGGGGGACGGCGAGCCAGCTGCACCGCTACGCCGAGGCGTGGGCCGAGCGCGGTGTCCGGGCCTGGGAGGAGGGCTGGTGGGAGATGCCCGTGAGCGTGGGCAACCTGCTCGCTCCGATCATCGGTGCTCCCCCCAACACCGTGACCATGCACCAGAACGTGACGATCGCCGAGGCGGTCGTGCTCTCGTGCCTCCAGCCCTCCGGCAAGCGCAACCGCATCGTGTGCGAGCGGGAGAATTTCCCTTCGGTCATGTACTTCTACTCGCGCCAGCCCGGCCTCGAGCTCGTGGCGGTGCCGGCCGAGCAGCTCGTGGACGCGATCGACGAGCGCACGCTGCTCGTGCCGACGTCGCACGTCCTGTTCAAGTCGAGCTTCCTCCAGGACGCCGAGGCGATCGTCCGCAAGGCGCACCAGGCCGGCGCGCGCGTGTGCCTCGACTGCTTCCAGTCGGCGGGCGTCGTGCCGCTCGACGTCGCGAAGCTCGGGGTCGACTTCGCGGTGGGTGGGTGTCTCAAGTGGTTGTGCGGCGGGCCCGGCAACGGCTGGCTGTACGTCCGTGGCGACCTGATGGACGCGCTGGAGCCGCGCTTCACCGGCTGGCAGGCGCACGCGCGGCCGTTCGGGTTCGAGCCGGGGCCGATGGCCTACACCAAGGGGCCGATGCGCTTCCTCAACGGCACGCCGCAGGTACCCGCGCTGTACGCCGCCACGGAAGGCCTCCGGATCGTGAACGAGGTCGGCGTAAAGGCCATCCGCGCGCACTCGATCAGGCTGACCAGCCGGCTGCTCGAGAGACTGCTGGAGCTCGACCTGCCCTCGCTGACGCCGCGCGATCCGCAGCGCCGCGGCGGCACCGTGTGCGTGAACCCGCCGGGCTCGGAGGAGATGGCGCGCGAGCTGCTCGCGCAGGATTTCCTCATCGACTGGCGCCCGGACGCCGGCATCCGCATCTCGCCGCACTTCTACAACACCGAAGAGGAATGCGATCGGATCGTGGCGGAGATCGCCGCGCTCGTCTCCAAGCGCCCCGCCCTGCGCACCACCATGGGCGATTGAGCCGCATCTACGACGTCACGCGCACGCTCGTGCCCGGGATCTGGGTCTGGCCTGGCGACCGCGCGTACGACTGCTCCCTCACCTGGAAGATGGCCGCGGGCAAAAGCGTGAACGTCGGCCAGGTCACCATGAGCTGCCACACCGGCACGCACATGGACGCCCCGTTCCACTTCGCGGAATCCGGTGCGACCGCCGAGCAGATTCCGCTGGAGAGCTGCATCGGACCCTGCGAGGTGCTGCCGCTCGCGCGGCTCGAAGGCGCAAAGGCGGAGCGCGTGCTCGTGAAGGCGAGCGGCGGCGCGCCCACCGTGGCGCAGCTCGGGCGGCTCAGGGGCCTCAAGCTGTTCGGCACCGACTTCCACTCGGTGGACCCGATGGACAGCAAGACGCTCGAGGCTCACCGCTGCCTGTGGAAGATGGGCGCGGTGATTCTGGAGGAGCTCGACCTCGCCGCCGTGCCCGACGGCCGCTACCGGCTCATCGCGCTGCCGCTCAAGCTGGGCGGCATGGACGCCGCGCCGGTGCGCGCCGTGCTGATCGAAGAGTGACGCTGGCCGATCCCCTCGCGCGCGAGGAGGGCCTTCACCGCGAGCTGACGCAGCGCCAGCTGACGATGATCGCGCTCGGCGGCGCGATCGGCACCGGGCTCTTCCTCGGCAGCACCATCTCCATCCGCATCGCCGGCCCGGCCGTCGTCGTGTCGTACCTCCTCGGCGCCGTCATCGCGTTCCTCATGACGCTCGCGCTCGGCGAGCTGGCCGTCCGCCACCCGACGGCCGGTTCCTTCGGCGTGCACGCCGAGATCTACCAGGGCCCGTGGGCGGGCTTCACGGTGCGGTGGACCTACTGGTTCTGCCAGACGGTGGCGATCGGCGGCGAGGTCGTGGCCTCCGGCATCTACATGCAGCACTGGCTGCCGCAGCTGCCGCTGTGGGTGCCCGTCGTGCTGTTCTCCGGCGCGCTCGTCGCCGTCAACGCGATGCACGTCGGCGCGTTCGGCCGCTTCGAATACTGGTTCGCGATGATCAAGGTCGCGGCGATCGTGCTGTTCATCCTGTTCGGGATCGCGATCCTGACGGGACTGCGCCCCGCCGACGTGCCCGGCGCGCAGGGGTACCGGCCGATGGCACCGCTGGGCTGGGGCGCGGCGTGGCTCGCGCTGCCGACGGTGATGTTCAGCTATCTCGGCACCGAGATCGTGGCGGTCACGGCCGGCGAAGCGAAGGACCCCGCGCGGACGATTCCGCGCGCGCTGCGCCGCACGGTGGGCCGGCTGATCCTGTTCTACGTGGTCGCGATGGCGCTGCTGATGGCGTTGACGCCGTGGCGCGACATCTCGCCCGAGCGCAGCCCGTTCGTGCGCGTGTTCGAGATCATCGGGGTGCCGTTCGCCGCCGATGCGATGAACTTCGTCGTCCTGACCGCGGCACTCTCGGCGATCAATACCGACCTCTACCTGACGAGCCGGATGCTGTTCTCGCTGGCCCGGAGCGGCGACGCGCCCGCCCTGTTCGGCCGGCTGGGCCGGCGCGGCACACCGCTCGCCGCGCTGCTCGCTTCCGCGGCCGGCATGGCCCTCGCGGCCGTCGTATCGAAGACAATGCCCGGCAACGCCTTCATCTTCCTGTTCGGCGTCGCGATCTTCGGCGGCCTGTTCGTGTGGGCGATGATCTTCGCCACCCATTTGAGGTTCCTTGAGGCGGACGGGCGGACAGGCGGGCGGGCGGACATCTGGCGACGCGCAGGATCGACGGCCGGGCTCGTCCTGATGATCGCCATCATCATCACCACCTGGTGGACGCCGGGACTCAGCGTCACCTTGAAGTCAGGCATCCCATGGCTCATCCTGCTCACGATTGCGTGGAGGTTCAGCCGATGAAACTCATGTGGCTCGCACTCGCGCTCGCGCCCGTCTCCTTCGCGCAGGCGCAGGCGCCGCGCGACACGTCGATCGTCATCCACGCCGGCCGGCTGGTGGACGGCACCTCGAGCGAGGCCCTCGCCGACCAGGGCATCGTCGTGTCCGGCGGGCGCATCACGGCCGTCGGCCCGTGGGCGAGTGTGCGCCGCCCCGCCGGCGCCCGGGTGATCGATCTGACCGGCGCGACCGTGCTGCCGGGACTGATCGATAACCACACCCACGTGCTGCTCCAGGGCGACATCACCACCGAGGACTACAACGCGCAGCTGCTGAACCAGTCCATCCCCTATCGCGCGATCCTCGGCGCGCGCAACGCGCAGCGCGCGCTGATGGAGGGCTTCACCGCCCTGCGCGACGTCGAGACCGAGGGCGCGATGTACGCCGACGTGGACATCAAACGCGCGATCAATCGCGGCGAGGTCCCCGGGCCGCGCATGTTCGTCGCGACCCGGGCGCTCGCCCCGACGGGAGCCTACGGGATCACGACGGGAAACTGGGAGCTCCAGCTGCCGACGGGCGTCCAGATTGTGGATGGCGCGGACAACATCCGGCAGGCCGTCCGTGAGCAGGTCAAGAACGGCGCCGACCTCATCAAGTTCTACGCCGACCGCTCCTATTACATCGGCCCCGACTCGCTGCTCCACAGTCAGGCCAATTACACGCTCGAGGAGGCGCGCGCACTGGTCGAAGAGGCGCACCGCCTCGGCCGTCCCGTGGCGGCGCATGCCGTGGCGCTCGAAGGCATCACGCTCGCGCTCGATGCCGGCGTCAACACGATCGAGCACGGTCAGGGCATCACCGACGAGCTGGCGCGGCGCATGGTGGCGCAGGGAGTCTACCTCTGCCCGACCCTGTTCGTGGGCCAGTACGTCGCCGAGGGGCGCGCGCGCACCGGCGCGGCGATCTGGCCCCTGATGGTCGCCTACCACCAGCGCGCGTTCCAGGCGGCGCTGCGTGCGGGCGTGAAGATCAGCTACGGTACCGATGTCGGCGGCTTTCCGTGGGACCTGCCGCTGGCGAGCGATTTTCCCATCATGGTGCGCTACGGCATGACGCCGATGCAGGCGATCCAGAGCGCCACCAGCGTCGCGGCCGCACTGCTCGGCCAGGAGGCGAACTTCGGCACGGTGGCGCCGGGCAGGTTCGCCGACCTGATCGCCGTCACGGGCGACCCGACGCGGGACATCGGGGCGCTGAACAACGTTCGTTTCGTGATGAAGGGGGGAGTCGTCTACAAGCAGTAGGCGGTCAGCTCACGACACAGTTGCGCCCGGAGTTCTTGGCTCGGTAGAGCGCGGCGTCGGCGGCACCGACCAGCTGCTCCGTCGTGGGCCACTCCTCGCCGCCGTCGTATGCGGCCACGCCGGCCGAGAGCGTGACCGTGCGCGACGTGCGGCCGGTCGCGATCGGCAGTGCCGCGACCGCGTTCCGGATCCGCTCGGCGGCCAGGACGCCGCCCGACCGGTCGGTTCCGGCGAGCACGCCGACGAATTCCTCTCCGCCGTAGCGCCCCAGCCAGTCCACGGCGCGCCCCGCGTCGACCATCCGCCGGCCGATCTCCGCGAGCACCTTGTCGCCGGCCTGGTGGCCCAGCGTGTCGTTGACCAGCTTGAACCGATCCACGTCGAACATGATCAGCGACAGCGGCTGGTGCACCCGGGCTGCCCGGCGGATCTCGCGCGCCAGCGCGTCCATCACCACCTCGCGCCGATACAGCCCCGTCAACCGGTCGAACAGCGCCGCCGTCTCGGACTCCAGAAACTTCTCGCCCGTCGTCATCGCGAGGCTGGCGCTGAACACGACGGTGCCGGCGAGTGTCATCCACGGGAAGGCCGGACGCAGCGCAAGCGCGCCCCAGGCCTGCACGATGTCGTGCACCAGCGCAGCGGAGAGCAGCACCGTGCCCCACAGCAGGATGCGCGCGTGACGATCGCCGAGACGGAAGCGGAGGATGACCAGGACGAGCGTGATCGCGCTGACGACGAGCAGCGTCGGGTTGAGCACGTACGAGGCGAGCACCCGCAGCGCGGTCCAGCTCGGGACGGCCAGGAACACCGGAACCTGGAGCATGAACGCGAACGCGAAGGCGCGGACGAACTGGTCGCTGCGATCGAGCTCGAAGATCCGCCGGAAGGCGTAGCAGTACGCCGCGGCTGCGGCGGCCGCCGAGGCCAGGTAGAGCCGGAACCAGAACGTGACGGGCTCGATCGCGACGCGGACGCTCGGCATCCACCACACGAAGAAGAGTCCGGCGCAGATGCACGTCATGAAGATCGCGGCGTGCTCGCGGGCGTGTGGGCGACGCACCCAGAAGAACAGCTGCATCAGCCCGATACCCACCAGCAGCACGGCGGTGGAGGCCAGGAGCAAGTCCGGCCGGAAGGCGGCGCGCTCGAGCTGCTGCACCGGCCCGACGGTCACGGATCCCGTGATGCCGCCGATCGACTCCGCCGAGTAGACGCGCACGGCGATCACGTGCACGCCCGGCGACTGGCTCGCGACCGGCAACGCGACCACCAGGGGAATGACGGAGCGCGCGCGGTAGACCGGCGGGAAACCGCCGGACCCGCCGAGCGGCCGCCCGTCCACGAACACGGTGTAGGCGGTGGACACGCTCGTGAACCACAGGCCGAGCGGCTCGCTCGGGGACCCCGTGATGGTCAGGTGCAGCCGGTACCATGCGTAGCCGCGGTTGCCGTTGGCCGGAGGCAGCGCCCAGGCGTCGGGCACCGTCGTGGGCGTCCAGTCATGATCGTCGGCGTCGGGCTGCGCCCAGTGCGCGTCGTCGCCCGCGTGAAACAGCCACCGACCCAGATCGGCCGTGCTGTTGCGCGGTTCAACGACGTGCAGCTGAAGGAGTAGTCCGGCGAGAGCCGGGAACATGGGCACGAAGCTACTACTTGCGCCCGGGCCCGGCGAGCTATCTTCCGGGAGCAACCGCGGCCTCTCCAAAGGGGACGGACCATGTCGGTATCCGCTGTCGAACCCAAGCCTTCACCCAAGGTCACCGAAGCCGAGTCGCGCGACGTCGCCGAAGCGAGCCGCGAGACCGAATGGCAGTCGCCGAGTTTCGTGGCGGAGCTGTTCGACGGCCGGCTGCGGATGGACCTCATCCACCCGCACCCCGAGCCCGATGCCGCGGAAGATGCGCGTGCCCAGGCGTGGCTCGACAAGCTCACGCAGTTCATGCGCGACAAGGTGGACGGCGATCTCATCGACCGCATGGGCACGATCCCGCCCGAGGTGGTCCAGGGCCTCAAGGACCTCGGCGCGTTCGGAATCAAGATCCCGCGCGAATACGGCGGCCTCGGGCTCTCGCAGTACCACTACTCCAAGGCGATGGCGATCGTCTCGAGCGTGTGCGGCTCGACGGTCGCGCTGCTGAGCGCGCACCAGTCCATCGGCGTGCCCGGCCCGCTCAAGTACTTCGGCACGCCCGAGCAGAAGAAGAAGTACCTGCCCCGGCTCGCCAAGGGGATGATCTCTGCGTTCGCCCTCACCGAGCAGGGCGTCGGCTCCGATCCCGCGAACATGGAGACCCACGCCGAGCAGACCCCCGAGGGCGACTGGATCCTGAACGGCGAGAAACTGTGGTGCACCAACGGCACCGTCGCGGAGATCATGGTGGTGATGGCGCGCACCCCGTCCAAGGTCGTGAACGGGCGCGAGCGCAAGCAGATCACGGCGTTCATGGTCGAGACCGCATGGCCCGGCGTCGAGGTGGCGCGGCGCTGCCACTTCATGGGGCTCAAGGCGATCGAGAACGGCGTGCTGAAATTCACCAACGTGCGGGTGCCCAGGGAGAACCTGCTGTGGGGCGAGGGCAAAGGCCTCAAGCTCGCGCTCATCACGCTGAACACCGGGCGCCTCACACTGCCGGCCAGCTCGGCGGTCGCCGCCAAGCGCTGCATCGAGTATTCGCGCCAGTGGGCGAACGAACGGGTCCAGTGGGGCAAGGCGATCGGACGGCACGACGCCATCGCGCAGAAGATCGGGCAGATGGCGGCCAACGCGTTCGCGCTCGAGGCCGTGGCCGACATGTGCTCGCTGCTCGCCGACAAGGGCGGCTACGACATCCGCCTCGAGGCGGCGATCGCGAAGCTGTACAACAGCGAGCGCGCCTGGCGGATCATCGACGACACGGTCCAGATCCGCGGCGGAAGGGGCTACGAGACGGCCGATTCACTCCGCGCGCGCGGCGAGCATCCCTGGCCGGTCGAGCGCATCATGCGCGACTTCCGGATCAACCTGATCTTCGAGGGCAGCTCGGAGATCATGCACCTGTTCATCGCGCGCGAAGCGGTGGACAAGCACCTCAAGGTCGCCGGCGCGATCATCGATCCGCACGTCCCGCTCGCGAAGAAGCTGGGCGCCCTGCTCAAGGCCGGCGTGTACTACGCGACCTGGTACCCCACGCGCTGGCTCGCCGTACCGAGCGCGTTCAAGTACGGAGAGTTCGGAGCGCTCGCGAGGCACGTGCGATTCGTCGACCGGATGAGCCGGCGCCTCGCGCGCGCGACGTTCCATGCGATGATGCGCTTCGGACCCAGGCTCGAGCAGCGCCAGATGGTGCTGTTCCGGCTCGTCGACATCGGCGCCGACCTGTTCGCGATGGCCGTGGTCTGCGCGCGCGCCGAGATGCTGCGCCGCAAGGGGCAGCCCGAGGCGGTCCAGCTCGCCGACCTGTTCTGCGTAGACGCCCGCCGTCGCGTCTTCGCGATCTTCCGGCGCGTATTCAACAACGACGACGTGCGGACCTATGGCGTGGCGAAGGACGTGCTCGCGGGCAAGCACCAGTGGCTGGAAAAGGGCATGGTCTGAGGCGCCCGGGCTTGACCGGCCCGTTCGGCGTGCCGATATCACAGGATGCTACATCATAGTCCTCCGACACGACCACTCGCCCGTCGCGCGTCCGCCGTTGCCCTCGCGTTCGTTCTTTCCGCCTGCGGCGGAGCGCCCAACCCGCCGCCGGGTGCCGGCGCGCTGGGCCCAAGCGCCATGGGCGGCGCACCCGGCGATCCGATCGGCTTTCTGCTCGAATCGCGCGACAGCCTGCACCTGGCCGACAGTACCGTCCAGCACCTGGTGCGGCTGAACCTGCGCCTCTACGGCCGCAACGCGGCCGTGCAGATGAACATCGACACCATCATGCGCGACGCGCGCTTCGACCCGACACAACGGGACACGACCCGGATGTCGCCCGAGCTGCGCGCGCGACTCGACCCGCTGATCGCGCTCCGGCGCGAGCAGACGGCCGCGGCGCGTGACACCGCCTACGCGCTGCTGACGCCGGAGCAGCGCGACAGCGCGAGCGCCCTGTTCGGCCGCTTGGCGCAGCGCCGCCGCGCCGAGGGACCCGAGGCGGGACGGCCGCCGGGCCGGCCCTAGCTCCCTGCCCGCGTCGCCGGTGCCGCCGCGGGCTTCCTCGGCATCATGTCGTCGCGGTTCGCGATCGTGTAGACCGACCACGCCACGATCGTCGCCGCCTGCTTGAGGTCGTCCATCACCAGGTGGTCGTAGGTGTCCACCTGCGAGTGGTGGTTGCGCGTGCTGTACTCGAGCGGGTCCTGGATGAACTGGAAGCCCGGCACGCCGGCCGCATCGAACGACAGGTGATCGGTGCCGCCCGTGTTGCGCGGCGTCATCCCGACGATGCCGAGGTCGTGGAACGGCGCGAGGATCTGCTCGAAGATCGGGATCACGGCGGTGTTGCCCTGCGCGTACACGCCGCGCAGCCGGCCCGAGCCGTTGTCCACGTTGAGATAGGTGGAGATGCTCGCCATCTCCGCCGCATGCTTGCGCACGTAGTCGCGCGAGCCAAGCAGGCCCTCCTCCTCGCCGGTCCACAGGGCGAGCCGGACCGTGCGGCGCATCGGCAGGCCGAGCGTCTTGAGGATGCGCATCGCCTCCATCATCACGACCGACCCGGCGCCGTTGTCCGTCGCGCCCGTCCCGCCATACCACGAGTCGAAGTGCCCGCCGATCATCACCAGCTGGCCGGCCAGGTCGGTCCCGGGGATCTCGGCGACGACGTTGTACTCGCGCTTGTCCGGGTTGGTGAAGCGATTCTGCACGTTCACCTCGAGTTGTACCGGGACGCCGCGCTGCGCGTTGCGGTACATCTGGCTCGCCTGCTCGTAGGACACCACGAGCGCCGGGAGCGGCTCGAAGTTCGCGGAGTCGCGCGCCTGGCGCTGCTGCGGGCCGCCGGATCCGATGATCAGCCCGTACTGCCATGGCGAGGGCTGGAGGATCACGGCGATGCCCTGCTGCGTCAGCCAGGCGCTCATCCGCGCCTGCATGCCCTGCTGGGCGCGGAAGCGCGCCTGCGCGTCGGCGTTGGCCTGGGTCGGGGCGCCCGGGCGCGGCGGCGTGACCTGGCTCGTGCCCCACGCGATGATCGTGTCGGCGTTGTAGCGCAGCGGCCGCGGATTCCACTCCGGACCGATCTCCCGCATCGGCGCGCGCAGCAGCAGCACGCAGGCGCCGCGCAGCTGGCCTTCGTAGCGGTCGAACGCGGTGGAATCGCTCATCTCCGCGACCTTCACCGGGCACGTGACGGTGCCGCGGGTGCTTCCGCTCCACGCCAGCGGCATCGCGTACAGCGGCTGCACAAACGGCTCGGTCCAGCGCGCGGAGTACGACACGCGCTCCCAGCCGCGTCCGAACAGCGAGTCCCACGGCTCGATCGCGGCGTTCGCCAGGCCCCAGCCCGCGAGCGTCGCGCGCGCCCACTCCTGCGCGCGGCGCAGGCTGGGCGAGCCGGTGAGCCTGGGACCGATCACGTCCGTCAGCTGGCCGGCGAGGGAGTCGATGCGCGAGTGATGGAGTCCCTCGTCGCGGATCCGCGCGAGGGCGGCCATGTCGAGCCGCTCCTGCATCATCTGCTGCTGCGCGGCGAGGGGCGCAGCCACGGCCGCGAAAAGGGCCAGTGCTGCGAATGAGCGGGTGAGGCGCATGAGAGGTCTCCTTCGACGGGACGGGGGCCGCATCGGGGCTGGCCGACGGGCGAATGTACTTCCGGATACGCGCTGGCGTGAGACAAAGTTGCGGCCCGACAGATGTGAGGCGACCATTGGGCCATGCAACGACGACACTTCGTGGTGACGGGGCTGGCGGGGGCCGCGCTGCGGGCGAGCGGCCTCCACGTGACGGGTCGCGAAACCGGAAGCGGCAGGTCACCATTCGAGGACCAGGGCACCGAGCTGCAGGAGGCGACGCTCGCGCAGCTCCAGGAGTGGATGACGGCGGGGCGCGTCAGCTCGCGCGGCCTCGTGGAGGAGTACCTCGCGCGCATCGCCGCCAACGACCGTGCCGGCGCCGGCCTGTGCGCCTTGATCGAGACCAATCCCGACGCGCTCGCCACCGCCGACGCGCTCGACGCCGAGCGGCGGGCCGGGCACGCGCGCGGGCCGCTGCACGGCATTCCCGTGCTGATCAAGGACAACATCGATACCGGCGACCGGATGCACACCAGCGCCGGCTCGCTCGCGCTCGAGAGCTCGATCGCGCCGCGCGACGCATTCATCGCCGCGCGGCTGCGCGAGGCGGGCGCGGTGCTCCTCGGCAAGACGAACATGAGCGAATGGGCCAACTTCCGGTCCACGCACTCCTCGAGCGGCTGGAGCGGGCGCGGCGGGCAGTGCCGCAATCCATACGTGCTCGACCGCACGCCGTCGGGGTCCAGCTCGGGTACGGGCGCCGCGATCGCGTCGAACTTCGCGGCGGCCGGCGTCGGCACCGAGACGGACGGATCGGTGACTTCGCCCGCGGCCGCGTGCTCGCTGGTCGGTCTCAAGCCGACCGTCGGGTTGGTGAGCCGCGCCGGCATCATTCCGATCGCGCACAGCCAGGACACCGCCGGCCCGATGGGGCGCTGCGTCGCCGACATCGCGGCCCTGCTCCAGGCGCTTGCGGGAGAAGACCCGCGCGACGCGGCGACGCGCGGGAGCGCGCGGCGCGCACGCGCCGACTACGTCCAGGCGCTCACGCCCGACGGCCTGTCGGGCCTGCGCCTCGGCGTCGCGCGCAAGCGCTACACGGGATACAACGACGCCGTGAACGCGATGTTCGAGGACGCGCTGCGATTGATGCGCGACCACGGCGCGGTGCTCGTGGATCCCGCCGACGTGACGACCGAAGACCATCTGAAGGACGAGGAGCTCCAGGTCCTCCTGTACGAGTTCAAGGCGGACCTCAACGCGTACCTCGCGTCGCTCGGACCGCAGGCCGCGGTGAAATCGCTTGCCGACGTGATCGCGTTCAACGAGCGCGAGCGCGCGCGATCCATGCCGTACTTCGCGCAGGAGACGATGATCCGCGCGCAGGCGAAGCGCGGGCTCACCTCGCCCGAGTACCGCCGCGCGCGCGCCACCTGCCTGCGCTGGGCCCGCACCCTCGGCATTGACGCCGTGATGACGCGGCACCGGCTCGACGCGATCGTATGTCCGACCCAGGCCCCCGCCTGGCCGATCGATCTCGCCAACGGCGACCCCGCCGGCATCGGCAACTGCACCACGCCGGCCGCGATCGCCGGCTACCCGCACATCACCGTGCCGATGGGCTATACGCTCGAGCTCCCGATCGGGCTCTCGTTCTTCGGGAGGCCCTGGAGCGAGACGGTGCTGCTCAAGGCGGCCTTCGCCTTCGAGCAGGCGACGCACGCCCGTCACGCGCCGCGCTTCCTGCCCACCA
>JBIOIA010000055.1:0-13517 GCA_044449445.1 Gemmatimonadales bacterium
CGATTGCGTTGATGATCGCGTTGATCGGGTTGCCGCCGCCGGGGCCGCCGAAGCCGCCACCGCCGCCTCCGCCGCCTCCGCCGGACGTGTCCGGCTCGGCACCGCCGCCCGCGGCCACATCGCCACCACCACCTGCCCCGGCTCCGGCCCGACGGCCGCGACCGCCAGGCCCGCCGGCACCGCCCCCGGCCGCGAAGGCCGGCCCGAGTGTCGTGTCGCCCGCGGTGAGCCGCAGGGCGAATCGCGCGCCCGACGTGGGCGTCACGACCTGGAAGAGCTTGTTGCCCGAGGACCCGACGCCGCCGCCGCCCGCCCGCGCGTTGTACAGCAGCGCGACGTCGGGAGCGAACAGGTGCGCCGGCGCGTGCAGGATGCTGTCCGTCGCCTCCTCGAGCGCGCCGATGTCCACCAGCCAGATGCTGCGGCCGTGCGTGCCCGCCACGAGCACCTTGTCACGCGGGTGCACCACCAAGTCGTGCACGGGAGCCGGCGGCAGCCCCGCGGTGAAGTGCGACCACGTTGTCCCCTCGTCCATCGAGACGTACGCGGAGTTCTCGGTGCCGAGGAACAGCAGCTCCTTGCGCCGCGGATCCTCGGTGACCACGAAAACGTACTCGGAGTCCGGCAGCCCGGCCGCGAGGCTCGTGAACGTGCGCCCGAAGTCGCGGGACACGTACACGTACGGATGGAAATTGTCGTCGCGGTGGCCGTCGAACGTCACGTACACGGTCGCGGAGTCGAAGTGCGACGGCGTGACGCGGCTCGTCCAGAGCTTCGGCGGCAACCCGGGGAAGTGCCCGGTGAGGTTCTCCCAGTTCACGCCGTCGTTGCGCGTGAACCACACGTTGCCGTCGTCGGTGCCTGCGTACAGCATGCCGGGCCGCAACGGCGATTCCGCCAGCGTGACGACGGTCCCGTTGTTTTCGGCGTTCGACACGTCGCGCGTGATGCCGCCGGTGAGCTCGAGGCCCATGCGGATGCGCATGGTGTCGCGGGTCGAAAGGTCCTCGCTGATCGGGCTCCAGTGGTCCCCGCGGTCCACCGACTTGAAGACCTTCTGCCCGCCGATGTACAGCGTGCCCGGGTTGTGAGAGGAGATGAAGTACGGCGTGTCCCAGTTGAACCGGTTGCGCAGGAACAGCGCCGTGTCGCGCGCCACCCGCGCCTTCAGCGAGTCGATCGCGTGCTGCTGCGCCGGGCTCGCCGGCTGTGTGGTGTCGCCCCGGGCGATGATGATCGAATCCTCGAGCATGCGCGCCAGCGACGCGCCGCCGCCGAAGCCGCCGCCGCCCGCGACCTGGATCGCGCCGGGCCGGATGCCGCGACGCTCACCGGTGCGCATGTTCAGCCGCCCGATCGCACCGCCCTGCGACTCGCTGTAGACGATGTCCGGGTCGGTCGGGTCCTGCGCAGTGTAGAAGCCGTCTCCACCCCCGACATTGGCCCAGTCCTGGTTCAGGATCCGGCCGCGCGGTGACTCACTCGGCCCGCACCAGCTGCCGTTGTCCTGGAGCCCGCCGCACACCCAGAACGGCTTCTGCATGTCCACGCTCACCGCGTAGAACTCGCCGGCCGGGAACTGGTAGATGCCGTCGTAGGTCCGGCCGCGGTCCCAGGTCTGCGCCAGACCGCCGTCCTGGCCGACCCAGTAGTGGTCCGGATCCGTCGGATCGATCCACATGGCGTGGTAGTCGGTGTGAATGCTCTGGCCTACCTGGCGCAACGTGCGCCCACCGTCGTTGCTGAAGCGGAGCTGCGTCGCCGGCCAGTAGATGCGATCCGGGTTGCGCGGGTCCACCCGCAGCTGGGAGTAGTAGAAGGGCCGGTCGTTCTCGTTGTTCATCCGGTTCCACGTCTGGCCGCCGTCGTTGGAGCGGAACAGACCGGAGAGCAGCCGCTGCTTCTTCGAGGTGTCGGGCACGAAGCCGCGCTGCCGCGCCGCGCGCACCGACTCCGGATTTGGATTGCTGTCGGCTTCGACGAGCAGGTACACGGTGCCGGGGCTGCTGGGCGACCAGGCCACGGAGGAGCGGCCCCAGGTCGTCGCCGGAAGCGCGCCGCCCTCGATCCTGGTCCAGGTCTCGCCGCCGTCGGCGCTCTGATACGCGGCCGAGCCGGGGCCGCCGCTGTTCAGGAAGTACGGCCCGCGCAGGCGCTCCCACATGCACGCGATCAGATGGTTCGGATTCGAAGGATCCATTGCGACGTCGATCGCGCCGGCGCGATCGCTGATGAACTTGACCAGCCGCCACGTCGCGCCGCCGTCGGTCGTCTTGTAGAGCCCGCGCTCAGGGTTGCGGCCCCAGGCGTGCCCGAGCGCAGCCACGTACACGATGTTCGGATCGGTCGGGTGGATCACGATGCGGCCGATGTGCTGGGTCGCCCGCAACCCCATGAACTGCCAGGTTCGCCCGCCGTTCGTGCTCTTGAAGACGCCCGCGCCCGGCGACATCGAGTTGCGCGAGTCCTCCTCGCCCGTGCCCATCCACACGATGCTCGTGTCGCTCGACGCAATCGCGACCTCGCTGATGGAGTGCACGCCCGTGCGGTCGGAGAGGTTCTCCCACGTCACGCCGTTGTTGGCCGTCTTCCACAGGCCGCTGGTGGCGAACGCCGCGTACACTTCCTTGGGGTTCTGCGGGTTCCCCGCGAGGCCGCTCACCCGCCCCGACATGTTTGCCGGCCCGATGGAGCGCCAGCGGAACTGCGCGAGGAATGCCGAGTCGGGATGGGTTGCTTGCGCGAACAGCGCGGTGGGGAGGAACGCGAGAGCGAGCGCGGAAATCGTGCGGCGCATAGGACTACCTCGGATAACTGAGTGTGCTGCTGATGATTGCCAGCAATCGACTGCCAACCTGATGCTACGTCAAGCGCGGCCGGGACGTTGACGCCCCCAATCCCACCGGCGATGCTTGGGGCATGAACCCCGCCGAGACCTACGAGCTGCTGCGCACCCTGACCTCCCCCGTCGTGGCCGTGACGTCGCGACAAGGGGCCAAGCTGAACGGCCTGATCTCGGACGGCGCGGTCCGCGCCTCCATCGTCCCCGACGTGCCGAGGCTCGCCGTGTTCATCCACAAGTTCAACTACAGCCACGACATGATCGAGGCCGGCGGCGCCTTCGGGCTGCACGTGCTGCACACCGGCCAGGTGGACATCGTCCACCGCCTCGGCTTCTTCAGCGGCCGGGACACGGACAAGCTCGCGAGCATCCCGCACCGGCTCGGCGCCAAGACCGGCGTCCCCATCCTGAAGGACTGCTTCTGCTGGTTCGAGTGCCGAGTCTGCAACGTGATGGACACGGGCGCGTCCACGTTCTTCATGGGCGACGTCGTCGAGGCGGGCGCCGGCCCCGGGAAGGTGCCGATGGAGCCCGGCTACCTGCGCGACCACCTCACCGAGGAAATGAAGCAGGGATACATGGAAAACCTGGGCGCCGCCCAGGCGAGGGCGCGCGCCGCGTCAAAGACGATGCAGTCCATCTATCCGCGGGCCGGCCGCTAGCGCCGAAGCTCTGCGGCCTTCGCCCGGATCAGGTCCCACGCGCCGCGCACGTGCTCCCGCTGCGTTCGCGCGTTGCCGATGGCGAGCCGGATCACGAACCGCCCATTCAACTTCGTCTGCACCATGAAGACCGGCCCCGCGGCGTTCACCGCCGCGAGCAGGCGCTCGTTGAATGCGTCCTGCGATTCCGGGTTCCCGGGCGGCGTGGCGCGGAAGCACACGGTGCTGAACGGCACGGGCGCGCACACCTCGAAACCCGGCTCGGCGTGTACCCACCCGGCGAACTCCTGCGCCATCGCGCAATGCGCACGGATGATCGCGCGCAGGCCTTCCACGCCGTAGTGCCGGATCACGAACCAGAGCTTGAGCGAACGGAAGCGGCGGCCGAGCTGCGGCCCGTAGTCCATCAGGTTCGTCACGCCGGTCTCGGTGGTCTTGAGATACTCCGGCGTGAGCGTGAACGCCTCGCGGAGCACCGCGGGATCTTTCAGCAGCAGCACCGAGCAGTCCACCGGTGTGAACAGCCACTTGTGCGGGTTGACGACGATCGAGTCGGCCAGCTCCATGCCCTCGAACAGCGCGCGCAGCTCCGGGCAGATGGCGGCGGGACCGGCGTAGGCCGCGTCAACGTGCAGCCACAGCCCCTCGCGCGCGGCGATCTGTGCGACGGCCCGCAGCGGATCCACGCTCGTCGTCGAGGTCGTGCCCGCGGTCGCCACGACGGCGATCGGCACGTGACCGGTGTGCCTGTCCTCGGCGATCATGGACGCGAGCGCGTCGGGCCGCATGCGGAACGCCTCGTCCACCGGCACGCGGCGCAGATGCGCCTGCCCCAGGCCGAGCGCGATGCACGCCTTGTCGATGGACGAATGCACGTGGTCGCTCGCGAACACCGTCATCGGCCGCGCGTCGGCGAGGCCGTAGGTGCGCGCGCGGCCCTTCGACGCGCGATGCCGCGCGGCCGCGAGCGCGACCAGGGTGGAGCTCGAGGCCGTGTCGTTGATGTGCCCGACGAATCCCCCGGGCAGGCCCATCATCTGGCGCAGCCAGTCGCAGACCGTTTCCTCCAGCTCGGTCGGCGCCGGCCCGCTCTTCCACAGCATGTGATTGACGTTGAGCCCGGCCGTCAGCAGCTCGCCCAGGATGCCCGGCTCCGAGCCGGTGATGCCGAAGTAGGCGAAGAAGCCCGGGTGGTTCCAGTGCGTCACGTTGGGCTCGATCAACCCCCTGTAGTCCGCGAGCAGGGTCTCGTACGGCTCACCTTTCTCGGGCGGAGACTTGGGCAGCTGCCCGCGCACCTCGCCCGGCCGGACCTTCGGCAGCACCGGCAGTCCGCCGACCTTCTCGAGGTAGTCGGCGACCAGGTCGGCTGCGCGGTGCAGCGCGGCGCGGAAAGCGTTTGGCGCGGGATCAGTCACGCGAAGGGAGCGTCACGTCGCCGGAGCGTGCTTGACCGGCTGGAGCCCGGCGGTGAGCGGGAGCGTCGCGAGCATAAGCACCGCGCCGACCAGGAACGGCGTGCCCTTGTTGAATCCGTCCATCAGCGCGCCCGCCAGGATGGGGTACGCCACGCGGGCGACGCCGCCGAACGTCTGCTGCACGCCGAGGTAGAGTCCCCGCTCCGCGCTCGGCACCAGCTGCGATAGCAGGCCCGACACGCTCGGGAAAAGGAACGCCATGCCGAGCGGCATCAGCGTGAACGACGTGACCAGCACGGGAAAGCTGTGCCCGAGGGCCATGGTCGCGAGTCCCACTGCGAGAAACCCGATGCCGACCCGCGCGAGCCGCGGCTCGCCGAGCCAGTCCACCATCCGACCCAGGATCCCCGCGCGCACGATCACGCCCATGCCCGAGAAGTACATCACGATGTAGCCGATGGTCTTCTCGGTGATGCCGAGTCGCTCCTGGAGCAGCAGCGGCATCACGGCGGCATTGCCGTAGAAGGCGGCGATGCCGAGCGCGTAGATCCAGATGAGACGCGGGGCGGGTTCCTGCCAGCGCGTGATGACGTGCAGGATGGCCTCGCGGCCGGTGCGCACCTTCGCGGCAACGGCGTGGGTGCCCGACGGACGCATGCCCTTCGATTCCGCGAGAAACCTGTATGCGAACGCCGCCACGATCAGTGAAAAGCCGGCCGTGAACAGGCCGGGCGCTTTCGGGCCCCCGATCGCCACCAGGAAGGAGCCCAGTGCCGCGCCAGAGAGCCAGCCCAGGCTCGTCACGGTCGTGAGCCAGCCGATGGACTTGGTGCGCTTCTCCGGCGGGCTCGCGTCCGCGACGTATGCGGTCACCACTCCGATCGTGCCGCCGCCCACGCCCTGCACGAGGCGCGAGAGCAGCAGCATCTGCCACGATCCCGCGAACGCGAACACCACGTACGCCAGCGCCGAGATGATGAGGCCGAACAGGATGGACGGGCGCCGGCCGTAGCGGTCCGACAACCGGCCCCAGCTGGGCGCGGAAATGAGTTGCGTGACGGAGAACGCCGAGATGAGCAGGCCGACCAGCAGCGCGTTGGCGCCGTAGCGCGTCGCGTAGAACGGGAGGATCGGCACGACGAGCGAGGCGCCGACCGTGTCCACGAACGCGACCACGAACAGGACGATCAGTTTCGTCATGGGATGACGAAGGGTGATCGGGACACGCGTCTAACGCTAGGGGCGGTTCCGTCCCGCGCGCACGCTGAGGCGCCAGTGCGCGCGCCGGCTCTCACCGTCGCGCCACAGCCGGCGCAGCGCGGCCTCGACGCCGACGACCGGGTCCTTGCCGAGGGCCTTGCCGTAGTGCTCGGTCGCGGACCACGTCCGCACGTAACCCGCGAACGCGTCCACGGTGCTCCACAGCTCGAGCTCCAGCTCGGGCGCCTCGATCTCGTCGAAGGGAAACGCGACGGTCCGGTAGCCGGTCTCGACCAGCGCGCGCTCGGGCGGCCAGTACGGATCCACCTCGCGCACGTAGCGCTGGAGGATCGCGTCGCACAAAGGGTCGTCGAGCGACGGCTGGCCGTAGGTCCAGACCGCGACGATTCCGTGCGGCTTGAGCACGCGGGCGGCCTCGGCGAAGAACGCGGGAATGTCGAACCAGTGCAGCGCCTGGGCCGCGGTGACGAGGTCGCAGGCCGTCGCATCGAGCCCGCTCTCGTGCGCGGGCCCCACCCTGAACGTCACTCCGGCGCGTGGCTCGGCGTGCGCGATCTGCTGCTCGCTGGCGTCGGTCGCGAGCACGTGCTCGAACCGGTTTGCGAGCGCCCGCGCGGCCTGCCCGTTGCCGGTGCCCGCGTCCCACGCCAGCGCGTGGCCGGGCGTGAGGCCGGCGAGCCAGTCGAACAGGCCGGCAGGATAGGTGGGGCGGAACTTCGCGTAACCCGGGGCACGCGAGGAGAAGTGGTCCTTGAATGCTCGGTGCGTGGACACGGGATCTCAGCGCGCGAGCTGCAGCAGCCCGTCCAGGTCCAGCGCCCTGGTGTACATCACGAGCTCGCCCTTGGGGCCTTTCGGCCATTCGTCCTTCGGCCGGTCCCAGTACAGCTCGATCCCGTTGTTGTCGGGGTCCGCGAGATAGATCGCCTCGCTCACACCGTGATCCGACGCTCCCTGGAGCGGATGGCGTGCGTCGACGAGGCGGCGCACCGCTGCCGCGAGCTCCGCGCGCGTCGCATAACGCATCGCCACGTGATAGAGGCCGGTGTGTCCGGGCGGCGGAGAAGCGCCGCCCTTCGACTCCCAGGTGTTGAGCCCGATGTGATGGTGGTAGCCGCCGGCCGAGAGGAACGCGGCCTGCGTGCCGTAGCGCGTCGTGATATCGAAGCCGAGGATGCCGTGGTAGAAAGCGATCGCGCGCTCGAGGTCCGCCACCTTGAGATGCACATGGCCGATGGACGTGCCCGCGGGCGCGCGGTAGTCGCTCACGCCTTCCACCACATCCGGATCGCCACGGCGACGAGCATGAGGGCGAAGGCCCGCTGCAGCGTCTGGGACGACATGGCGATGGCGATCTTCGCGCCGAACAGCGCTCCGATCGTGAGACCCACGGCCACCAGCGCGGCCGCGGTGATGTCGATGCGGCCGTTCTTGTAGTACTCCCAGGCGCCCAGGATGCCGACCGGCAGCAGCAGCGCGGCGAGCGACGTCCCGGTCGCCTTCTGCGGCGACATGCGGGTGACGAACATGAGCGCCGGCACGATCACGATGCCGCCACCGATGCCGAACATGCCGGCCAGGACGCCGGCGCCGAGTCCGATGAGCAGAAACGACACAATCAGCATGCGAATCTCCGGAAGATGAGCTGTTCCGCGCGGGGCCCCGGGTCACGGGCGGTGGTAGATGCGCCCGTCCTTCATCACGAACACACAGTTTCTGAGCGCGCGGGCGTCGCTCGTCGGATCCGAGCCCCACGCGACGACGTCGGCGGTCTTGCCGACCGCGAGCACGCCGAGGTCGGCCTGGCCCAGGATGCCGGCCGCCACGCTCGTCGCCGCGTGCAGCGCCTGGAACGGCGTGAGCCCCGAGCGGACCATGGACTCGAACTCGCGCCACGCCTCCCAGCACGGAAAACCGAAGCCGCAATCGCTGCCCAGGCCGATGCGCATATGGCTCTGGACGATGAGCCGCCGCGACTGCGCAAGCTGGTCGTGATACTGGCGCAGCTTGGCGGCAAAGTACGGCGTCAAGCCCGCGAGCACGGCCGAGTCGAGCGTGATGGCCGGATCGTAGATGCTCATCGTGGGGACGAGCGCCGTGTTCGCCTGCTCCATCGCGCGCACCGCTGCCGAGTCGATCAGCGCGCCGTGCTCGATGCCGTCGATGCCGTTCGCGACCAGCATGCGGATCACGTCGCCCGGATACGCGTGCGCCGTGACCGGCAGGCCCACGCCGTGCGCGGTCTGGATCACCGCGCGCACTTCCTCCTCCGACATCTGCGGCTGGTCCGGGAGGTCGTTCGGCGACGCGAAGCCGCCGCTGGCCATGATCTTGATGACGTTCGAGCCGTACCGGAATTCGTCGCGCACCCAGCGCGCGAAGAAGTCGCTGCCGCTGCCGATGCCCGGCTGCACGAGCTGGCGCACGGCGGCCGGATTGCCGGCGTAACCCTGGAGCGCGTCGGCGTGGCCGCCGATCGAGCCGCCGGCGTGCGCGGCCACGAACAGCCGCGGCCCGTCCACCAGCCCGGCGGAGATCGCGCGCCGGAGGTCGACGAGGCCCCACTCGAAGTCGTTGCCGCCCAGCACGCGCACCGTCGTGAAGCCGGCCAGCAGCACGCGCTCCAGGTTGTGCTGCGCCACGAGCGTCTTCATCGCGGAGGAGGTCTGCACCAGCTCGCGCGCGCTCGAGCCCGGGTCGGTCGCGTTACGGACCATCGGATGCTCGTGCAGGTCGATCAGCCCGGGCGTGACGACGGCGTGCGAGAGGTCCACCACCACCGCGCCCGCGGGCCGCGCGACCCTGCGGTCCATCTCCGTGATGCGGCCGCCCACGACCAATATCTCGAGCGGGCCCACGAGCCGGTCCTGGACGCCGTCGAACACCCTGCCGGCCTGGATCACGACCGGCGGCGAGACCGGGCTGTCGGCCGCCTGCGCGTGCACGGTGGCCGGCACGGCCAGCAGCGCGGCCGCGAGAAGCGCGGCGCTACGCATCGAACGTCGCCACGACAGGCGCGTGATCGGACGGTTGCTTGCCTTTGCGCTCATCGCGCACAACGTATGCGGCGTTGCAGCGCGCCGCCAGCGTCGCGGTCGCGAAGATGTGATCGATCCGGAGGCCGTTGCCCTTCGCGAAGCCGAGCATGCGGTAGTCCCACCACGTGAACGGGCCCTCGCCGTCGTTGTGGATGCGAATGGTGTCCGTCAGCCCCCAGGAGACGAGGTCGCGCAGCGCCGCGCGCGCCTCCGCATGGCAGAGCACGGTGTCCTTCCACTCATCCGGACGCGCGGCGTCCCGGTCTTCCGGTGCGACGTTGAAGTCGCCGGCCAGGACGAGCTGTTCGCGCGGATCGCACGTGGCCAAAAGGTGCGCCTTGAGCCGGCGCAGCCACTCCAGCTTGTAGGTCCATTTGTCGGAGCCGACCGTCCTGCCGTTGGGCACGTACGCCGAGAGCACGCGGATCCCGGACACGCGCGCGGCGATCAGCCGGGCCTCCTCGTCCAGCGCCCTATCGCCCAGCCCAGTCCGCACGTCCTCGGGCGGCGTGCGCGCGAGGATCGCCACGCCGTTGTAGGTCTTCTGGCCCAGGACCGCCGCGTGCCAGCCGGCGGACTCGAGCTGGAGGCGCGGAAACTCCGCCTCGGTCACCTTCAGCTCCTGGAGACAGACGGCATCCGGCCGCTCCCGGTCGAGCCAGGCGATGAGCCGCTCCAGCCGCATGCGCACGGAGTTCACGTTCCAGGTGGCGATCTTCACGGCCACAAATTAACCGGCGTCCGGCGGGGTGCCCAACGGACCGACCCCGTGCCCCGTATTCAGGTATGCTCCTCAGGGTACCCAACCGCACTGCCATTTCGATGGAGGAACTCGCATGAAGAGCCGTATCGCCGTCGTAACAGTCGCCCTGCTCGCGTGCTCGGCCGCCGCGGCCATTGCGCAGGCTCCACCGCCGGCCGGCCCGCCCCCGGGCCAGGGCCAGGGAGCCGGTGGTTTCGCGGCCCGGAGGATGCAGGCGCTGCTCCAGGGGATCACCCTGACGGCGCAGCAGCAGGCCAAGTTCGATTCGATCAACACCGCCTTCCAGGGCCAGATGCCGGCCTTCACGCCCGGCTCTCCGCCGGATTCCGCCGCGATGGCGCGGCGCCGGGAGATGGGCCAGAAGCGTGATGCCGACCTGCGCGCGGTGCTGACCCCCGAGCAGCAGACGGTATGGGACCAGAACATGGCCAGCATGCCGCAGCGCGGCGGCCGGCGCCCGAACTGACCGGGCACCGCTGACCGGAAGAGACGGCCCCCGGAAACGGGGGCCGTTCGTTTTCCGGAGCGGGCCGCCGCACTAGCGCGCCTGCACCGCCCCTTCGAACAGCCAGCTCGGCCGGAACTCCCGCGTGAGGGGCTGCTGGGTGAGCAGCGCACGCAGCATCTCGATCGGCATCGGGCCGCTTTTGAGGATGGCGTCGTGGAACGCCCGTTCGCTCATGCCCCCGGAAACGACCAGCTCCTGGTGCAGCGCCCGGAACTGGAACGCGCCGACCATGTAGGCCAGCTGGTAAAGCGGTGGGTAGCTGCCGTTGAAGGAGCGCCGCACCTCGGCGGTCGCGTTGGCGCGCTCGTGTCCGACGCGGTCCACCAGGAAATCGATCGCCTGCTGCGGCGTCATCGTGCCGAGGTGGAAGCCGAGCGAGAAGATGATGCGGGCGGCGCGGTGCATCCGCCAGAACAGCGCGCCGACGCGGTCCATCGGCGTGCTGGTGAAGCCCAGGTCCCACATCCGCAGCTCCCAGTAGAACGAGTTGCCCTCGTTCCAGAACGGCGTGCCGAACAGCCGGCGGTGCGCGTTGTAGCGCGCGTTCATGAAGCCCTGGAGCTCGTGGCCGGGGATCAGCTCGTGGAACACAGTGGCGCGGGCGAAGTGGATGTTGTTCCCGCGCATGCTCATCAGCTTGTCGTCCTCCGACATCGCGTCGGTGGGATAGCTGACCTGGACGACTTCGCCGCCCAGGAAGAACGGGCTCTCCTTCTGACGTTCCGGGCTCAGCATTTCCATGCGCCACAGGTCGGCGGCGAGCGGCGGCACAGTGACGAGGTCGTGCTCGGTGACGTAGCGCTCGGCCTCGAACGCGAGATCGCGCACCAGGTCGGTCTGCCGCCCGGGCGGCACGTAGTCGTTCTTCACGCGCTCGAGCGCCGCGCGCCAGTCGTCGCCCAGGCCCATGTCGCGCGCGGCCCGGCGCATTTCTCCCTCGCACCACGTGAACTCGCGCTGCGCGATCGCGATCAGCTGCTCGGGCGTGTACGGGATCATCTCGTAGACCAGATCCTCGGCTATCGCCTGCCGGCCGATGGGCAGCCCGACGATCGGCTCGTCGTCGCCCGCGCGTACGCCGACCAGGCGCTCGCGCAGCACCTGCGTGTAGCCGCGCAGCGCCGAGTCGGCCCGTTGCCAGGGCGCGCGCGACCACCACGAGAACATGGGGTCGTAGCCGTCGTAGAAGTGGTACCAGCGATCGAGCGCGCCGCGCAGCTCCGTCACGACGGCGGCCGCGCGATATGCGGCGATACGCGCGTCGCGTCCCGCCGCCGTCGCCGTGTCCGGCCTGGGACGCGCCTCGGCGGCGCGCCGCGCGCGCGTGACGTCCTCGGCGAGATGCGACAGCGTGCGCCCGAGGGCCGCGGGATCGATCGTGCCCATCTCGCGCCGCGCTTCGTCGAGCGCGTAGACGGTGTCGGCGAAGGGCACGAGCGGCGCGAGGTCGCTCATGCGCCGGTCCTCGCGCGTCAGGTCGGCCAGCTCCCGCTCGATCTCGTTCCTGAGCAGCAGCCAGTCCACCTTCCCGTCCTGGCTCAACGAGTCGAAGCCGATCGTGGCGAGCTGCGCCTGCCAGCCGCCGTCGAACGAGCGGAGCGCGGCGCGGCGCGCGGGCGAGGAGCCGATGGTGTAGCGGCGCAGCAGCGCGGCGTGGTCGGTGGCGTAGCGGTCCACGACGTCGCGCAGCTCGCTCGTCGCCGTGCGCCGGACGGCGTCGAACGCCGGCGCGTAGGACGCAGGGCTTCCCGAGACCCGCGCGCCGGTCGCGGCAGGGACGGCGGGCGGATTCTGCGCCGGCAGGGGCTGCGGCAGCACGGCGAACAGCACCGTCAGCAGCGGACTGACGAGCGATGCGCGCATTCAGGGCCTCCAGGTTAGATTACAGTGTAACCTCAACAGGCGGAACATGATCGACCGATTCGAATTCTGGGACCGCGGCCGGACGTACACCTGTTACGTCGAGCGCCTGAACGGCCCCGGGAGCGAGGCCTGGTGGTGGTTCGAGGCCACCGGCGACAGCCACCGCTATGCGTCGTTCCGGGCCGTTGCCAAGGACACGCGCGAGTCGGTGAAGGAGCGGGTCTGTGCCTACCACCAGAACCTGCTGACCCGAAGGGCCGCGCCGCCAGCCCCGCACGGTCACTGGGGCCGTGGCAGGCCCGGTGCCAAGCCGGGGACGCCGGGGGCGACGCCGGCCGTGCAGCCGCCGAAGGAAAAAGAGAAGGAGTAGTCGCCTCAGTCCGACAGGCCGACAACAAAGGGGCCGCGGAGTGATCCGCGGCCCCTTCTTCGTGCGCGTGTTTTCTCAGTCCTTCCAGTTCCACCACTTGAGCTTCTCGGCCTGTGGCCTTGGCGTGCTGGCGAAGTACACGGCGCAGCGGAACACGTACAGCAGGCAGCGGTCCTGCTCCACCCCGCGCACCATGCAGATGCGCTGGTACATCGCTTCGGGGTTCCTGTCCTTCAGATCCGATACGCGCCTCACTCCCAGGTCGCGCAGGTCCTGCGCGATGCTGGGGCCGACGCCGGGGATGGACTGGAGCTCATCGGACGTGTCGCGGCGGGGCTGACGAAGGGTGGCTTGTCTCATGGTCCTGGTGCCTCCAGTGGCCTGCATCGAGTGGTGGAATTGGCACCCGAACAAATACCGAAGCTTGGCCGGGACGTCAAGGCGCTGGGAACTCCGCGCCGTCTCGATTTGAAAAGGGCCGCGGGTTTCCGCGGCCCTTTGGGGTTCGTCGTGCGGCGCTTCTAACTCACCCGCACTCGCTGAACCCGCACACGTGGCACTTCACGCAGCCTTCGGCGAACTCGAGCTGCGAGCCGCAGTCGGGACACGCGCCGAGCAGGCCCGGGTCCTTGGTGTGGCTGACAGGCGAGGAGTGCTGGGGCTGCTGCGAGCCCGTGTGCAGCGAGGGCGCCGTCGAAATCGGGCGCACCGTCGCCTCGGGCCGCTGCGGCGCCAGCAGGTCCTGCTGCACCCCCTCGTGCTTCTCGTGCATCCACTTCTCGATCGCGATGCCGATGCCGTCCGGCACGCTCATCACCTTGTTCGGGCCCAG
>JBIOIA010000056.1:0-13312 GCA_044449445.1 Gemmatimonadales bacterium
CCCCCCCCCGCCCCGGCCGGCGAGGTCAGCCGTCGGTGGTGATCTGCCGGATCAGCTCTCCGCGCACCGCCTCGGCGCGATCGTTCTCCACCTGGCAGGTGCCCGCCGCGTCGTGCCCGCCGCCGCCGTACTTGAGGCAGAGGTCGCCGACTTTCGTCTGCGACGTGCGATTCAGGATGGACTTCCCGATGGCGAACGCCGTGTTCTGCTTCTGGCGGCCCCACATCACGTGCATCGAGATGTTGCAGCCCGGATTCAGCGCGTAGACGACGAACCGGTTACCGGCGTAGATGGTCTCTTCGCCGCGGACGTCCACCTCGACGAGGTTCTTGTGCACCTTGGAGCAGCGCGTGAGCTGGGCGCGGAACGGCTCCATGTGCTCGCGGTACACCTGCACGCGCTCGGCCACGTCCGGCAGTTTGAGGATGTCGTCCACCGGGAGCGCGGCGCAGCTGTCCACGAGGGCCATCATGAGCTCGTAGTTCGACTTCGCGAAGTCGTGGAAGCGGCCCAGGCCGGTGCGGGAGTCCATCAGCAGGCCGAGCAGGATCCAGTCCGGAGGGTCGAGGATTTCTTCCTTGGTGAGCTGCGCCGCGTCGAGCTTGTCGACCGCGCCGATGAGCGCCTCCGGGATCGTCGGGAACCCGCGCTTCGACCCGAAATGGCGGTACACGACGCGCGTCGCCGATGGCGCGTCGGCATCCAGGATCAGGTTCATCGGCGTCTTGCCTTCGAGCCGCGCGAACTCGCTGGCGTGGTGGTCGAACACCAGGTGCGCGCGGGGCGAGTACGGCAGGTTCGTGACGATGTCGCGCTCGGTGATCGCGACCTTTCCGTCCTGCACGTCCTTCGGGTGCGCGAACAGGATGTCGTCGATCATGTCGCGGCTCTTGAGGAGCGCCGCGGAGACGACGCCGTCGAAGTCGCTGCGGGTGACGAGGCGGTACCTGTCGGACATTCGGATTCCTTGTCTAAGGCCGAACAACCCGGCTCATCCAGGCGTCGCCGTGGTAGTCCCGGACGAGCACGGCCGCGCGGCGGGCGTCGGCCGACACGCTGAGGCCGTTCACCGGCCGGGGAACCGTACCCAGCAGCACCGCGCGTCCGGGGGCGGTCACCCGGTACAAGCTGATGGATTCCTGCGTGCCGAACACCTGAAGCTGCAATGAGCCGTCGGCCGCGAAGCGTGCGGCGCCGTTCTCGCCGAAGCGGGTTACCCACGTCTCGGGCGTTCCGCCGGCCAGTGGAACCACGGCCACGCCGATCGTGTCGAACGATCCCGCGTTCCATCCGGTGAGCGCAGCCCGCCGGCCGTCGGCCGACGAGTGGACGTTGAAGTAGGTGCCGAACCACGCCGGCTTCGCGACCTCGCGCCGCACCGCGCCTTGCAGCACGATGAGACGGTCGCCCGCAGCCGGAATCCACACCCAGCCGTCCGGCAGTGCGTCGAAATCGGTGATGATCGAGTCCGGCAGATCCAGCACCTGGTGCTGGGCGCCCGTGCGGATGTCCACCAGCGCGAGGCGCGTGCCGCGCGATGTCTGGGTCGAGACGGCGATCGTCACCGAATCATGCCAGAACGCGCCGAGCGGTGGCCCCTGCCCGGCGATCGGCGACTCGGCGCCTCCGGCGAACGGCAGGACGGACAGCCGATCCTGGCTCTTGCCGGTGCTCGAGGGCAGCGTCCGGCGAACCAGCAACCGGTTTCCGTCGGGCGACACGATCGCGGAGGCCGGCGTCGAGGAACGCAGCACGCGCCGGATCTCGGGGAACCGGCCGCGCAGCGCATCGGTCAGGTCGAGCGCCCATTCGCTGAATTCGAGCGTGCCCTCGAACAGGACGAGGGCGGAGCCGTCCGCGAGGACGGAGGCCGCGGTCGCGTTGCCTGAATACACCGTGTCCTGCGACGCCGCGAGATGCCCGGTGGCCGGATCGAGCGCGATCCGCACGATGGGCGCCTGTCCGGACTGCGTGGTGCCGGTCAGCCACAGGGCGTCCGAGGAAGCCATGACGGCACAGGCGCAGCTGTTCAGCACGTGGTCCGCGACCTTGCCTGAGCGGTCGAGCACCTGCCAGAGGGCCCGCCCCGCCTGATTGAGCCCGACGATGATCCAGCGCGAGCCGGGCACGGCACCGATCCCGGCGAGCGCGGTTCCGCCGCGCACCCGGAAGCTGTCGCCCGGCGCGCCGTCGAGGGACGTGACCCGGACGGTGAACACGGAGTCGGTCGAGCCGAACGGCGGTCCGATCAGCAGCGAGTCTCCACCGGCGAAGAATCCGACCACCCCGGACGTGAGATAGCGAGGTGGTCCTCCCAGGGCCGACACCAGATACGCGCCGTAGTGGCCGTTGATCGTCGCCCAGATGAGCAGATTGCGGCGGTCCGGGCTCCAGAGGATCACGTAGGCCGCCGTTGCGTGCTCGAGGATGCGCCGCGTCGCGGTGCCGCCCACGTCCTGCACCTCGACTGCGTACGAGCACGCGGTCTCGGTGCAGCTCCTCGTGATGAAGGCGAGCTGCTTTCCGTCGGGGGAGACGGCTCCGCTCAAGGCGCCGCCCGAGAACGTGAGCTGGGTGCGCTCGCGCAGGCTGACCGACGGGCCACGGCGGCCGAGCCGGCCGGTGGCGAGCAGCAGGCCGAGCGCCGCGATCGCGGCGACGCCGACGATCACCGCCGCGACCAACGCCGGGCGCCGCGGACGGGCCGGCCGCCCGGCCGGCGCCTGCGCCGACACTTCCAGCGCGCGCGCGAAGTCCCCGGCGCTGGCGAACCGGTCGGCCGGGATCTTCGAGAGCGCCCTCGCGACCGCGGCGTCGATGCCCTCGGACACGGTGTCGCGCACGATGCGCAGCCGGGTCGGTCGCTCGGTCATCAGCTTGGCGATCATCGCCTGGGCGGTGGGCCCCGTGACCGGCGGCTCTCCCGCCAGCATCTCGTAGAGCACCGCGCCCAGCGAATAGACGTCGCTGCGCGCGTCGAGCTGGCGGTCGCCGGTCGCCTGCTCGGGCGACATGTACTGCGGCGTGCCTAACGACAGCCCGGTCTCCGTCAACCGGTTGCCGCCCGCTTCCTTGACGGCGAGCGCGATGCCGAAGTCCGCCAGCATCGCCTCGCCTTCCTGAATCAGGATGTTCTCGGGCTTGATGTCGCGGTGCACCACGCCCTGGCGGTGCGCGTAGTCGAGCGCGCTCGCCACCTGCTTCGTGATCTGGAGCGCCTGGTCCACGCCGAGCTGCTTCTCGCGATTCAGCAGGTCGCGCAGCGATTCGCCGCGCACGAACGGCAGCACGTAATAGAGGAAGCCCTCGGAGGCGCCCGAATCGATCAGCGTGAGGATGTGGGGATGGTCGAGCCGGGCCGTGATCTTGATCTCGGCCAGGAACCGGTCGGCGCCCAGCACCGCGCCCAGCTCGGGCCGCAGCACCTTGAGCGCGACCTCGCGGTCGTGCTTGAGGTCCTTGGCGAGGTAGACGGTGGCCATGCCACCGGCCCCGAGTTCGCGCTCGATGCGGTAGCGGCCCTCGAGGGCGGTCGCGAGGCGCGTGGTGTCGGACATCAGGCTGTCTCCCTCAACGCTTCTTCGGGCGCTTCTTCTTCTTTGACTTGGCCGCGAACCGGACGTTGACCGACTCCAGGTCGTCGCCGAACCAGGCTACGAGCCGGCCCGTCAGCTTCTCGGCAAGATAGAAGATGTCGCGCGGGCTCTTCGGGACCACGTGCGCCGTCACGACGCGGCCCGAGCGCTTCACGTCGATCCAACCCTCCGACTGCACGTGGCGCAGCCGCGTCTTGGCGCGGTTGCCCCAGCGCCACGTCGCGGCGCGGTGCACTCTCGAGCGCAAGAGCGTGTATGCGTTCACGCCTTTGCGCGGGACGATCTCGATCTGGATCATCGTGTCCCTCCGGACGTAGTGCTTCCTGGCGTGCCGTCGTTGCGCACGATGCGGCCGCCCTTCATGACGAAACTCACCCGCCGGACCGCGGTGATGTCGCGCGACGGATCGCCATCCGTCGCGATGATATCCGCCTCGTAGCCGGCGCCTAACGTACCGATCCGGTCGCCGAGCCCGAGCGCCTCGGCGTTGAGCGATGTCGCCGCGACCAGCGCGTGCATCGGCGATTCGCCCGCGCTCTGGACGCGGCACACCAGGTCCTCGGCGTTGCGGCCATGCGCACCGGCGACGGCGTCGGTTCCGTAAACGACCTTGAGGCGGGACGTGGCCAGCGCCATGCGGATGTCCTGCGCCGCCAGCGGGATCGCCCGCTCCATGGCCGCGAAGCCCGCCTCGACGTAGTTGCCGATGCCCTCGTACTTCGCCCGGTTGTCGAGGTAGTTGCGGAAGACGAGCGAGCACTGCGGGTCGAAGTACGTGCCGCGCGCGGCGAGCGTATCCAGCACGTCCTGGGTGACGAAGACGCCGTGCTCGACCTGGGTGCAGCCGGCGCGCGATGCCGCGAGCACGGCCGCCGCGGCGTGCGCGTGGACGAGGCTGCGCAGGTTCTGCGCGCGCGCCTCGCCGCAGGCCGCCTGGAGCTGCTCGTCGGTCATCGTCTGGCCGCCGCCTTCGCGGATGCTCGCCGACGCGAACAGCTTGATGAGGTCCGCGCCCTGCTCCTTGCGCTGCCGCACCAGCGCGCGCAGCGAGTCGGGGCCGCCGCTGCGCTCGGTGAGCGGCTCGAGCGACGTCAGGATCCGCGGGCCGGGGAGGCCCTGGGTCGCGATGAACTCGCGCAGGTCGGCGTCGCGGCGGTCGCCGACGCTCTGGATCGTCGTGAAGCCCGCCATGAGCGTCGCGTACGCGTTGGACGCGACCGCGAGCATGGACTGCGCCGGCGTGTCGCCATCGCTGTTCTGGTGCAGCCGGCCCTGGCGGTTGAAGTACCACGCCGGGTGCGCGTGCGCGTCGATCAGCCCGGGCATCACTGTGCGCTCGCCCAGGTCCACCAGCCGCGCGCCGGCGGGCACCCTGCCGCGCCGCCCGACTGAGACGATGCGTCCGCTCTGCACCACGACGTCCGCGTTCGCCATCGTGCCGCCGCGTCCGTCGAGCACTCGCGCGGCGCGCAGGACTACCGGAGCGTCCTGCGCCGCGAGAGGAAACGCGACACACGCCAGCACCAGCGCGAGCGGAAGGGCCCTCGAGCGCGCCACGCTCAGCAGCCGGGTCCGTCTGTGACGATGTCGATCCGGTCCGGCAGGTTCGGGACCACGCACAGAAACTCGAACGGCTCGCCCGCGTGCGCCTTGTACCAGTGCGGCGTGCCGGCCGCGATGTATACGACGTCGCCGGCCGAGACCTCGCGGGTTTCGCCGCCGATGCCGATGGTCGCCTTGCCCCGCAGCACGTACTGCTCGTGCTCCACCGTATTGGTGTGGGGCGGCATGCCGCCGCCGGGCTGCATGATGAAGCGGCGCATCGCGAAATTCGGCCCTTCGTCGGGCCCGATCAGCACCTGCCGCGTCGTTCCCGTGCCGGCTTTGACCGGCTCAGCGGGCACATCCCTGGCGTGACGAACGGCCATCGGCTTCCTCGTGCATGGGGAACCCCGCAAGCGTAGCGTCCACATCGCCGCGCCACAAGCACGCCCTTGCGCCCGGGGGCCTCCGTCCGCATTTTCGTTGCCCCTCGCAACTGCTTGGGCCGGTGGCCCTTAACGCGTACGCCTCGGCGCGTGCGGGCGCGTGATCCCCGGAGCCCGATCCATCTATAGATGGAAAGGGGCGATCGAAGCAGCGGACGAGGCGATGAACGGACACACGCGGTACCTGGACTGGCTGAGCGCGGAGACGTGAGCATGGGTCGCAGACGGCGGAATCGTCACGGAGGCAACGGCGGCATGGGTGGGAATGGCCTCGCGGGCGAGGACAGCGGGCACGAGGAGACGCTCGCTCCGACGTACGTGTCGGTGCGCGAGAATCTCTGGAACGCCGAGTCCGACGCGCCGGTGCTCGCGCTCGATGGACTGCGGCCGTGGGAGGAGATCCGCGGGCCGGCACTGCTGCTCGAGGAAGACGGCGCCACGCTGCCCGACGGATACATCGCCGACTCGCAGGATCCGCAGCAGCTCGACCTGACCCAGGCCGAACGCATCGCGATGGAAGCGCAGATCGCCGCACCGCACGTCGTCGAGCCGGAATTCGTCGCGCAGCCCGAGCCGGTCGATGCCGACGACGCTGTCGAGGTCGCCGAACCTGAAACGGAGCGGCCCGTGCTGGTGCTCGAGCCGGAGCCGCCCGTCGAAGTGCAGGCGGAGCTGCCGCTCGTTGTCGCGCCCCTCGCCGATGGTCCGCCGGAAGTCGCAGCCGAGAGCGAGCCGGTCGAGGCCGCCGCCGAACCCGAAGCCCCGCCCGTCGATCCCGTCGAGCTGCTCTACCAGGATGCGCGCGCCGCCGCGGCAGAGGGCCGCACGGCGGACGCGCGGACGCTGTACGAGCGCGTGCTCGCCGAGCAGCCGGCGCACACGGGCTCGCGCAACAACCTGGCACTGCTGCTCGAGTCGGCCGGCGATCAGCAGGGGGCGCTGGCCCAGTACGATCGCGCGCTCGACACCGACGGCGAGAACGGAACCGTGCTGACCAACCGCGGTGCGCTGCTCGGCGCGATGGGGCGCTACGCCGCGGCCGAGCGCGATCTGAAGAAGGTGCTGCGTGCCGACCCGTCGCACCCCGAGGCGCTGTTCAACCTCGGCGTGGTGATGACGAAGAAGGGGCTGTGGGCGGAGGCGGTGCCGCAGCTGCGCCGCGCCGTCGAGCTGGATTCCACGAGGGGCGCCGCATACTTCTACCTGGGTGAAGCGCTGAATCACGTGGACGACCTGTACGGCGCGATGGCCTCCTATCAGCGGGCCAGCGAGCTGATGCCCGAGCATCCGCGCGCGCTCTACGGCCTCGGGATCGTTTACGACCGGCTCGGCCGTCCCGACGACGCCGCCCGCATGTACCGGCGGTCGCGGGAGGTCGGCCGGCGGTGATCCACGTCGTCACGGGCGACCTCGCGTCCATTGCCGCGGACGCGGTGGCCCGCCCGGCAACGACCCGTCTCGAGCCCCTGACTCCGGCCCTGCAGCGCCTCGACGACGCCGCGGGGCCGAAGTTCGTCGAGCAGTGCCGCGTGCGCCGCGAGCTCCCATCGGGCGCGGCGGTCGTGACCACGGGCGGCGATCTCCCGGCCGAATACGTCGTGCACCTCATCCTTGGCGCGGCGGCCGACACCGTGACGACGGACAGCCTGGCGCGGGCCGTCGACGCGGCGTTGTGGCAGTGCACGCAGTGGCAGATCTCGACGCTCGCCTGCCCCGTCCCCGCGGCCGGCAACGTCGCGAGCGACGCCGCCGCCCGGGTCCTGCTCGAGGCCATCCAGCGGCATATGCGCCGCGCAGACCATCCGGCTACTGTTCTGATCGTCACCGCCAATGATTCCGAGCACGACCTCGTGGCCGCCCGCATCGGGAAGGACGAGTCCTGAACCGTCGCACGTCCGTCGCCGTCATCCTGCTGGCCTGGCTGGTAGGCGTGGGATTCCTGGTCAAGCGCGAGTACTTCCGGCCCGGCGTCCAGACGCTGGCCGAGAGCGCCGCGCGGCTCGGGCCCGGCGCGAGCTACTACACGCTCGCGATGGGCGGCGGGCCGATCGGCTACGCCTCGAGCATCATCGACACGCTGGCCGGCGGCGGCTTCAGCATCCAGAACAACATGGTGCTCGACATCCAGGCACTCGGCACGGTCCAGAAGACCACGATCATCATGATCATGAACCTGACGCGCACGCTGCGGCTGCGTTCGTTCGACGCGCAGCTCAACAGCGAGATGTCGAAGTTCGCCGCGCGCGGCACCGTGGAAGGCGACACGGTGCTCGACATGACGATCGAGGCCGGCGCGACCCAGCACCAGCGCGTGCGCCTGGCGCACCCGATCGTGCTGCCCGACCTCGTGAACCTGCGCCTCGCCGTCGGCGGCACGCTGAAGCCGGGACAGACCTACACGCTCCAGATGTTCGATCCGCTGCTCCAGCAGCAGCGGGACGTTGGCCTGCACGTGCTGGCCGAGAGCACGCTCGTGTTCGCGGACAGCGCACGCTACGACTCGACCGCGGCCCGCTGGGTTCCGGCACGCCAGGACACGGTTCGCGCCTTCCGGATCGCGCAGACCTACGCGGGGATCAGCGCCGAGTCCTGGATCGACGACCGCGGCGACATCCTGAGCTCGACGAGCCCCATGGGCTTCACGATGCAGCGCACGGCGTTCGAGATCGCGGTCGAGAACTACCGGCACGACCGGGAGAAGGGCGCGACGGCGGTGGCCGGCGCGGGCAGCGACATCATCAACGCCACTGCGATCGCCTCGAACGTCCAGCTCCAGACCAACGACCTCTCGGTGCTGCGCGCACGGCTGGTGAACGTGTCTCTCGATGGCTTCGACCTGGCCGGCGGACGGCAGCGCCTCGCGGGCGACACGCTGGTCGTGACGCGCGAGACCGGCATCGGCAACGGGCCGCGCGGCGCGCCACCCGTGATGTTCAACGCGACGCTGCCGCTCGCTTCGGTCGGCGATACGGCGATCACCAACGCCACGCTGCCCGAGCCGCTCATCCAGTCGGACGACCCGCGCATCGTGACGCAGGCCCGCGAGATCATCGGGACCGAGCGCCGCGCCGGCGTCGTGGCCGCGATGCTCACGCGCTGGGTGTACCACACGCTCGAGAAGAAGATCAGCCCCGGGATCCCGAGCGCCGTCGAGGTGCTCGAGGCGAAGAGCGGCGACTGCAACGAGCACACCGCGCTCTACGTGGCGCTCGCGCGATCGGTCGGGCTGCCGGCGCGCACGGCGGTGGGCGTCATGTACCACCCCCGTTACGGGCGCTTCTACTTCCACGCGTGGCCCGAAGTGTGGCTCGGGCAGTGGGTCGCGGTGGACCCCACGTGGGGCCAGTTCCCGGCCGACGCCTCGCACCTCCGGTTCGTGATCGGCGGCCTCGCTCGCCAGGTCGAGCTGGTGCGGTTGCTGGGGCGGCTGCGCATCGACGTCGTGTCGAGCGAGCCATGATCGAGATCACGCACCTCACCAAGCTCTACGGCAGCTTCCGCGCCGTGGACGCCATCTCGATGAGCGTGCCGAAGGGCGCGCTGTACGGGTTCCTGGGGCCGAACGGCGCCGGCAAGACGACCACGCTGCGCATGATCGCGGGCATCCTGCGCCCGACCTCCGGCACGATCAAGGTCGGCGGCCATGACATCGCCCTCGATCCCATCGCCGCCAAGGCGAAGCTCGGCTTCATCCCCGACCGGCCGTTCGTGTACGACAAGCTGACCGGCGCGGAGTTCCTGCGGTTCGTCGCGGGCCTCTACGGCCAGGAGGGCCAGCTGGTCGAGCGGCGCCTGGACGAGCTGCTCGAGATCTTCGAGCTCTCCACGTGGAAGAACGAGCTGGTCGAGTCGTATTCGCACGGGATGCGGCAGAAGCTGATCATCTCGAGCGCGCTGATCCACCGGCCCGAAGTAATCGTGGTGGACGAGCCGATGGTCGGGCTTGATCCGCGCGCGGCGCGGCTGCTCAAGGACCTGTTCCGCGGCTTCACCAACCGCGGCGGGACGATCCTGATGAGCACCCACACGCTCGAGATCGCCGAGGCGCTGTGCGATCGGATCGCGATCATCCAGGGCGGCCGGATCGTCGCGCACGGCTCGATGGCCGAGCTGCGCAAGCAGCACGAGGCCGGCGGGCTCGAGGATCTGTTCCTGCGATTGACGGGCGGCGCCGCGGCCAAGGAGCTCAAGGCGGTGCTGGAGGCGTGAGCGCCGTAGTCGAGCTGCATCCGGCTCGGCCGGCGGCGGGGACCCAGCCGCCGCTGGTGCACGTGCTGATCCCCAAGTGGCGGACCATCCTCACCCGGCTCAAGCAGGAGCGGGACGAGGGCGGGCGCGGCAAGGCGATCGTGCTCGGCACGGTCGGCGGGATCTTCTGGATCGCGGTGTTCGGCGTGCTGTTCCGCGTGCTGCGTTATTTCCGCGGTGTGCAGGAGATCGGCGCGCTGCTCGCCGGCAAGCTGCTCGGGCTGATGCTGCTCTCCTTCGTGTCGGTGCTGCTGCTTTCGAACGTCATCACCGCGCTCAGCTCGTTCTTCCTCGCCAAGGACCTCGACCTCCTCGTCAGCTCGCCGGTGGACTGGCTGCGCATCTACCTCGCGAAGCTGCTGGAGACGCTGATCAACTCCTCGTGGATGGTCGCGCTGATGGCCGTCCCGATCTTCGCCGCCTACGGCATCGTCTACCACGGCGGACCGCTGTTTCCGCTCGTCGCGTTCGCGGCGTTCGTGCCGTACCTGGTGCTGCCCGCCGTGGCGGGAAGCGCCGTGACGACGATCCTGGTCAACGTCTTCCCCGCCCGCCGCACCCGCGACCTGCTGTCCATCATCGCGCTCGGCGCGGCGGCCGGCGTCATCGTGCTGTTCCGCATCATCCGGCCCGAGCAGCTCGCGCGCCCCGAGGGGTTCCAGAACCTGCTCGACTTCATCGCGGTGCTGCGCACGCCGACCTCGCCGCTGCTGCCGAGCGAGTGGGTCACCAGGGCCGTGATGGGGCACCTCACCGGTCGGCCCGACTGGCTGGCGCTCTACAACCTGTGGACCACCGCGGCGCTGGCCGTCGCGCTGGGCGCCTGGCTGCACGCGCGCGCCTACCACGCCGGCTACACGCGGGCACAGGAAGGCGCCGAGCGGTTCGTGCGCGGAGGGTTCTGGAACTGGAGCCTGGGCAGCGCGCTCCGGCCGCTCGGGCCCGCGAAGCGCGAGTTCGTGCTGAAGGACCTGCGGCTGTTCTTCCGCGACACGACGCAGTGGAGCCAGCTCATCCTGCTGGCCGCGCTGCTGCTCGTCTACCTGTTCAACATCCGGGCGCTGCCGCTGTTCCGCGGCGAGCAGGTGCCGTTCTTCCTCGTCTCGGTGGTGTCGTTCCTGAACCTCGGCCTGGCGGGCTTCGTGCTCGCCTCGATCGCGGCGCGGTTCATCTTCCCGGCGATTTCGCTCGAGGGACGGCAGATGTGGCTGCTCCGCAGCTCGCCGCTCGAGCTCAGGAGCCTGCTGTGGTCGAAGTACTGGGTGGGAACGGTGCCGCTGGTGGTGCTCGCGCTGGCGATCACCGTGCTGACCAACGTGCTGCTCAAGGCGAGTCCGTTCATGATGGCGGTCGGGGTCGGCACGATCCTGCTGCTCACCTTCGCCATCAGCGCGATGGCGCTCGCGTTCGGCGCGCTGTACCCGCAGTTCGAGTCCGAGAACGCCGCGCAGATCCCGACGAGCTTCGGGGGCCTGGTGTTCATGATGGCGACGGTCGCGCTGCTCGCCGTGGTGATCGTGATCGAATCGGTGCCGGTGTACCGCTATCTGCGGACGGCGTTCACGCACGAGCCGCTGGTCGTGACGCCGGTGATGATCGCCGCGTTCGTCGCGGCGGGGGCGGTGTGCGTCGCAGCGACGGTCGTGCCCCTGCGCGTCGCGCTGCGCCGCATGGAGGAATTCGAGTTCTAGGTCCTACAGCGCGCCGATAACCACGCCGATCTGCCAGGCCGCCGTCAGCGAGCCCACCACCACGCCCAGCCTGAGTGCCCGCCGCGCCATCCGGAGCCCCTGCGGCTCCTCCTCCGTGACCCGGAACCTGGGCGCGGGAACCTCGATCGGGACCAACCGCGGACCGCTCACGCGCCGCACGGGACGCCGCTCTGCCGGTTCGAACCGGTCCTGCCGCACCAGCCTAAGCACTGTGCATCTCCTTTTCCGTCTCCATCACCGGAAGCACGCCGACATCCTGCCTGAGCACCTCCTGCACCGCCGAGAGCAGCTTCTCGGGGCCGAACGGTTTCTCGATCGTGAAGTCGGCGCCCACCGCCATCGCCTCGGCGAGCAGCTCCGTCGAGGTCCGGGTGACGCCGCCGCCGGTCATCGCGATGACGCGCCGGCAGTGTTCGCGCGACTCGAGGCGCCGGATCAGCTCGACGCCGTTCATCCCGGGCATGTAGATGTCGGTGATGACGACGTCCACGTCGACGCAATCGAGCATGTGGAGTGCCGTCTTGGGACCGGCGCTCTCCCACACCTCGTGGCCGGCCCGCTCGAGCGCCCGATGGACGCTCTTGCGCACCAGGGCATCGTCTTCAACAAGCAGGATGCGGGCCATCATACGTCTCCTGTCGAGTCATGATGTCGAACGCTCCGAACACCGCCCGGTCCCACCAGCCGCGGCGTACCTCGCTGTCCATGATCGCGAGCGCCTCGAGGGCCGGGAGCGCCTTCTTGTACGGCCGCGCCATCGTCAGCGCGTCGAACACGTCCACGACCTGGAGCACGCGTGCCGCCACGGGGATCGCCTCGCCCGACAGGCCGTCGGGGTAGCCGGTGCCGTCCTGCCGCTCGTGGTGGTGCCGGATGATCGGCAGCACGTCCTGGAACGAGCGCAGCGGAGAGCAGATGCGCTCGCCGGCCGCCGCGTGGGTGCGCATCAGGATCCATTCCTCTTCCGTCAGCGGGCCGCGCTTCAGCAGCACCGCGTCGGGCACGACGATCTTGCCGATGTCGTGCACGACGCCGGCGCGCCGCAGCGCGACGCGGGTCGCCAGCGGAAGGCCGAGCCGCTCGCCGAGCCGCTCGGCGAGCGTCGAGAGGCGCGAGCAGTGACCGAGCGTATCCACGTCGCGCGCCTCCACGACGCGCGCCAGCGTGAACATGACCGCATCGGAGGCCTCCAGGCCGTCGGTGAGACTCTTCTGCCTGAGCGCCGAACGCACGCGCGCCGTCAGCTCGTTGACCTCGAACGGCTTGCCGAAGAAGTCGTCCGCGCCGACTTCGGCGCCGCGGACGCGGTCCTCGACGCTGTCGTCGCCCGTCACCAGCACGACCGGCACGAGCGCGGTGCGGTGATCCGACTTCAGCTGCCGGCACACCTCGTAGCCGTCGCAGCCCGGCATGGACACGTCGAGCAGCACCAGGTCGGGCGACATCGTCAGCCCCGCCTCGAGCGCCGACGGACCGTCACCGACCTGGATGACTTCGAGTCCCTGTCGCTCCAGGATGCGCGCGAGCGCGGCGCGCACCGAGGGCTGATCGTCGGCGACCAGCACGCGCTTGCCGCCGGCGTGGCTGCGTCGGAACGTCACGGCGCGCGCATCCGACGCGCGGCGGCGCATGGGCTGCCTGGTCGCAGTCGTCGTCAGCGTGGTCGGCATCGTGGTCAGCGCGTTCATCATGCGGTCCTGCTCGATCGCGGTCATCGCTCTCCTCACGCACAAAATTGCGCCCGGGAACGATTTAGGGCGCTCAGGGA
>JBIOIA010000057.1:0-13286 GCA_044449445.1 Gemmatimonadales bacterium
CATTCGACGGGAATGAGTGCGATTCTGACTCGGACTTCTTGAGAACGGAGGGCGAGTCGACGAACAACGAACGAGACAGTCGGAGTTGTAGTCGGGGCGGCGGGATTCGAACCCGCGACCTCCTGGTCCCAAACCAGGCGCGCTACCGGACTGCGCTACGCCCCGAGAACGACCTAGGATACAGAGAACAGGACACAGGCGGCAGTGGGTGGCAGGCTGCAGGCTCCAGTCTCAGGCCTGAGTCCCACTGTGTCCTGTGTCCCGTGTCCTAGCCTAACGCCTTGGTTTTCAGGCTTTCCGCCACCTGCCTGAAGGCGTCGCCCCGGTGGCTGACCCCGTTCTTCTCCTCCGGCGTCAGCTCGGCGAACGTCTTCCCCAGCGCCTCGAAGCAGAACAACGGATCGTATCCGAACCCGCCCGTGCCGCGCGGCGCTTCCAGGATCCGCCCCCAGCACTGTCCCGTGAAGATCTCCGGCAGTCCGCCCGGCCGGCGCAGCAGCACCGCCACGCACGTGTAGCTCGCCCGCCGGCGCTTCGCGTCGGCGCCCAGCAACAGCCGCAGCAGCTCCTGGTTGTTCGCTTCATCGAGCGCCTTGCCCGACAGCTCCGCGGCGTCAGGCGCGAACCGCTTCGACTTCACGCCCGGCTTGCCGAGCAGCGAGAGGACCTCGAGTCCCGAGTCGTCGGCCACGGTCGGCAGCCCCGTGAGCTTGGCGAAGTACTCGGCCTTGGCGCGCGCATTCGACTGGAACGAGTCGAACGCCTCGATCGCGTCCTCGCGCGAGCTCCACGGCACGCGCGCCTCCTCGAGCGAGACGATCTCGCAGCCCGCGCCGCCGGCCTTCAGGATCTCCTTGATTTCGCGCGCCTTGTCGGCGCTGCGGGTGGCGAGGACCAGCCGGTTCACGCCGAGAGTGCCGCCTGCTGCGCGGCGAAGATCTGCGCCGTGCCGGCCAGCGCGAGGTCGAGCAGCCTGTCGAGCTCCTTGCGGCTGAACGTGCCCGATTCGCCCGTGCCCTGCACCTCGACGAACGTGTCCGGGTGCGCGACGACGACGTTGGCGTCCACGCCCGCGCCCTTGTCCTCGGCGTACGAGAGGTCGAGCCTCGGCTCGCCGTCCACGATCCCGACGCTCACGGCCGCGACCAGGCGCTTGAACGGGTTCTTCACGCCGGCGCTCTTCGCCAGCCACGCGCACGCGTCGGCCAGCGCGACCGCGGCGCCGCTCACGGCCGCCGTGCGCGTGCCGCCGTCGGCCTGGAGCACGTCGCAGTCGAGCCGGATCGTGTGCTCGCCGAAATCGAAGCCCGCGAGCGAGGCGCGCACGCTGCGGCCGATCAGCCGCTGGATCTCGTGGGTGCGCCCGCCCGGCCCGGTGCGCTCGCGCTGGGTGCGCTCGGTCGTCGCGCGCGGGAGCATCGCGTACTCGGCCGTCACCCAGCCCAGCCCGCTGCCCCGGGGGGGGCCCCCGGCGCCCCCGCCCCCCGCCCCCCGGGCCCGAACCAAGCGGGGCCCCCCCCCCCCCCCCCCCCCGCCCCGGGGGGTCGCGGGCCCCCCCCGCGCTCCAGCGTCAGCGGCCGCAGCTCGGCTGCGCCGCGTCCATCAGGTCTTGCCACTGGTCACCCGGTTCAGGAAGTCGGTGGTCGAGAAGCCCGCTTCGAGCGGCACGCGCACCACGCGACCGCCGCGCGCGGTCACGAGGTCGGCGCCGACGATCTGGTCGAGCCGGTAGTCCGCGCCCTTCGCCAGCACGTCTGGCTCGAGCGCCTCGATCAGCAGGCGCGGCGTGTCCTCGTCGAAGAGCACGACGGCGTCCACGCTCTCGAGCGCGGCGAGCACGAAGGCGCGGTCCCGCTCGGCGTTGACCGGCCGGCCCGGCCCCTTCGCGAGCCGGCGAGCCGAGCCGTCGGTGTTGAGCCCGACGATCAGCGCGTCGCCTTCGGCCCTCGCGCGCGCGAGCATCCCCACGTGGCCACGGTGCAGCACGTCGAATATGCCGTTGGTGAAGACCACCTTGCCGCGCGCCGCGCGGCGCCAGGCTCGCGCCGCTGCGAAATCGAGGATCTTGCGGGCTGGATCGAGCACCGCGGCCTGCCCGGCGCTCAGAACGCGCTGGTGGCGCGGGGGGTGAACTTGAAGTAGAAGACCTTGTAGACGCCCGGCACGTTGATGACGAAAGAGTCCAGGTACTGGCCCTGGATGGTGATGTAGCGCGGATCGTAGGTCCGCTTGATCACCCAATCGCGCGGGCCGAACGGGATGCCCATCGAGTCGGAGGTCGCGATGAGCTGGCGGCGGATCGTCTGGTCGTCCACCACGGCGGCGAACGACGCCTTCTCCTTCACCGCATCCTGGAGCTTGTAGAACCGCATCTGCACGCGGAAATAGTCCACGCCGAAGTACACGCCCGCCGCCATGAGCAGCAGCGTCACGAGACATCCCAGACGGATCTTGCCGGACTCTCCGGACCGGGTTCGGCGGCTCACCACTGCGATTGGGCCCCCTCGACGAACGTGGTCACGAGCTTCTGGATCGCCACAGCACGCCCCGCCGCTTCCTGCGGCGGCTGGTACTCGCCGCTCACTGAAATCCCGCTGCCGCGCCACAGCGCCTTGCCCTCGCGCTGGTCCACGATTTCGATGTTCACCACGATCGTCACCTGCCGCCGCGTCACGTCCACCACGCCGGAGCTGGAGCTGAACGACAGCGGGACGTCGGGGTCGTAGCGCACGATCTCGCCGCGCACGACCGCATCGGCATCCGCTTCGGCGGCCGCCCGCAGGCCGAGCCGGCCTTCGACGGCCTGGCGGATCGCGTCCGAGACTTCCCCTGTGAGCAACGGCTCACCCGTGCGGTTGTCGAACGGGATCACCGCCACCGTCTTCACGTTCCCCGGCAGGCCGCCGCCGTGGAAGTTGTACAGGCACCCGGTCACGAGCGCCGCCAGCAGGGTCGCCGCCGCGCTACGGACCAAGCCGCCACACCTCGGGCGGAAAGACCTGGCTGGTCTCCCTGCCGGTGATGGAAACCTCGAGACGCAGGTTTCGCGCCATGTCCGTCAGGCTCGCCCGGGTCACGCCGCCGTCGGGGCCGCGCGCGAGCTTGAGCTGCGACGTGATGCGGCCTGCCTCCTGCCGCGACACGCTGACCAGAGCTCCGCGCTTCAGCTCGAACACCGTGGCGCGACCCAGGTCGTCCGTCGTCCGCCACAGGCTGCGCTCGCCATCGCCGGCCTGCTCGATCCGCAGCTCGCCGGGCGGCAGCCTCAGCACTCCCAGAACCGCCCACAGCGCGAACCGGTCGGGCAGCACGCGGTCCACCACATTGACGGGCCGGGCGACCACCGAGTCCCCCGTCAGGATGAGCGTCGCGCGGCCCAGTCCCAGCGTCGCCGAGATGTCGGCGCGCAGCGAGTCAGGCGGCGCGATCCGCGCCGCTCCGCTGCCCGTGTACTGCGTTTCGCCGTCGTCCGAATGCCACCGCAGGCGGATGACCTGGCGCACCGAAGGCACGGTGGCCGCGGCCGCCGCCTGAAAATCCTCCCGGCTGGAGGACCGGAACGCCCCCTCCGGGACGACACCGCCGGGATGCCCGCAGCCAAGGGCAAACCCCAGCATCCCAGCGCCAAGATAGGAATGCCGCCGGGGCCCGGCAAGAAACCGCGTCGTGGCGCGCCTAGTAGTCAAACCCGAACCAGAAATCGACGAAGCTCCTGTGCGAGTAGTCGAGGGGCAGCTGGTAGCCGGAGGCGTCCCCGTAGCGCCAGCCGGTGTCCAGCCGCAGCACCAGCGGGAATCCGACGTTCATCCGGAAGCTGAACCCGTAAGCGCCAATTGTGCCGTGGTACGCCTCAAGCGGGGTCCAGGCCTGGCCCGCATCGAGGAACACCGCCCCCTCGACCCCCGGGAAGCGCAGCTCGCCGAAGGGCAACCCGAACGAAAGGTAATCGGTCAGGGGGAAGCGCCACTCGGCATTCGCCATCCAGGCCCGGCTGCCCGACACATAGGTATAGCGCGGGTAGCCGCGCAGCGCGTAGCTCCCGCCCAGGGCGAGCCACTGCGGCAGCACGCCACCCGTCAGGTAGTAGAAGCCCCGCACGGCGAAGGCGGTCTTGAGCCCGGTGCGCAGGTAGCGCCTGACGTCGGCCGACAGTACCCAGCTGTCGAAGCGGGCGTTCTGGAGGTCGGTGACGATCCCGCCCGTGTAACGCTCCCGACCGCCGTCGATCGGCCCGGTGGGCAGCCACAGCGAGTTGTCGTGCACGTAGCTCAGCGAATTGGTGGTGAGCACGCCCTCACGGCGCGGGAAGAACACCCCGGTGCCGGGGTCGAAGCTGAAGTCGATCCGGTCCGAGTACTCGATCTGGAAGCGGGCCTCGACGCGCTGGAAGCGGGACAGCGGATACTGGAGCAGCCCGAAGGCCCCGGCGGCGGACTCCTGGTAGATGCGGTCGAACGTGTTGTCGTAGAAGTCGCCGCTCACGCGGAACGCGCCGACGCCCCAGTTGAGCCGGCGCGTCAGGTTCACGTATGTGACGCTGCCGTTGAGGTTCGACACCAGGTCGCTGAGCCCGCCGCCGCTCTGGAAGGCCAGCAGGTCGAGGAAGAACAGGTGGTCGGCGAGCAGGTCGGACATCACGAGCTGCGCGCCCTGCGCCGAATAGTTGCCGGGCGCGACGACGGCTTCGGCGCCGGCGAAGTCGACGCTGAAGCGCTGTCGGTATCTGGAGGGCTCGGTGCGGGCGTAGCTCGGGTCATCGAGCTCGGCCCAACGCCAGTCGGCGCTGCGCGGCGCGGCCGCGAGGCTGAACGTGTCGCGGGGCACCGCACCGGCGAGGGCGCTATCGGGCGGCGCGAGACTGTCCGTCACGGCGACGTCGGTGCGCGGATGCAGCGCATAGATGTTGAAGCGCAGGTTCTCGAAGCCGCCGAGGACGTAGGCGTGGGCCGAGGGGATCCACACCGGGTCGAACGTCCCTCCGGGCACGCCGGACTCGCGCCGGCCCGCTCCGGTCGAGTCCACGACGTAGATGTCCTGCACGCCGCTGCGGTCGGAGGTGAACGTGATCCGGCCCTGGTCGCCGGACCAGCGCGGCCCCTTGTCGTGCCAGTCGCCGTAGGTCAGGTAGCGCAGTTGCCGGCTCGCGAGGTCCATCACGAACAGGTTCGTGGCCCCGCCCTGCCCGAACGCCGTGCGGTCGGATGAGAACACGAGCCGCGTGCCGTCGGGCGAGAACGAGGGGTCCGTGTCGTTGTAGCGGTCGTTCGTGAGCCGCTCGAGCCGGCCGTCACCCAGGTGCAGCAGGTAGAGGTCGGAGGAGCCCGAGACCGACAGCCCCGAGAACGCGACCATCCGCTCGTCCGGCGAGAACGCGGGCGACAGGATGGACACGATGTCCGGGAACTGGTAGCGCCCGACGAGTTTGTGCTGCGACGTGCTCCAGAAAATGAGCGCGTCGCGATCCAGGTACCGGCTCGCGAACACGAGGACGCCGGAGTGCGAGACGTCCATGCGCGAGTCGAACGAGTGGAACGACTCGAACTGCGGCGTGCGCTCGCCCTCGACCACGGTGCGCGCCTTCCCGCCCGTGAGCGGAACGGCGTACACGTTGGTGTAGCCCGTGCGCGGCGAGATATAGAAGATGAGCGGCACGGTGTCGCCCGGCGGCGTCCACACGGCCGGCTTCAGCGCGAGCGGCGCCAGGGTCCGCGCATCCAGCGCCAGCGGCCGCTGGGACTCGACCGACGGGTAGTACTTCCGCCGCATCGCGTAGTGCCACTCGGCCGTGAGGCGGTCGAGCTTCTGGCCGAACACGGCCTCCATCAACTCGGCGAAGGTGTCGTACTTCCACGCGTCGTCGAACACCTGGATGACACGCCACTCGCCGTAGCGGTCGGCCAGGAAGCGAACCAGCGCGCCCCCGATCGGGTAGATGATGCCGCCGCCCGCGCCCTCCAGCTCCGCGATGGTCGGCAGGTTACCGCTCTGCGTGAGATCGCGCAGGATCATCTCGTCCTGCGTGTCTTCGCCCGCCGAGAAGTACTCGGCCGTTCCCTCGGACCACCACAGCGGGAAGACCAGGCCGCGCAGCTTGGGATACAGCCTCGAGTTCAAGCGCGCGTCGTTCAGCTGAAACACGTGGACCAGTTCGTGACGGATGGTGTGCCGGAACTCGGCGTAGTTGCCCGTGAAGGGCAGCACCACCCGGCTGCGTGCGAACTCGGTGAAGCCGAGCAGACCCTCGGGCGGATTGAAGGGCAGCAGGTTGGTCTGCTCGAAGTCGTAGTGGGAGGCGTAGACCAGCAGCGGAATGCGGGAGGTGACGCTGCGCCGGAACCGGGCCTCCAGTTCGTGGTAGGAGTTCTCGGCGTACGTCAGCGCGACGCGCGCGAGCTCATCCTCCTCCGGATAGTAGTAAAGGTCCACGTGCTCGCCGCGCAGGATCCGCCAGTCGAACCGGCGGTACTGGACCTTGTTCGGTCCGAACACGCCGAACTGGGCGCGCGCCGGCACCGGGACCAGGGCTGCCAGGACGACGGTGGCGGCCACCGCCCAACAGCGCAGGAGCGGGGAGCGGGGAGCGGGATCCACGCGAGCCATTACCGATAAATACGCCGGATCCTGTCGCCCTGCACGACCTGACTGAGCACATCCCAACCCGAAACGACCTGGCCGAAGACCGTGTAGCCGCCGTCCAGGTGGGGCTGCGGCGAGTGCGTGATGAAGAACTGGGAGCCGCCGGTATCGGGGCCCGACAGCGCCATGCCGACCGTCCCGATGTCGTAGCGATGCCGGTTGATCTCGTCGCGGATGACCGTGGTCGGGCCGCCGTTGCCGTCGCCCCTGGGATCGCCGTCCTGGATCACGAAGTTGGGCACCACCCGGTGCCAGCGGCCGTTGTCGAAGAACCGGCGGCCTACCAGGCGGAGGAAGTTGTCCACCGTGAGCGGCGCGTCGAAATCGTAGAGCAGGATGACCACGGTCCCGCGCTCGAGTTCGATGCTCACGTTGCCGGCGGGCGCGGTCGCGAGCAGGTAGCGACGTGCGATTTGGTTGTAGTCCTGGGGCGCGCGGCCCGTCTCGACCGGCCCGGCCGGGCCCCAGGTGCGCCGGACCGCGGCCTCGCCGAAGCGCTCGACCGCGAGCCGCCGCACGATGTAGTCCTCCGGCCGCGGGAAGCCCGTGAGCAACGCCTGCTCGATGCCGGAGCGCTCGCCGGGCACGCTGTCGGCGATGTCGGCCAGGGCGCGCACGGCGGCGAGCCGCGCATCGCCCAAAGCGTCGCTCGCACCGGTTCGGAATGCGGCGATGAAGTCGCGGATCTCCGCCGGATCTCGCTCGCGGCCCAGGATTCCGACGGCCGTAGCCCTCACCACGACGTCGGGGCTCGCGAGCGCCGCGCGGGCCAGCCTGATCAACGCCGTGTCGCCGCGCGGGACCATCTGCTCGAGCGCGCCCAGGGCGAACCCGACGACGCGCGGATCCTGGTCGGTGAGCATGCCCGTGAGCTGCTGCCGCGCAGCCGCGCTCTTCGCGACGCCGAGCATCTCGGCGTAGGCCGCGCGATTGCGCCAGTCGGGATCGGCACGCCACGAGCGGCCCGTCTCGATCGCGACTGCCGGTGATACCGCGGCCAGGGCGAGCAGCAACGCGCGGCGCTGTCCGAAAGAGGCCGCGCCGGGGAAGCGCTCCACGAGCGTCGCCGAGGCCTGGGATCCCTTGAGGCTCCCGAGCGTCTGGGCGGCCTGCATCGGCACGTTGGGATCGCGGTCGGTCAGCCGCGCCGCCGCGAGCCCCGCGAGCGAGGAATCCTCGAACGTACCGAGCGTGCGCAGGGCGTTGATGCGGACGGGAGGCGAGCTGTCGTCCACCAGCGCGCGCAGGCGCGAGATGAACGTCGCCCGCGGAAGACCGGCCGAGTCCGCCGTGGCCGCCGTGAGCGCGCGCGCGACGTAGCTGCGGGTCATCGGGTCGTCGTCGCGGGCGGCATCGAGCAGCTGCGGCGCGGCCGCCCAGAGCCGCATCCGCGAGGCGCTGTAGGCCGCGTTGCGCCGCCAGTCTCCCCCGCGGGCATCCCGGATGTAGCCCGGCAGCCGCCGCGCCACGGCGGAGCGCCGGCCCAGCCGCCAGGCCTCGATCAGCACGGTGGAGGTGGCCCGATCGGGTTCGTCGCGCGACGCGGGGTGGCGGTCGAGCACTCCGTCCAGCGCGGCATCGGCTTCGCTGCCGCCGAGCTTGGCGAGCGCGGTCACGACCTCCACCTCGAAGTCGCCGGTGTTCGTCTGGGGGAATCGCGCGACCGCCTGCACCAGGTCCGGGACCAGCAGGCTGCTGCCCAGCGTGCCGCAGGCGAAGGCCGCCTCGACTCGGACGGCGCTGTCGGGATCGGCCAGCAGCGCGCGGAGCAGCGGCACGGCCGAGGGGTCGCCGATCCGGCCCATCACCATCGCGGCGTAGCGCCGCACCAGCGAGTCCGGGTGCTGGGCCGCGCGCTGCAGCGCGGCCGCGTCGAACACCTTCCGGTCCTCGAGCGCGAGCAACTGCGCCAGGTCGGCGACGCTGCCCGACTCCTGGGCGACGAGCGCCGCCGGCGCCAGCACCACCAGCGCCAGGACCAGCGCGCGCACGCGGTTACTCATCGCGGACCAGCGACTTCATGATCCTGAGCACCTCATCCGGCAGGCGTGTCGGGCGATTGCCCGCGTCCAGCGAGACGAGCGCGGTCTCGGCCGTGCACAACAGGTCGCCGTCCTCTGCCCGCTCGACCCGGTAGCGGAACACCACCCGGCGCGAGCCTACGGCGGCGAGCCACGCCGTCACCTTCAGCAGGTCGTCGTAGCGCGCCGCGCGTGCGTACCGCAGGCTGGCCTCGGACACCGCGAGCTTGAATCCGCGCTCCTCGAGATCCCTGTACCGAACCCCGAGACGACGCATGTGTTCCGTGCGCGCCAGCTCGCAGTACACGAGGTAATGGGCGTGGTAGGCCACGCCCATCTGGTCGGTCTCGCCGTAGCGGACCCTTACTTCGATGGTGGTGGTGGTGAGCGGCTTTTCGCTCACGCCTCGTCGCGCCAGGCGCCGAGCGCCTTGGCACGGTCCACCGCGGCGGGCGTGAGGAGATACGGCCCGTGAGCGGACAGCTTGTCGCCCCGCGCCGCGAGGGCTGCGACGTCGCGCTCGGTGAGGAGCGGGCGACGCTTGCCCTTGGCGCTCGCGGCCGTGCGGGCGACGATGACCGCGAGGTCGCCGGTCTTCACGCCCGCGGCGAACGCCTCGTCGAGGTCGAGGTGCAGCTCGGTCGCGTGCCCGGGACCCAGCCGCACGATCACGTCGTGCAGCGTGACGCGCCGGCCGGCCGGCCCGCACTCGATCGCGATCCTGTCGCCGTCGGCGACGCCTAACTGTTTCCCGTCGGCCGGGGCGACGTGCAGGTGCCGCTGCGCGACGATGACGCCGCTGGCGAGCGCGACCTTCCCGGCCGGGCCCTCGAGCGTGACGCCCCCGGCCGACTTCTCCAGTTTGCCCGACATGGCGACCGGCGCCTCGACACCGAGGGTGCGGCAGTCCGAGGGCGAAAGCTCGAGCTGGGTCGCGCCCCGGGCGGGGCCGACGATGCGCACGGCTTCGATCTTCCCCTTGGGACCGACCACCGTGACCGTCTCGCTCGCCGCGAACTGGCCCGGCTGCGAGATCGAGCGCATCACGCTCGGCGCCTTGGCCTTGCCGTACAGCGCCTCGAAGTCCTTGGCCGACACGTGCAGGTGGCGGTTCGAGACGCCGATCCCGACTTCGCGGCGGGTGCGCTGGGTGACGGCGCGGTCCGCGCCGACGAGCGTGCCGGAGGGCAGCGGCGAGGGACCGCGCGCGGCGGCTGCCTGCCGCGAGGCCGCGACCATCGCCGGATACTCGGGACGGTGCTTCGGCGCTGCGCCGCCGCGGCGGGACGGCGCGACATCGCTGAGCCCCTGCGCGGCCCCGGACCACACGGGCAGCTGGCCCGGCGTGGGGTCGCCCGGCGGCTCGGGGCGCGTGGGCGTCGGAAGCCAGCGCCTGCCCTGCTTGGGCTCGGCGAGCCGGGCGGCGACGATCTCGACCAGCTTCGCGACTTCGTCCTTGGTCATGCGCGGCTCCGTGCAGCCCGGTGGGTACGGAGGAAGTCGTCCACGATGGCGCGGACCTCGGCCGGCGTGAGATCGGGAGCGGACGGGCGGACGGGCGGACGGGCGGACGGTTGCGGCGACGGGGGCTTCTGTCCGCCTGTCCGGCCGTCCGCCTGCCCGCCCTGCGCGACGTACTCGCGAATCTCGCCCGCCAGCCGCTTGATGTTGATCAGGTGCAGCGGCCCGATGTTGTCCGACGTGCTGCAGCCGGCCCACGTGCCGGGGCCAAGCGTCATCGCGGGCACCAGGCCCGTGGTATATCCGACGGCGCCCATCGCCGACATCGTGTTCACCAGGATCCGGAACGCGGGCTTCTGCTCGAAGAACGCCTCGATCACCTTCTCATCCTTCGAGTGGATGGCCAGCGAGTGGCCCAGCCCGCCGAATTCCAGCAGCTCGATCGCCCGCTCGCAGCATTTCTCCCAGCCGTCCTCGACGAAGTAACCGAGCACCGGCGAGAGCTTCTCGCGCGAGAAGAACTCCCTCGGGCCCACCTCGCTGCACTCGGCGACCAGGACCCGCGTGCCCTCGGGCACCGCGATCCCGGCCTTCCGCGCGATCGCCACGGCCGAAAGCCCGACGATCTCCGCGGACACGCCGCCGGTCTTCGGGTCCTGCATCGCGCGTTGGAGCCTCACCCGGTCTTCGCCGGTCACCATCATGGCGCCGTTCTTCGGCAGCTCGGCCCTGACCTGCGCGTCCACCGGCGCGTCGCACACGATCGAGTTCTCGGCCGAGCACAGCACCCCGTTGTCGAAGCACTTCCCGTTCACGACGTCGCGCACCGCCTTGGCGACGTCGGCCGTGCGCTCGATGATCGCGGGCACGTTGCCCGGCCCGACGCCATAGGCCGGCTTGCCGGAGCTGTAGGCCGCCCTGACCATCGGGTAGCCGCCGGTCGCGAGGATCACCGCGGTCCACTTGTGCCGCATCAGCTCGCTCGTGCCCTCGATCGTCGGGTTCGTCATCGCCAGGACGAGCCCCTTCGGCGCGCCCGCCTCGACGGCTGCGTCGTGCAGGATCCGCGCGGTCTCGCAGGTGCACTTCACCGCCCTGGGGTGCGGGCTCATCACGATCGCGTTGCGCGCCTTCACGCTGATCAGCGCCTTGTAGATCGCGGTCGAGGTCGGGTTGGTGGTCGGCACCAGCGCCGCCACGACGCCCATCGGGACGGCCAGCTCCTTCACCTTGCGGTCCGGGATCTCGCGGATCACGCCGACCGTCTTGAGCGGGAGGATGTAGGCCAGCACGTCGTCGGCGCCGAACCGGTTCTTGAGGACCTTGTCTTCGTAGCGGCCCATGCCGGTCTCGTCCACGGCGAGGCGGGCCAGCGGCTCGGCCGCCGCCGAAGCGGCGCGCGCCATCGCGGTGACGACGCGATCTACCTCGTCCTGGCTGGCGCGGGCGAAGACCTGCTGGGCCTCATGCGCCCGTGCGAGGAGATCGCGGGCTTCCTGGACCGAGGCGAGGTCCTTGTCCATCAGCGTGCGCTAGGTGACGAAGCCGAGGGCGCGGAAATGCGCGAGCAACTCATCGCGGTTGGCGATCGAGAGCTCGCGGCCCTTGAGGGGGAAGCTCTCCAGCTGGCGGGCCTTGTGACGCAGGTCCACGACCTTCATCTCGCTGAGCGGCGTGCCGGGCGGCGCGCCGCCGCTGGTTCCCTCGTCCACGCTGTCGCTCATCAGCTCGAGCCCGGGGAACGGCCGCGGGATCACGTGAACCGCCACCAGCTCACCGACCCGTTCGGCAGCCGCAGCCCCGGCATCCACCGCGGCCTTCACCGAGGCGACGTCGCCGGAAAACAGCACGGTCACAAGCGCCGGGTCGGTGCGCTCGGTGCCAAGCAGTTTGACGGGCGCGGCCTTCACGCCCGCATCCGCGGCTTCGATCGCTCCAACCAGGCCCCTGGTCTCGATCAGGCCGAGGGCCTGCTCGGTCCAGGATTCCACGCGTGCCTCTTAACTCCCGCCCTTGGGGAGCAGTTGCTCGATTTCCGCGTGCGGCCTCGGGATGACGTGGACGGACACCAGCTCGCCGACCCGCTCGGCAGCCGCCGCGCCGGCGTCGGTGGCGGCCTTCACCGCACCCACGTCGCCGCGAACCATCACCGTCACGTACCCGCCGCCGACCTTCTCCTTGCCGATCAGCTTGACGTTCGCGGCCTTCACCATGGCGTCGGCCGCTTCGATCGAGCCTACGAGACCTTTGGTCTCGATGAGGCCGAGGGCTTCCAGTGGCATCTACTCCTCCGGTGTGGCACGAAGGGAAATTTCCGGTGCCACAGTACGTGCTCCCAGCGCAAAAGTCAATAGAATTGAAGCGCTTGCGCCACTTTGACCCCCGCCCCATTATCCGGCGTGACCTCCCCCCGGCCGGCTGACGAACGGGTGGTCGTGGTGGGCGACGCCCACCTCGGCTCCGCCGACGTCCGCGACGAGCAGGCCTTCCACGAGTTCCTCGAGGCCGTCCCGCAGCTCGGTACCCGGCTGCTGATCATGGGGGACCTGTTCGATTTCTGGTTCGAGTACCGGGCCGTGATCCCCCGCCGACCCTTCCGCACCCTGGCCAAACTCGCGCTGCTGGTCGAGAAGGGCGTGAAAGTGGAGATGGTCGGCGGCAACCACGACCGCTGGGGCGGCACGTTCTGGGCCAAGGACATGGGGATCCCCTTCAGCAGCGAAGGCCTGGGGACCACGCTCGCCGGCCGGCAGGCCTGGGTGCATCATGGCGACGGCCTTGCCGAGGACAAGCTGGGCGGGAAGATCATCCACCGCGTGACCCGGAGTCCGATCACGCGAGGCGTGTTCCGGCTGCTGCACCCGTCGTTGGGCTTCTGGGTCGTGGACAAGCTGTCGAGCGGCCTGGCCGACAGGAGCCCCCGCGCCATCGAGGCTTGGGCGGCGGCGCAGGAGCGTTATGCGCGAGGGCTCTTCGAGCGGGCGCCGGAGGTGAAGCTGGTCGTGCTGGCGCACACGCACCGCCAGCGGCTGGTGGAAGTGGAGCCGGGCCGGTTCTATCTCAATGCGGGTCAGTGGATGGAGGATCGGCACTACGCGGTGGTGACGGCGGGCGACATCAAGCTGCTGCAGTGGCCCTCACTCCCCTAGCGTAACAAGCTCGATGTCC
>JBIOIA010000058.1:0-13281 GCA_044449445.1 Gemmatimonadales bacterium
AGCGATGCAGCGAACCGTCCGGCAGCACGGTCAGGCACGCACAGCGCAGCTGCTCGATCAGGCGGGTCCCTGCGCCGGGGCCGAGGACGAACGCCGCCGTCGCGAGGGCGTCGGCTGCGGCCGCCGACGGCGCGACGACCGTGACGGTCGCGCAGCAGCGAGGCGCCAAGCCGCGCGCGCCGTCGACGATTTCGTGGACGGAAAGGTCGGCGCTGTTCACCAGCTCGTGGCAGCCGGAGGTCGCGACGGCGCCGTTCCTGAGCCGGATGGTCTCGGCCAGCGACCGGGGACCGGCCGGATCGCGAACGGCAACGACCCAGGGCTCGCCGCGTTCGTTGGTTCCCGAAGCCCTGAGATCGCCGCCGGCGTTGATCAGCCAGCGGCGCAGCTTGTGACGCGTGAGCACCCGCGCCATGCCGTCCACGATGGAACCCTTGGCGATGCCGTCGAGCGTGACGGCAGCGCCTTCGCGGCGCAGCGACACGCTCCTGGGCGACACCGACAGCGCATCGCCGCCGATCAACGCGCGGACCGCCGCGACATCCTGCTGCGCCGGCTCGTGCTCGCCGTTGGCGCGGGTGGCGCGAAACAGATCCACCAGCGGGGCGACGGTCACGTCGAACGCGCCACCGCTGATCATCGTGTACCAGCGGGACTGGCCCAGCAGGGCGAGGAGCTCGAGCGGCGCGCGTTGCAGGCGGCGCTGGGCGTTCAGCTCCGCGATCGCGGTGTCGCCGCGGCGCCGGTCGTACAGCTGGGCCAGGCGCTCCAGCTCGGCGAGGGCGTGATCGATCGCGTCGCCCGCGCGATCGGGCGAGCGGTCGATGACGGTGACGTCCACGAAGGAGCCCAGCGCGGGCCGCCCGGTATGCGTGTGCCAGGAATCCCGATCGAGTCGAACGGGGTTGTGGAACGGCTCAGGATTGGAGGGCGAGAAACCGATCGCTTGCAGCGCGGCGAGCTTGCGGCCGATCTCGGTGGCCTCGAGCATCCCGGCACGATGTGGCGAGGCTTCGGACGAGCCCGTGAAGCCTGTGTGAGAGTCCGTTCAGGCTACCGAAGTGCAGGGCAAAGAAAGCGCCCGGAGCATTCGCCCCGGGCGCTTTGTTCCTGACTGCCGCCTGCCCCTGCCGCCTACTCTTCCAGCACGTGCGCCAGCTCCGGCACGACGGCCGGCATGAGCGGCTCGACCGGCGGCGGCGGGGGCTCAAAGCCCTCGGGCGGCGTGACGTCGATTTCGTGGTACCGGTAGATGCCGGTGCCCGCCGGAATCAGGTGCCCGATGATGATGTTCTCCTTGAGCCCGAGGAGATCGTCGCGCGCTCCGCGGATGGCCGCGTCGGTCAGCACGCGGGTCGTCTCCTGGAAGCTCGCGGCCGAGATGAACGACTGGGTCGTGAGCGACGCCTTGGTGATGCCGAGCAGCAGCGGCTCGGCGGAGCTGGGCGCGCCGCCCTTCTTGACGATCCGGTTGTTCTCCTCGCGGAACACGTTGCGGTCCACGTGCTCGCCCTCGAGGAAGTCCGAGTCGGCGGGCTCCTGGACGCGCACCTTCTGGAGCATCTGGCGCACGATCACGCCGATGTGCTTGTCGTTGATCTTCACGCCCTGGAGCCGGTAGACCTCCTGCACTTCGTTGAGGAGGTACTCCTGCACGGCCCTGGGGCCCTTGATCCGCAGGATGTCGTGCGGGTTCACGGGACCCTCGGTGAGGCGGTCGCCCGCCCGCACCCGGTCGCCCTCGTGGACGCGCAAGTGCTTGCCGGCCGGGACCTCGTAGAGCACCGGCTCCTGCGATTCGTCGGCGGTCCAGGTGCCGTCCTTCAGCACGCGGACGTGGTGCACGAAGATCTCGCGCTTGCCGCGCTTGATCTCGCCGAAGCGCACGATGCCGTCGATCTCCGAAATCGTCGCCGGGTCCTTCGGCCGGCGCGCCTCGAACAGCTCGGCGACGCGCGGCAGGCCGCCCGTGATGTCCCGCGTGCGGTAGGCCTCGCGGCTGATCTTCGCGAGCACCTGGCCGGCGTAGACGTTCTCGCCGTCCTCGACGGTGAGCTGCGCGCCTTCCGGCACGACGAAGTCGCGGACCTTCTTTTCCTTCCCGCCCTTGTCCTGCACGATCTCGATGTGCGGGTGGAGCTTCTTCTCGCGGTCCTCGACGATCACGCGCTGCCTCAGGCCGGTGAGCTCGTCCAGCTCCTCGCGGATCGTCTCGTCCTCGACGATGTCGCGGAAGCGGACGATACCGGTCACGTCGGCGACGATCGGCGTGGTGTACGGGTCCCACACGTGAACAGCGGGTCGCCGCGCTTGATGACCTGGCCGTCCTGCGTGCGCAGCTCCGCCCCGAGCGGAACCTGGAAGCGCGAGCGCACGCGGCCGTCTTCGTCCTTCAGAACCAGCTCGCCGTCGTGCTTGGTGATGACCACCCGCCCGTCCGGCGTCTTGACGTGCTGGAGCCGGTCGCCGTACTCCACGCGGCCGTCGAGCTTGCTGCGCCGGTCGGTGACCTCGGCGATGCGCGCCGCGGTACCGCCGATGTGGAACGTGCGCAGCGTCAGCTGCGTGCCGGGCTCGCCGATGGACTGCGCGGCCAGGATGCCGACGGCCTCGCCGATGTCCACCATGTCCATCGTCGCGAGGTTGCGGCCGTAGCACATGCGGCACAGGCCGCGCCGGGCCTCGCACGTCAGGACCGAGCGGATGCGCACGGTCTCGATGCCCGAGTCCTCGATCGCCTGCGACGTCGCCTCGTCCACCAGCGCGCCCGCGGCCACCAGCACCTTGGGGTCGCCGTGGTCGTCGAGCTCATGCGGATCGAACACGTCGTCGGCGGCCACGCAGCCGACGATGCGCTCGGCCAGCGGCTCGACGATATCCTCGCCTTCCTTGAGCGCGCTCATCTCGAGGCCGAGGACCGTGCCGCAGTCCTCCTCGGTGATCGTGACGTCCTGCGCCACGTCCACGAGGCGCCGCGTGAGGTAGCCGGCGTCGGCCGTCTTGAGCGCCGTGTCCGCGAGGCCCTTTCGCGCGCCGTGCGTCGAGATGAAGTACTCGAGCACGCTGAGGCCTTCGCGGAAGTTCGAGCGGATCGGGCTCTCGATGATCTCGCCGATGCCGCCCGTGAGCTTTTTCTGCGGCTTGGCCATCAGGCCGCGCATGCCCGCGAGCTGGCGGATCTGGTCGCGCGAGCCGCGCGAGCCGGAGTCGAACATCATGAAGACCGGGTTGAACCCGCCCTTCGAGCTGCCCATCGCCTTCACCATCTCGTCGGCGATGTCGTTGTTGGCGTGCGTCCACGCGTCGATCACGCGGTTGTAGCGCTCGCCGTTGGTGATCGAGCCGGTCGAGTACGCGCGCTGGAACCGCTCGACGCGCTCTTCCGCGGCGCCGATGAGCTTGGCCTTCGCGTCCGGGATGTGCAGGTCCTCGATCCCGATCGAGATGCCGCCCAGCGTGGCCGAGCCGAACCCGAACGCCTTGAGGCGGTCGAGGAACTCGACGGTCGTCGTCAGGCCCAGGTTCCGGTAGCTCTCGAACACGAGGTTGGAGAGCGTCTTCTTCTTCATCACGTCGTTGCGGAACTGGAGCTTCTTCGGCAGGATCGCGTTGAACAGCACGCGGCCCACCGTCGTCTCGATCCACTGCGGCTCGCCCGCCTCGTTCAGCCAGCGGAACCGGATCGGCGTGTGGTAGCCGACCTTGCGGTGCAGCAGCGCCATCTCGACCTCGGCGATGTCGCCGAAGGCCGTGGCGGTCTTCATCCTCTGATTGAAGTCCGCCGGCTCCTTGGTGAGGAAGTAGCAGCCCAGCACCATGTCCTGGCTCGGCTCGGCCACCGGCCGGCCGTCGGACGGCTTCAGGATGTTGTTGCTCGAGATCATCAGCAGCCGGCACTCGAGCTGCGCCTCGAAGCTGAGCGGCACGTGCACGGCCATCTGGTCGCCGTCGAAGTCGGCGTTGAACGCCGCGCAGACGAGCGGGTGAATACGAATGGCCTTGCCTTCGACCAGCACGGGCTCGAATGCCTGGATGCCGAGCCGGTGCAGCGTCGGCGCGCGGTTGAGCATCACCGGGTGGTCCTGGATGATTTCCTCCAGGATCTCGTACACCTCGGGGCTCTCGCGCTCGACGATCTTCTTGGCGCGCTTGACCGTCTCGGCGATGCCCTTCTCGACCAGCTTGTGGATGATGAACGGCTTGAACAGCTCGACCGCCATCGCCTTGGGCAGGCCGCACTGGTGCAGCCGGAGCTCGGGGCCGACCACGATGACCGAGCGGCCCGAGTAGTCCACGCGCTTGCCGAGCAGGTTCTGGCGGAACCGGCCCTGCTTGCCCTTCAGCATGTCGCTGAGGCTCTTGAGCGGGCGCTTGCCGCGGCCGCGAATCGCCTTGCTGCGACGCCCGTTGTCGAACAGCGCGTCCACTGCCTCCTGGAGCATGCGCTTCTCGTTGCGGAGGATGACCTCCGGGGCGCGATGCTGGATCAGCTTCTGGAGCCGGTTGTTGCGGTTGATGACCCGGCGGTAGAGGTCGTTCAGGTCGCTGGTGGCGAAGCGTCCGCCGTCCAGGGGCACGAGCGGCCTGAGGTCGGGCGGGATGACCGGCACGACGTCGAGGATCATCCAGGCCGGGTTGTTGCGCACGTCGCCCGCGTCGGCCGAGTTGCGGAACGCGTCCACGACCTTGAGCCGCTTGAGGAGCTGCTTCTTGCGGTGCTGGCTGGTCTCGACGGCGACCTCGCCGCGCAGCCGCTCGGAGAGCTTGTCCACGTCGAGCCGTTCGAGCAGCGAGCGGACCGCCGGGGCGCCGATGTCGGCCTTGAACGCGCCGTCGCCCGCCTCGCGCGCCTTCTGGCGCAGCGTGAGGAACTCGTCCTCGTCCAGCAGCTGGTGCTCCTGCACCTCCTGGTGGCCGGGGTCGATGACGACGTAGTTCGTGTAATAGATGATGCGCTCGAGATCACGCAGCGTGACGTCGAGCAGGTTGCCCATGGGGCTCGGCAGCGTCTTGAAGAACCAGATGTGCGCGACCGGCACGGCGAGCTCGATGTGGCCCATGCGCTCGCGCCGCACCTTGCTCAGCGTGACCTCGACGCCGCAGCGGTCGCAGATGACGCCGCGGTAGCGGATCCGCTTGTACTTGCCGCAGTGGCACTCCCAGTCCTTCACCGGCCCGAAGATCTTCTCACAGAACAGGCCGTCCCTCTCCGGCTTGAAGGACCGGTAGTTGATGGTCTCGGGCTTGGTGACTTCGCCCCACGACCACCACGCGCGCTGCCCCTGCATCTCGAGGCGCTCGCGCTCCTTCGGGTCCTTCGGGCCGCGGATCTCCTCCGGGGCCGCGATGCGGACCTGGATGTAGTCGAAGGAGGATCCCGTCCGCTCGCGCGGGCTGCGGAAATCGATCATCGCGCCTACTCCTCGGAATCTTCGGTGGTGCCCAGCGTCACGCGGATGCCGAGCGCCTGCAATTCCTTCACCAGGACGTTGAACGACTCGGGGATGCCGGGCTCGGGCAGGTTCTGCCCCTTCACGATCGCCTCGTACACCCGGCTCCGGCCGTTCACGTCGTCGGACTTCACGGTCAGGATCTCCTGCAGCGTGTGCGCCGCGCCGTACGCCTCGAGCGCCCACACTTCCATTTCACCGAACCGCTGGCCGCCGAACTGCGCCTTGCCGGCGAGCGGCTGCTGCGTGACCAGCGAGTACGGGCCGATCGAGCGTGCGTGGATCTTGTCGTCCACCAGGTGGCTGAGCTTCATCATGTAGATGGCGCCCACCGTCACTTCGTTTTCGAACGGCTCGCCGCTGCGCCCGTCGCGCAGCTTCACCTTGCCGGAGGGCTTGAGGCCCGCCAGCTCCATGAGCATGTGCGCCGCGGCGTCCACGTCGGCATCGGCCTTCTTGCCGAGCATCGCGGCCAGGGCCCCGCGGCCGGAGGCCGCGAGGATCTCCTCGGCGGACTCGTGCTTCGCGATGTGCGTCTCGAGCGACTTCAGGCCCTTCTTCAGGTCGGCCTGGAGGGACTTCGAGTTTTCTTCGTCGGCCAGCATCTTCTCGTGCGAATTCTTCGCGTCCTCCCACGAGGACTTGTCGCGCTGGGCCAGCTCGCGCGCCGCGTCGGCGAGGAACTCCCGCAGTGCGCGGACGTACTCGCGCGTCGCCGCGCTCGCGGTCTTTCCCTCGAGCCACGCGATCTTCGCCGTGGTGAGGTCGGGCCGGCCGCCGTTCTCGCCGTGGCCCTTGCCCAGGTCGGACATGATCTGACGGATCAGGTCCGGATCGAGCGCCGGCGGCCGTGTGGCGAGCCGGAGCGCCTGCGCGCTCCAGCGGAGGCCGGACAGACGCAACAGCAGCCCGATCTCGTTCTCGTTCGCGCCCTGGAACACCGGCGTCTTGGCCTTGAACCCGAGGATGTTCGCGCACCAGCCCAGGTGCGTCTCGAGGATCTGGCCCACGTTCATCCGGCTCGGCACGCCGAGCGGGTTCAGGACGATGTCCACCGGCGAGCCGTCCGGGAGGAACGGCATGTCCTCCTCGGGCACGATGCGCGCGATGATGCCCTTGTTCCCGTGCCGGCCGGCCATTTTGTCGCCGACCGAGATCTTCCGCTTCTCGGCCATGTACACCTTGACCAGCTGGATGACGCCCGGAGGCAGCTCGTCCGGCTGGAGGATGTTGTCGATCTGGTCTTCGGCCTTTTCCTCGACCTTGGCGCGCTCGCCCGCGGCCGCATCCACGATCTGGCGGATCCGCTCGTTGATCTGCTTGCTCGCCACGCGCAGCGTCTTGAGGTCCACGTCGCCGAGGTTCACCGACTCGAGCACCTGCTTCGTGAGCTTGGTGCCCGCCGGGAGGTGTTCCTCGACCGTTCCGGACTTCAGCATCAGGCCGACTTCCTGCCCCAGCAGCGCATGCAGAATGTCTTCGTGCAGCGCGCCGGTGACGCGCGCCTTCTCTTCCGCTTCCATGCGGCGGACTTCGCCGATGCGCTCGCCGCGGTCCTTCTCGACAACCTGGTCCTCGACGCGCGAGAAGATCTTCACGTCGATGACCACGCCCTCCATGCCCGGGGAGACCTTGAGCGAGGAGTCCTTCACGTCCTTCGCCTTCTCGCCGAAGATCGCCGTCAGGAGCTTCTCTTCCGGCGACAGCTCGGTCTCGCCCTTGGGCGTGATCTTGCCGACGAGGATGTCGCCCGGCTTCACGTGGGCGCCGATCCGCACGATGCCCCGCTCGTCGAGGTCCACGAGGGACTCCTCGGCGACGTTCGGGATTTCGCGCGTGATCTCTTCCTGGCCGCGTTTGGTGTCGCGGACGTGGAGCTCGAGTTCCTGGATGTGAATGGACGAGTAGACGTCGTCCTTCACCAGGCGCTCGGAAAGGACGATGGCGTCCTCGAAGTTGTGCCCGTACCACGGCATGAACGCGACGATCACGTTCGCGCCGAGGGCCAGCTCGCCGTGCTCGGTGCCGGCGCCGTCGGCGATGACCTCGCCCTTCTCGACGCGCTGCTCGAGCCGCACGATCGGCCGCTGGTTGATCGCGGTATCCTGGTTGGTGCGCCAGAACTTCTTGATCTTGTAGCGGTCCTGCTGCGTGAGCCGCGCGAGCGGATGGTCGATGCGCTGCGCGTCGTCCACGCCGGCGTCGATGATGATCTCGTCCGCCGTGACGCGCTTGACCACGCCGGCGCGCTTCGCGACGACGGTGGCGCCCGAGTCGGTGCCGACGGTCGCCTCGAGTCCCGTGCCGACGAGCGGCGCCTTCGGGTTGAGGAGCGGCACCGCCTGGCGCTGCATGTTCGAACCCATCAGCGCGCGGTTGGCGTCGTCGTGCTCGAGGAACGGAATCAGCGCCGCCGCGATCGAGACCAGCTGCTCGGGCGCGACGTCCATGAAGTCCACCCGGTCGGGCGACAGCATGGGGTAGTCGTCCCGCTTGCGGCACAGGATGAACGTGTCGCGGAACGTGCCGTCGCTGGCGAGCGGCGTGCTGGCCTGCGCGACCGAGAAACTCTCCTCCTCGGACGCCGAAGCCCACTTGATCTCGTCCGTGACCTTCCCGTTCTTCACCACGCGCAACGGCGTCTCGATGAAGCCGAGGTCGTTGACGCGTGCGTACGTCGAGAGCGACGTGATGAGGCCGATGTTCGGGCCTTCCGGCGTCTCGATGGGGCACATGCGCCCGTACTGGGAGTAGTGCACGTCGCGGACCTCGAAGCCCGCGCGCTCGCGCGTCAGGCCGCCGGGGCCCAGGGCGCTGAGCCGGCGCTTGTGCGTCAGCTCGGCGAGCGGGTTGGTCTGGTCCATGAACTGCGACAGCTGCGAGCTGCCGAAGAAGGCCTGGATGACGGCGCTGACGGTGCGCGCGTTGACCAGGTCGTCGAGCGTGATCTTCTCCGGATCGTTGTTGATGCTCATCCGCTCCTTGATGAGCCGAGCCATGCGCGAGAGGCCCACCGAGAGCTGGTTGGCGATGAGCTCGCCGACCGAGCGGACCCGGCGGTTCCCGAGGTGGTCGATGTCGTCGGTGTAGCCGCGGCCCTCGTGCAGCTCGATGAGGTAGCGGATGATGGCGACGAAGTCGTCCTGCGTCAGGACGGTGTGGTCGGGCGGCAGCTTCGTGCCGAGGCGCTGGTTGATCTTGTAGCGCCCCACGCGGCCCAGGTCGTAGCGCTTGGGCGAGAAGAACAGCCGCTCGAGCGCCGCGCGCGCGGTCTCGACGTTGGGCGCCTCGCCGGGGCGCAGCAGCGAGTAGATCTGCGCCAGGGCCTCGCCCTCGTTCGCCGTCGGGTCCTTGGCCAGCGTGTTCTTGATGAGCGGCGACTCGCCGCGACCGCCGGGCAGGAACACCTCGACGGCGCTGACGCCGGCCTTGCGCAGCTTCTTGCGCAGCGTGTCGGACACTTCCTTGCCGCGCTCGGCCAGGACTTCGCCGGTCGCGGGATCGGCGACGTCGGCGGCAAGCACGTGCTTCGTCTCGGCGCCGCGCACCGTGGCGGCCTCGTCCTCGTCGTCACGCAGGTTGAGCTGCGTGTAGCCGGCGAACACGGTCACCGTGGTGATGCCGGCGCGCCGCAGCGCCTGGAGCAGGTCGAGCGTGAGCTCGTCGCCTTCCTTGGCGAGCGGCTCGCCCCGCTTGTCCTCGGGGTTCGGCACGTCGGCGGCCAGCAGCGTGCCGAGGATCTCGCGGCGCTGGGCGCGCGCCTGGAGGTTCCCCGTGATGTCGAGCTCCTTTTTGGCGTAGAAGAGCTCGAGGATCTGCGAGTTGGTCGAGTAGCCGAACGCCCGGAGCAGTGCGGTCGCCGGGAACTTCTTCTTCTTGTCGATGTGCACGAACACGACGTCGTGGATGTCGATGGTGAACTCGACCCACGAACCGCGGAACGGGATGATCCGCGCGCTGAACAACCGCTGCCCGTTGGGGTGGATCGTCTCTTCGAACACCACGCCCGGCGAGCGGTGCAGCTGCGACACGATCACCCGCTCGGCGCCGTTGATGACGAACGTGCCCAGCGGCGTCAGGAGCGGCAGCTCGCCGAGGTAGACGCCTTCCTTCTTCTCCTTGACGTCCTTGACGCGCTTCTGGCCTTCGACTTCCTCGAACACGATCAGGCGCAGGTTGGCCTTGAGAGGCGCCGAGTAGGTCATGTCCCGCTCGATGCACTCTTCGACCGTGTACTTGGCCGCGCCGACCTCGTACGACACGAACTCCAGCGAGTAGTTCTCGTTGACGTCCGTGATCGGGAACAGGTCCCGGAATACACGGTCCAAGCCGACGTCCGGGCTCTCGTGTCCCGCGCCCTCGGGCTTCAGGAGCGCGCCGAAGGCCTGGGTCTGGATGTCGAGCAGGTGCGGCATCGGCATTCCTTCGCCGAGCTTGCCGAAGGAGATGACCGGAAGATTCTCAGACATGGCTCACCCTTGTCTCAAGGCAACGCAAACGGCCCCGGTACCGAGGGGCTCGGTTGCGGAAAGATCCGTGGACTGCGTATCGCCCGCTTACTTCAGCTCGACCGTTGCACCCTGCTCTTCGAGCTTCGCCTTCGCCGCCTGGGCCTCGGCCTTCGGCACGCTCTCCTTCACCATCTTGGGGGCGCCGTCGACGAGGTCCTTTGCTTCCTTCAGGCCCAGCCCGGTCAGCTCGCGCACGACCTTGATGACCTGGATTTTCTTCGCGCCGGCCTCCTTCAGGACGACGGCGAACTCCGTCTGTTCCTCTTCGGCAGGCGCGGCCGCGCCGGCGCCGGCACCGGCCGCCGCGGCCGGAGCCGCGGCCGCGATCGTGACGTTGAACTTGGCCTTGAACGCCTCGATCAGGTCGGCCAGGTCGACGACCGACATGTTGCCGATCGCCTCGAGGATGTCGTCCTTGGACAGCGTGGTGTTGGCAGCCATTGCATCTCCTCTGATATCAGGCAGCGCCCTCGCGCTGCGTCTTGAGCGCCTCGAGGGCGCCGGCAAAATTCGACATGAGCGACTGGAGCACTCCCAGGAATCCGGCCATCGGCGCCTGCATCGCGGCACCGAGCTCGGCCAGGAGCTGCTCGCGCGGCGGCAGCGACGCCAACCGCTTGACCTGCACGGGCGTCACGGCCCGCCCGTCCACGACTCCGCCCTTCACGGACGGCTTCTGGAACTCCCTGGCGAAGTCGGACAGCACCTTCGCCGAGCTGGACGCGTCCTTCGACAGCGCGAGCGCGGTGGGCCCCTTCAGGAACGAATCGAGGCCTTCCACCGTCGCACCCTTCAGCGCGCGCCTGGCGAGCGTGTTCTTGATGACCACGTACTCGACGCCCACCTTGCGGAGCCGGCGCCGGAGGTCGCTCACCTGCGCGACGTTGAGGCCGGCGTAGTCCGTCACGTACACGGAGCTCGAGGCCTGGAGCTTCCGGACCAGCTCCGTGACGATGGTCTGCTTCTCGGTCTGGTTCATCGATAGATCGCCGTGTCGATGCGGAAACCGGGACCCATCGTGCTCGAGACCGCGACGGTGCGGACGTACTGGCCCTTCGCCGCCGGCGGCTTCTGACGCACGATCGTGTCCATGAACGCCGTGTAGTTCTGCTCGAGCTGCTCGGCGCTGAAGCTCAGCTTGCCGATCGGCGCGTGCACGTTCCCCGTCTTGTCGACGCGGAACTCGATCTTGCCGGCCTTGATGTCGCGCACCGCCTTGGTGACGTCCATCGAGACCGTGCCGGCCTTCGGGTTCGGCATCAGGCCGCGCGGGCCGAGGATCCGGCCGAGGGCGCCGAGCTGTCCCATCACGTCCGGCGTCGCCACGATCGCGTCCACGTCCAGCCAGCCTTCCTTGATCTTCGCGATGTACTCGGTGCCGACGAAATCGGCGCCCGCCTGCTCGGCCTCGCGCGCCTTGTCACCCTGCGCGATCACGAGCACGCGCACCTTCTTGCCGGTGCCGTGCGGCAGCACCACCGTGCCCCGCACGATCTGGTCGGCGTGCCTGGGGTCGACGCCGAGGCGGACGGCGATGTCCACCGTCTCGTCGAACTTGGCGGGCTTGCCGCCCTTCATCTTCTCGATCGCCTCGCGCGGCTGGAACCGCAGGTCGTGGTGGTTCTCGCCCGCGGTCGAGGCCTTGTACCGCTTGCCCCGGAAGCGCATCAGCCTTCCACCTCGATGCCCATCGAGCGCGCCGTCCCGGCGATCATCGCCATGGCCGCCTCGAGGTCGTTCGCGTTGAGGTCCGGCATCTTCAGCTCGGCGATCTTCTTCACCTGGGCGCGGGTGACCTTCCCGACCTTCACCCGGTTCGACGTCGCCGAGCCCTTCTCGACGCCCGCTTCCTTGCGCAGCAGCACCGCGGCCGGCGGCGTCTTGGTGATGAACGTGAACGAACGGTCCTGGTAGACCGTCACGACCACGGGAATCACCAGGCCGGCCTGGGACGCGGTCTTCGCGTTGAACTGCTTGCAGAAGTCCATGATGTTGAGCCCGTGGGGGCCCAACGCCGAGCCGACGGGCGGCGCGGGCGTCGCGGCTGCCGCGTCGATCTGGAGCTTCACGACGGCGGTGACCTTCTTCCTGGGCGGTGCCATCTTCTCCCTGCCTCTCGTTCGCCGCGGCGGAAAGCCCGCCGCCGGCTGCCGCGATGACCCGCGCGGTCGCGGGGTGTTACGCCGTCGCTGCTAATGCGCCTGCAGCTGCGTGTAATCCAGCTCCACGCTGGTCGGACGGCCGAACAGGCTGACCGAGACGCGGACCTTGCCCTTGTCGGTGAGGATCTCCTCGACCGTACCGCTGAAGTCGGAGAACGGGCCCTCGATGATCTCGACGACCTGGCCGATGAGGAACGGGATCTCCTCCTTCGGCGCCTCCTCCGACACCGGCGCCTCGATCCCGAGCAGCCGGTTCACCTCGTCCTGGCGGAGCGGCATCGGTTCGCGGCCCGTGCCGACGAACTTGATGACCCCCTGGATGTTGTTGATCGCGTGGAGCGTCTCCTGGTTGGAGATCATTTCCACGAGCACGTACCCGGGGAACAGCTTCCGCTCGACGTTCACCTTCTTGCCGTTCTTGATCTCGACCACGTCCTGCACCGGCACCAGCGCCTTCCGGATCTGGCGCTCGGCCTCCGGCCGCGGGTCTTCCTTGATGCGCCGCTCGATCAACGACCGCACCTTGTTCTCGTGCCCGGCGGTCGTCTGGATCGCGTACCAGCGGTAGTCCACGGTCATCGTCTCCATCAGCGGCCCGAGGGCAGCTGCACCAGCAGCGTCTGCAGAATCACGTCCATCGCGCCGATGACCAGCGATACCAGGATCACGAACCCGAGGATCACGAGCGTCGCCTTGCGCAGATCGTCGCTCGTCGGCCACGTGATCTTCGTAACCTCGCCCCGCACGTCGACCAGGAAGCCCGCGAACTCGCGCGCGAAGCCGGTGACGCGCTCCCGCCACACCAGGAGCGCCGCCAGCGCGGCCAGCGCCGAGGCCGCAATGGCGTAGTCGACCCAGTTCACTTCGTTTCCTTGTGCGCCGTGTGCTTGTTGCACCGGGGACAGTACTTCTTCCACTCGACCCGCTCCGGATGCTTGCGGCGGTTCTTCGTGGTGAAGTAGTTGCGCTCCTTGCAGTCCCCGCACGCCATGATGATGTTCTCGCGCGCCATCGCTCTACTCCAGGATCTTGGTGACGACGCCGGCGCCGACGGTGCGGCCGCCCTCGCGGATGGCGAAGCGCAGCTGCTCCTCCATCGCGATCGGCGTGATCAGCTCGATGGTCATCTGCACGTTGTCGCCCGGCATCACCATCTCC